>CAZEWJ010000006.1:0-133277 GCA_964515875.1 uncultured Ignavibacteriaceae bacterium | reverse complement strand
ACCCAACGCTTTTACTCTCGCTGCCATTAATAAAATTTTATCAAGATTTGTATAACCATCTTCAGTTGTATGCCATATTCTCAACCTTATATAATTAATTCCATTATTTTTAAAGATGTTTAATGCATCTCCCGGAACACCATTTTCATAATAGATACCATTATTATCTTCAATCTGATTTAAAGCAGAAACATCAATACCTTTAATAAAATCTTTATTCTGAGCTGAGAGAGGGAGAAGAAGCAGGAAGGAAATTAATATAGATGTTAAGAAAGATTTTTTCATTTCAGCAATAAACTTTTAATGCAAATCTATCTTAACAAAATATTATTTCCTATACTAATGCTGAGGCGAAGACTAAGATATAAATCATACAACCTTAGAGTTAGTTCTATTAGATTGGATTTAATATTCGACTTTATAATCAGCCATCAATATATAAGACTTTGATTCTTCGGATAGTGTGTAGTGAATTGTTAAGCGGTATTCACCAACCTGATCAAGTCGAAGAAAACGCAATAAATCCGAGTAAGATTATGATTACGAGTACGAGTAAGATTAAGAAAAGAGAATTAACTCACTTCTTTCATCAGCTTATTTATCACTTCAAGAGAAGTAATTCCATCGGCTTCGGCGTTAAAGTTTGTAATGATCCTATGGCGGAGGACGGGAACCATTGCAGTTTTTACATCATCAATGTTCGGAGTGAATCTTCCCTCTATTACTGCTCTTGTTTTTGCTGCAAGTATTAAGTATTGAGAAGCTCTTGGTCCAGCACCCCATGTAATCCAGTCTTTAATAAATTGTGGCGAGTGTCCGTTTGCAGGTCGTGTCATATTTGCAATCTTAACTGCAAACTCTATTACATTATCTGCAACAGGTACTCTCCTTACAAGCTGCTGAAAATTAATTATCTCTTCCGCATTAAGAACTTTGCTTAACTCCGGAAGATACTGGCTTGTTGTTGTCTGCACAACTTTTACTTCTTCTTCAAAAGAAGGATAATCAAGCCAGAGGTTAAACATAAACCTGTCTAACTGAGCTTCAGGTAATGGATAAGTTCCTTCCTGTTCAATGGGATTTTGTGTTGCAAGCACAAAGAAAGGTTCATCGAGTGTATAGGTTACTCCTGCAGCAGTTACCCTGTGTTCCTGCATAGCTTCAAGAAGTGCTGCCTGGGTTTTAGGAGGAGTTCTGTTTATCTCATCTGCAAGAACAACATTCGCAAAAACTGGTCCTGATATAAAACGAAAATTTCTTTTCTTGGTAATTGCATCTTCTTCAATTATTTCTGTTCCGGTTATATCACTTGGCATAAGGTCGGGAGTAAATTGTATCCTGCTGAACTTTAAATCCATAACTTCAGCAAGAGTTTTAATAAGAAGTGTTTTTGCAAGTCCCGGAACACCAATGAGCAGACAATGTCCTTTTGCAAAAAGAGAGATTAAAAGCTGGTTTATTATTTCATCCTGCCCAACAATTACTTTGGCAATTTCATTCTTAATATTTTTAACAGTTGAACTTAATTGTTCGACTAATTTAACATCATCCTGAGTTTCAACATTATTTTTCAAATTAAAATTCCTGATTTCTTATGTATGAATGATTGATTGAATGGATGAATGTGAATGAATGATTAATATTTTTGTTCCTTCAGCCATTCATACATTCAGCCATTCAGTACTTCAAGCACAGATTTAATAACCTGCCTGTCGGCAGACAGGTCTGTGCTACGATTTATATTCTAACTTCCCAGAAAATTTTTTCTTTCAGTTCTCCAATCCATTCCTGGTATTTTTCCTGTTTCTTATATTCATCAGCAATTCTTTTTATCTCACTATAATCCTGCTCAAGGCTTGCTTTATGCTGAGGAACTCTGCTTTCAAGATAAACTATATGATAACCATAATTCCCGGGTGCGTATTCAATCCTTCTCGGAAAACTTATTTCGCCTTCTTTAAGTTTTGAAACTGCATCGAGTAAAGTTTTATCAAGCTGGTTCATATAAAAAGTTCCAAGCTCACCTCCGAAAACCGCAGTCTCCTTATCCTCACTGTACTTCTTTGCATATTCTGCAAAAGTACCCTGCTTTTTTAATAAACTGTCACGTATCTCAGAGAGAAAATCAATTGTTTTGAGATCAGCCTTATCGTCAGTTTTTATTTTGATAAGAATATGTCTTGTATGTAGTGACTCACCTCTTTTTTCTATAAGCTGTATAATATGAAATCCTGCGGGAGATTCAACAACATCTGACATCTCTCCTGTTTCAAGAGAGAATGCAGCAGATTCAAATTCAGGATAAAAGACACCGCGTTTAACAAACCCAAGATCACCGCCTTGTGCGGCGCTGCCCGGATCTTCAGAATATCTTTTAGCCATCCCCGAAAAATCAGTTCCTGCTTTAATAGAATCGAGTATTGCTTGTGCGAGCTGGAGGGACTGCTTTTTTACTTCGTCAGATGCCTGAGGATTTCTGTAAATGTGCGAGATTTTTACTTTTTCAGGAATTACACCCAAACTGTCTTTATATTTCCCGAAGAATTCTTCAACTTTACGCCTTGATACTTCAACATTTGCAAAATTCTTTTCACGGAGACGCTGCACCATTAAGTTTTTTCTTACATCATCTCTCATCTCACGTTTAATTTTTTCTATGCTCATTCCATAAATCTCCTCAACTTTTTCACGCGAGCCATACTGTTGAATGAACATATCAACCTGGTAATCAATTCTCTGGTTTACTTCCTCATCAGAAACAACAATAGAATCAAGATTTGCCTGCGCAAAAACTAATTTCTCTTCAACTAACGAATTAAGTACTGCCTGTTTAAATTCAGCAGAATTCGGATCAACATTTCTTTGTGTAGCAAGAAGGTTTACCTGGAAATCAAGTTCACTTTTAAGAATTACTTCATCGTCAACAACTGCAACAATCTTATCTATTACTTCCTGGGAATAAATGGTTGTGCAAAGAATGGCGAGACAAAAAATCAATTTCAATTTCATCTGTTATCCTGGTTTTTTACTTCAATCTCATTTTCAGCATAAAGCTTTTTTATATACTCATTAATGAATTTTCTTTTTTCAAGCGATACAAATCTTTTTTCAACTTTTTCTTTTATAAGTTCAAAAGGAGGAATTGTTCCCTCAATGTATTTTTCTATCACCTGAATAATTGTGTACTTAGTAGTATCTGTATTTATCACAATGCTTACTTCCTGCGGATATAATTCCTGAAGAATATTCCTGACCGACAAAGGATAAATTTCATTCTCACCAAGCAATATATTGTCCTGTTTTTTGAGGATATCATCATGTTTAGCTGATTCAATAACCTTTTGCCACTCATTTTGAAGAACAGAATTTCGGAAATCAATTGCCTCATCTTCATTTGAAAACTCAGCAATGTTCAGAAGATAAGCATCACCTGTAAGTTTGAATTCTTCATTATATGACTGGTAAAATTTTTCAAGATCATCTTTGTTGTAATCAAATTCATATTGATCTGAAACCTGTTTAAGCAGAAGAACACCTGCAAGCTCCCTCTGCGAATTATTAATTATTCTTTTAAATTCTTCTTCATCAATAATACCTTCGCTTATGGCTTGCTGGAATAAGAGTTCTTCATCAATCCAGTTTCTTATTATTTCGCTTCTATAGAAATTATTTCCAAAAGAAGTGTCTGATATTTCTTCAAGATCATTTTTGGTAAGAAATGAATCATTTACGCGTGCAACATAATCTTTCTTATCAGGTTCTTTACCGCAGCCTGTTATAACGACTGCGGTTAATAAAACCAAGTTGGGAACCATCACAACACAAGTCGGGAAAAGATTATTTCTTTTCCACAAATGCTTTTTCAAGTTCTGAATAATAAACAACCGGTTCATATCGTTTGTTTAATCTTTCAAGATAATCGTTCTCGAGTCTTTTACTTTCACTTTCCTGGAAGGCACCGGCAACCTCAGCTCTTGCTTCTTCAAACGTTTTTAACCTTGCAGGGTCCTTTTCAATAAGCTTAATAATAGCAAAGCCTCCTGTTACTTTGATAGGCTTTGAATAATCTCCTGGCTTTTCGAGTTTGTTTGCCTCTTCATAGAGAGGTGATTTTTTAACAGCATCAAGAGGATAAACACCACCCTTGTCTTTCATAGCCGGTCTTTCGGTATGAGAAACTAACGAATCAAAACTAATCCCAGCCTGCAATTGTGCATAATAAGAATTTATAACTGAATCTTTTGCCGAAAATATTTCAACAAAGCTAACTCTATCCGGAAATTTATAATTTTCTTTAGTTGTAAGATAATATTGATTTAGCTTTGCACTATCTATTGCAATCTTATTCCAGACTTCTTCTTCCTGCAGCTTGAAGATAAAAATTCCGTTTCTGTAATCGTCCATTAGATCTGCAAATTGTGAATCTGTTTTTTCAAGACTTAAAGCTTCTTCTTTTAAAAGATAATCTTCCCTAACAGCTTTAACTGCACCTCTTAGCATATCTTCAGTAATTATCTTTTTATGATAATCTTTTTTATCCACAAGTTTCTCAAAAAATTCTGCAGCAGTTACAGATTTATTTGCATAAGTAAAGAGAGTTTTATCTTTAAACTCCTGAAGCTTTGGATGTTCACTATCAAGTTTTACGGAGTCACTATTTGCAAGGATATAATTTACAGTCTCTTCATTAACCTGGTAATTGTATTTTGTGCCAATGTTGTTGATAAATTCTTCACGCTTAATTTGATAACTTTGTCTCTCAAACATCTTTTTCAGATTATCTCTATCCTCCTCATAAGATGGATAAGGTCTTTTCCCGGTAAGCTTTATTATATGAAAACCAAAATTAGTTTTTACAACATCTGAAACCTGGTTTGTATCCAGATTAAAAGCAGCTTCATCAAATTCTTTTACCATCATTCTTCTTTCGAAAAATCCAAGGTCTCCTCCCTTTACCTGTGACCCCGGGTCTTCTGAAAATTCCGATGCGAGTTTTGAGAAATCTTCACCTCCGCGTACCAATGCAAGTATAGAATCAACTTCTTCTTTTGCTGCTACAGTATCTAATTCACCAGCTTCATTTTTAAAATCAATTAAAATATGGCTTGCCTGAATAGCAGGAATTCTTTCCTGTTTTTCAGTTACTTTAATTATATGGTAACCAAATTTTGTTTGAAGAACTTCCGGATTTATTTGTCCCTGTTCGGTTTTATAGACTGCATCTTCAAATTCAATTGGCAGCAAACCGGCTGTTATATAAAAAAGATCGCCGCCCATTGGTGCAGAGAACTGATCCTGTGAATGTTTCATTGCCATCTCTTCAAAACTTGCACCAGCTTTAATACTGTCAAAGATGGATTCGGCAAGTTTCCTTGCTTCCTCATCATTACCCTGGCCTGTTCTTAACATAATATGGCTTGCCCTGTATTCCCATTTTCTTCTTTCATACAATTCTTTTACTGAGGGCTCAACTAATTTTTTCTCAAGAAGATATGTTACACCAACTTTCTCTTTATAATCTGTATGTTCAGCTAAGAGTAAAGAATCGCTGTCATAGTTTCTTACAAGAGCATCTCTTAGTTTCATTTTAAAATTAAGATAAAGATCAAGAAAGTTTTTCTTTTTATTTAAGCTGTCCTCTTTTGCCTTCTCATAATTTCCGACATTTTTAGCATATGCTTTTTCAAACTCGGTCATAGTAATATTGTAATCACCATATTTGGCAAGGACAATATTGGAATGCTCTGAAGTGCAGGAACTTAATAATACTGCAAAGCCTGTAATGAATAGATAAATCACCCGACGAATCATTATTAACTCCTTATTTTTTACATTTTTAGCTGATAAGTTTAGTTACACCAGCCTTGAAAATCAAGGTAAAGTAGTTATAAAATTTTTATTTTTTTAGTTATGCTAATAACATTATGATGTGCAAATCTTTCTCATTTAACCCTTGTTCCACTTTCCACCAAATCTGAAAGAGTAAGAACCTCTAATTTACCCTCCTTTTTTTCGGCTGCGAGTATCATACCCTCGGATACCTGCCCCATTAGTTTTGCCTGTTTTAGATTGGCAACAATAACAACCTTCTTACCAATCATCTCTTCAGGTGAATAAGATTTTGCAATCCCAGCAACTATCTGTCTCTCTTCATCTCCTACTTTCACTTTGAGTTTAAGAAGCTTTTCACTTTTCTCAACTTTCACGGCTTCAATTACCTCAGCAACTTTCAGATGAGTTTTCATAAAATCTTCATAAGAAATTTTTTCTTCAGCTTCAACTGATGCCGGTTGAGATTGCAATTTTTCCATTTGCTTCTCTATTATTTCATCTTCAATTTTTGGAAAGAGTATTTCTGCCTGGTTAAGTTCGTGCCCTTCAGCTAAATTATTTTTCCCGCATTCATTCCAGTTAACTGGTTTTGTATTCAACCTTTCAAATATTTTTTCAGATGAAAAAGGAATTACAGGATAAAATAATTCAGCCAGAGTATAAATTGCCTGCAAACAAATATTAAGTGTCGTTCCACATTTCTCATTATCTGATTTTACAGTCTTCCAGGGTTCACTATCATTAAAATATTTATTTCCTGCCCGGGCAAGATTCATTATTTCAAGAACACCTTCCTTAATCTTATAATTCTCAAACAAAGAAGAAACTTTGGAAGGATATTCTGAAACTAACTGTAGCATTTCATCATCTATTTTTTCTGTTATTCCTTTTGCAGGAACTTTTCCATCAAAATGTTTATGAACAAAAGTGAAAGTTCTGTTTATAAGATTTCCGAATATATCTGCCAACTCATTATTATTTCTTGCCTGGAATTCTTTCCAATAGAAATCTGTATCTCTTGTTTCTGGTAAATTAGCTGCTAGTGTATAGCGTAAAAGATCGGCTGGAAATAATTTCAAAAAATCTATTACATCTATTCCCCAGTTCCTGCTCTTTGAAAATTTCTTTCCTTCAAAATTCAGGAACTCATTTGCCGGAACATTTTGCGGAAGGCAATATTGCTCTTTACCGGATTCATTCCATGCCATCAGGATTGCAGAGAAAATTATTGTATGAAACACAATATTATCTTTTCCTATAAAAGCAATATATTTTGTTTTGGGATCCTGCCAGTATTTTTTCCATAAATCAGGTTCACCTTTTTTCTGAGAATATTCTTTTGTCGAAGAGATATAACCAAGCACCGCCTCAAACCAAACATAAATTACTTTACCTGCAGCAGAGTCAACCGGAACTTTTATTCCCCAATCTAAATCACGTGTAATCGCTCTGTCTTTTAAACCTTCCTTAAACCAGCCGCGGCAATATTTCAGCACATTATCTTTCCATCCATATTTTTCGTTCATTTCATTAACATACTTTTCAAGTGCAGGCTGGTATTTACCAAGAGGAAAGTAATAGTGGGATGTTTCTCTTAACGAGGGAGTCTCACCTGTTATTTTACTTTTTGGATTTATTAATTCCGATGGGTCATAAAGTGAACCGCAGTTTTCACATTCATCGCTTCTTGCCTGCTCATTTCCGCAGCGTGGACAGGTTCCTTCAACATATCTGTCAGGCAAAAACATTTTTGCTTTTTCATCATAAAACTGGTTTGTCTTTTTTTCAATCAGGATTCCGCGGTTATAAAATTCAAGAAAAAATTCCTTTGCAGTTTCATGATGAATGGGAAGACTTGTGCGGGAATAATTATCAAAGCTCATCCCGAACTGCTCAAATGCTTTTTTATTTATTTCATGATAACGATCAATAATTACTTGTGGATTTACACCTTCCTTATCAGCAGTAATTGTAATCGGAACACCATGTTCATCCGAACCACAGATAAAGATTATATCATTACCTTTTAATCTTTTGTATCGGACATAAATATCAGCAGGAAGATAAGCCCCGCTTAAATGTCCAAGATGAATTGGTCCGTTTGCATAAGGTAAAGCCGAGGTTACAAGAATTTTTTCTTTAGACAAGAGAAACCATGAATATTCATTAAATAATTGCCAAATATAACTATTTTTTTACAGTAATTGACTACGAAAAAGCTCTCTGTAGTTTATTAAACTATACAAATCCGAAATCAATACTATTCTTTTTTTTTCTAATATGAATTTATTTAAGGTACAATTTTGGATGACTTGATGATTTAATTATAGCTATTGGAGAAGTTATACAAACAAAACATACAGTATTAATCACCTTATTAATTATCTTAATTTCTTTCATTCTGCCAGTAAATTCTTTTGGTCAAAGAGAACAAAAGGTAAAATAATTGATGACAGGATTAAAACACGATTACCGGATAATGGTGATAGAAATAAACCCAGAAGTCCTGAAGAAAAGGAGACTCCTAAAGAAAAATATCTCTCTCCTGTTAAAGAGAAAATTAATCCTTATATTCCCGGTAGGCCGCCTTATAAACAACCTGTTTGTGGAATGATAATTAAAGAACCGATTTATTTTGATTCTCCCAATCGACCCGCACCTATAATCGATCCTGTTAAGCCAAATTATAAATCAGATGGAATTGTAAAATATAAAGATGGGGATTACACAGGTGCACTTGAAGATTTGAATGCTGCCTTAGAGAAAGATTCAAATGATTACGAGCTTTATTATTACAGAGGTTTAGTAGAATTAAAAATAAAATTCTTTGAAGAAGTCAAGGTAGATCTATCAAAATATTTAGAATATTTTTTCTATGAACCGGATGGATATTTCCAAAAAGGTTTAGCTAAATTTTATTTAAATGAAAAAGAGGAAGCCAAAGAAGATTTTCAAATAGCAGCAGATATGGATCATAAAATGGCAATTTCTATTCTTAAAAGATTTTACTGATTAAAAAATATTATTACTTGGCTCCCTTTATCGCTTTTAATTTTGGGGTGACGTCTATTTAACTGATTTTTCACCTACCTAAAACCTCATTTCACCGAAATCCTTTTTACTATTGCCATTGAGTTGATTATGTTTTGATAAAAAATATTCAAACAGGAGATTATAATGTGCCCAGGAAGGCATCATACATATCAGAATCCAAATAAGAGATTAACAGTTGGAATAATACTTATTCTTTTTGGTCTCTTATTCCTCTTTCATACACTCGATTTGATAAGCTTCGAAATAACTCATACAATTTTTTCATTCCCTTTCTTTTTATCTATTGTTGGAATACTAATCCTGATAAATTCTTCTAAAAAAATATTAGGAGGAATACTTTCAGGAGTTGGAATATTTTTTCTGCTGCCAAGAATATTTCCGGAAATTAATTATGGTCCAAACCTGGTTCTGCCTGTACTTTTAATTTCATTAGGTATCTATGTTATCTTCAAGCATACCCAGAGAAAAAGTGATAAATACAAACAGTACATTGAAGAAAAAATTGATAAAGACATGATTGAAGACGTTGCAATTTTCGGCGGAGGAAATAAAGTTGTTAACTCAGATAATTTTAAAGGCGGAAGCATTACTGCAATTTTCGGCGGATCAGAAATAGATCTTAGCAATTGCAAACTTGCTGAAGGAATGAACGTAATTGATATTGTTGCCATCTTTGGCGGAACAACCATCATCGTTCCAAAAGAGTGGAATATTCAGTTGAATGTTACTCCTTTGTTCGGCGGATTTTCAAACAAGTCTCATAAAATACCAAACCTGGAAATTGACAGATCCAAAACACTGGTAATCAAAGGCGTTGCCATCTTTGGCGGTGGAGAAATAAAAAGCATTTACAGCTAAACTAAGATGGCCGCTCATCCAATATTAAAGAACAGGGAAAATTTAACTATATACCTCCTTATCTGGCTGGGAGTTCTTGCAAGTTACCAGGCAAATCTTTCGTTAGGTATCGGGTTAGAACTGAAATATGCTCTTGCTGATAACCTGCTGATAAATATTTTTTTGCCGGGACTCGGAATAAGTTATTGGTATTCAGCAAAATATATTTCATTTGAGAATAATCCTGTTATCAAAATCTTTTTAAGTCATGTTTTTGGCGGAATCTTTATTACAGCTCTTTGGCTTGCTATAGGTTACTATCTTGTAAACTCCGTAGTTGGCTTTAATGAAACTTATTCTGATCTTTTTTTGAAAATTCTTCCATGGAAAATAGTGGTTGGAATTCTTTATTACTTTCTCTTTACTGCATTTTATTACCTGATAATTTATTATGCTAATTACCAGGAAAGAATTATTAATGAAGCTGAATTGAGAAATCTTGTAACTCAGGCAGAGCTTAAATCACTTAAATTCCAGATCAATCCGCATTTTATTTTTAACAGTCTTAACTCGATGAGTGCTTTGACAGTAATAAATCCTGATAAGGCAAGAAGCATGATTTTAAAGCTGGCAGATTTTCTTCGTTATACTCTTGCAAGTAATGAGAAGCAGACAACTAACTTAACTGAGGAATTAAAAAATATCCGCCTTTATCTTGAAATAGAAAAAGTTAGATTTGAAGATAAGTTTGAGTTTGCTGAAGAGATAGATGATGAATGTTTGAAAATAAAAGTTCCAAGTATGATACTTCAACCTTTATTTGAAAATGCCATTAAGCATGCAGTTTATGTGGCGCTTGAAAAAGTAACTCTTAATCTTTCTGCTAAAATTAAAAATGGTTTTATGGAGATTAAAGTTGAAAATAATTTTGATGGTGAACCTTCGGCTAAATCAGGAACCGGTATAGGATTAACTAATATTAAAAACAGGCTGGAGCTGATATACAATCAGAAAGATTTAATTAATATTAATAAAGAGAAAAATTTATTTTCTGTAATGATTTATATCCCAATAATAGTGGTATAAGGTATAAGGTATATGGAATATGGTATTGTAGATGATGAACATCTCGCACGCGAGATAATAAAAAAATATCTTTCTGATAAAGATGACATAGATGTTATCGCTGAATGCTCAAATGGATTTGACGCTGTTAAGGAGATAACAGAAAAGAAACCTGATCTTGTTTTTCTCGATATACAAATGCCGAAGCTAAATGGGTTTGAAATGCTTGAGCTTCTGGACGAACAGCCTGCAATAATTTTCATTACAGCTTTTGATAACTATGCAATTAAAGCTTTTGAAGTAAATGCTGTTGATTATCTTTTAAAACCTTTTTCCGAGGAAAGATTTAACGAAGCATTAAATAAAGTCGTTGAAAGAATTCAGCATAAAAATTCTAATGAACAAAATGTTGATAAGCTAATTGAAGACCAGCAGCCTGAATTACTCGAAAGAGTCGTGGTTAAAGATGGATCAAAAATAACTATCATTCCTGTTGAGACATTGAAATGGCTTGAGGCACAGGATGATTATGTAAAAATACATTCTGAAGGGGGAAAATTTATGAAAAAGAAAACAATGAAGTTTTTTGAAGACCATCTTGATCCGAATATGTTCATAAGAATTCACAGGTCTTCAATAATAAATATAAATACTATAAAACAGATGGAATTATATGAGAAAGATTCTTACAGAGTCATTCTTAAAGATGATACAAAGCTTCCAGTAAGTAAAACAGGGTTGCAAAGATTAAAAGAAATTCTATAAAAAATTAATTTTTCATTCCGGATTTATTTCAGAATTTTAAGAAAAAAGGATGCTGCTTTAAAAACTCAAGTTTGTCAGTCAGAGCGAAGTCGAAGACTGACATTTGGAGAAAATTCACACTTCGACTCCGCTCAGTGTGACAGAAAAATTACTTTTGAGACAGCTTCGTCAATTCTGATTTTACATTCTTCTTTCCTTTAAATATATTACATTTCAAATCTTCTCAAGGAAATATTTATGCAGCTCGATAAAGACCTTCAATCAATACAGGAAGCGCGCGACTTAGCCCGAAAAGCAAAAGAAGCCCAGCAGGAATTTCAATTCTTTACCCAGGAACAGGTCGATAAGATTATTAAAGCAATGGCAGAAGCAGGTTACGCAGAATCTGAAAGACTTGCTAAGATGGCTCAAGAAGAAACAGGATTTGGTAAATGGCAGGATAAGGTTATTAAAAATCAATTCGGAACAAAGAATGTTTATGAATCAATCAAAGATTTAAAAACAGTTGGTGTTATTGGAAGCGAGCAGAATGGGAAAGTCATAAAGATTGCAGTACCGATGGGAGTTGTTTGTGCATTGGTACCTTCAACAAATCCAACTTCAACTGCGATGTATAAAGCTCTTATTTCCTTAAAGTGCAGGAACGGAATTGTAGTAAGCCCTCATCCGAAAGCAGCAAACTGTACTGCAGAAGCATTAAGAGTATTATCCGATGCAGCAGAAAAAGAAGGCGCACCAAGAGGATTGATTCAATGTATGTCAGCCCCAACCATTGAAGGAACTGAAGCTTTAATGCACGATAGAAATATTGATATTATTCTTGCAACAGGCAGCAATCCAATGGTTAAGGCTGCTTACAGTGCAGGTAAGCCGGCTTATGGAGTTGGTTCTGGAAATGTTCCTGCGTTTATTGAACGAACCGCTAATTACAAAAAAGCTGTTGCAGATATTATTTATGGAACTACATTCGATAACGGTACATTATGTTCTTCAGAACAGGCAATAATTGTTGATAGTGCTCTTAAAGAAAAAGTTGTAGAGGAAGCAAAAGAAAGAGGATGTTATTTTGTAAATAGTGAAGAGAAACAAAAGCTCGCAAAAGCTATACAAACAAATTTCAGGATCAATCCAGAAGTTGTAGGTAAACCGGCATCTTATATTGCAAGGTATGCCGGGTTTACTGTTCCGGAAAATACTCAGGTTCTTTTAGCAGAATGTATAGAAGTCGGAAAGAGTGAGCCTTTATCAATAGAAAAATTATCTCCTGTTCTTGCTTTTTATACAGTTGATGGATGGCTTGAAGGATGTCATAAGTGTATTGATCTTTTAAGATTCGGCGGCATCGGGCATACAATGGTTATTCATTCAAATGATCAGCCTATCATTATGAAATTTGCTCTTGAAAAACCCGCATTCAGAATTCTTGTAAATACAGTTGCTTCAATCGGAGCTATAGGTTACACGACTGCATTAACTCCATCAATGACTTTAGGACCTGGAACCTGGGGAGGTTCAATCATTTCAGATAATGTTTCCGCAAAACATCTGATGAATATTAAAAGTCTTGCCTTTGAAACTAACCCTGTTAATAAAGGAGAAAGTGTAACATCATTTTCAACTCCGGAATTATCTCATATACCAACTACACAAAGCAGCTTTATGAAAGAGATTGAAGAAAGATTAAAGGCACGAGCAGGAAACAGACCAATTAAAGATTCTTACCTGCCTTATAAAGAACAACAGCAAAAAAAAACTGACAAAAAAGAAATGTATGGAACAGGTATTTCGAAGGAAGAAGTGGATAAGGTAATAAGAGATTTTAAATATTAAAATATTTCCCGATAAGAAATTCTATTTTGTTTAATAGTTTGAAATAACTAATAAATAAACGAGAGATAAGTATGAAAAATTTTTATCTGCTTATCTTGCTTATATCACTTCTTTCTGTAGAAATTTCCGCACAAAGCGGCAGTTTACCAAATCAAAATCAGTCTAAGGTTAATAGCACACATCTCATTAATGAGATAATGTCTCAGGTATCTGAAGACAGCATAAGGAGCTATCTTGTAAAGATGGCTTCATTTTTTACAAGGCATACAAATTCGGATACTGTCTCCGAAACCACAGGGATAGGTGCCGCAAGACGATGGGTGTATAGTAAATTCCAGGAATTCTCAAGCGCTTCAGGTGGGGCTTTGCAGCCGCAATATTTTGATTTTATGCTTTCTAATGGACTGCACAGAAATGTTATGGCAATTCTACCTGGGACAATGCCGCAGTCGCAGGATAGAATTTTTGTAATCAGCGGGCACTTAGATTCACGGAATACAGAACTTTCCGACGTTACAGGCCTTGCCCATGGTGTAAATGATGATGGCTCCGGCTGCGCGGTTTCTATTGAGCTTGCAAGAATTATGAGCCAATACCAGTTTGATGCAACTATTATTTTTATGTGTGTTACGGGCGAAGAGCAAGGTCTTCTTGGAAGTGAAGCTTATGCTCAATGGGCAAGCCAAAATAATTTACAAATTGATGGAATGCTTAATAACGATATTGTTGGGAATATTACTGGTGAAGATGGTCAAACAGATAGTATGGGAATAAGATGTTTTTCAAGCTTGGAACAAAATACAACTCACAGACAGCTTTCCAGATTGATGAAGTTAATTGGCGAAAATTTTCTTACAGGCTTTACAGTTCATTTAATCCCTTTAGTTGATCGTCCAAGTAGAGGTGGAGATCATCAATCTTTCCAGGAAGCAGGTTTTACTGCCATAAGATTTACAGAAAGATTTGAAAATCTTAATTACCAGCACACAATGGAAGATCTGCTTGAGCATATGTCTCTATCATTTAATACAAGGGTGGCAAGATTAAATGCTGCTTGTCTCACTAATCTGGCGCTTGCACCTAAAACTCCCAATCAGCCCCAGGTTTTTGATGCAGGCACCGGAACCGAAA
Organism: uncultured Ignavibacteriaceae bacterium; assembly: GCA_964515875.1. GTDB lineage: Bacteria > Bacteroidota > Ignavibacteria > Ignavibacteriales > Ignavibacteriaceae > RBG-16-34-14. Next base: position 118,763 of record CAZEWJ010000006.1, on the reverse strand, counting down.
TACTTGTTCAGTGGACAAATACTAACAACGAACCTGACTTTGCCGGGTATAGAGTTGCTGTTAGGGATGACGATTCTTTATTTTACAAAAATCTAATTGATGTTGGTAATGTTAATGAATACATAATCACACACCTTACTCCTGATGCATCAATATATATAAGTATATCAGCAGTAGATTCAGGTGGTTATGAAAGTGTATTCTCATCTGAGATTCTAATAACTCCAAGAATAAATCCGTCCGCACCTCAAAACTTTGAATCAGATTCTGAACAGGATAGAATTAATCTTCATTGGTCTCCAAATCCTGAGCTTGATATTAATCGTTACAGAATTCTAAAAGCAACTGACGAAAACGGCCCTTATGCGGTATTAGATTCAACAGACGAAACTGTTTTACAATATTCTGATCTGTCTGTTAATACACATACTTTTTATTATTATAAAATTCAGGGAGTTGATAATGATGGTAATGGAGGAGAACTTTCATTATCAAAAAAAGGAAGATTAGCTACACATGATCTTGGGGTTTTTATAGTTGATGCATCAAGAAACGGTTTTGGTGCGCAACTTTTTCCCCGAGATACAACTGTAGATAATTTCTATAACTTTCTTTTACAGGATTTTACCGTGCAGGGGCAGTGGGATATTATTCTTCAAAATATAAAAATAGATGACTCTGATCTCAGTGTTTATTCTCCAATAGTCTGGCATTCAGATGTTCTTGGTGGTAATATTGCTAACGATTCGGATGTCGTTCGCCAATATCTGAAATCAGGGGGTAAAGCTGTTTTCAGCGGCTGGAAGTTGTCCTCCGCATTAACAGGAATTGACCAAACCACAACTATATTTCCCCCAGGGTCTTATGTTCGGGATCATTTTTATATAGATACAATCTTATCTTCAACAACAACCCAGGTAGATTTTAAAGGTGCTGAAAGTCTTGATGAAAATTTTCCCGACATTATGGTTGACAGCATAAAAATTTCTATACTTGGAGGAAAACTTCACAGTATGGATGTAATTAAATCCTTTGTCTCTACCGCTATACCGGAAGAACAGGGGATTCCATTATATAATTATATTTCTTCGGAGGGTTCTTCATTCCATAATATGCCTGTAGCTGGAAGAACTTTCCTGCCAAAGGTATTTTATTTTCATTTCCCTTTGTATTATATGGAAAGAGACAGTGCCCGTAAACTTTTGGGAAATGCATTACTCTCTCTTGGAGCCGTTGTTTTTGTTGATGAAGATATTGTGGATAATTATATACCGGATAAATTCATGTTATATCAAAACTATCCCAATCCATTTAATCCATCTACAATAATTAAATATGAACTTGCCCAGGAGAGTAAAGTTAAGTTACAGGTATTTGATATTTTGGGAAATGAGATAAAAACTTTAGTAAATGAAAATCAAAAGGCGGGGAGTTATGAAGTAAACTTTAATGCACAAAAAATGGCTAGCGGCATTTATTTTTACAGGTTGACGGCAAATGATTTTACAGATGCCAAACGAATGTTATTAATTAAGTAGATGATTCTATTTTATCCGATATATTAAACCAATTTTCGAGATTGAATTCTTTACCATTGGAATTCACATTAAAAAATTCATTCTTTGTAGAAGAATAGGTATAATCTTTTTCATAGACTGAAATATTCTTTACAATATCTTTTATTGCATCAATTATAAAACATAAATCATCATTTGTTGTAGTTGGATGAATTGCCATTCTTACCCATCCCGGTTTTTCAGAAAGATCTCCCTGATCAATTTTATCGGTAATATATTTTGATCTATCATGTCCAACATGTAAAAGATAATGCCCATAAGTTCCTGCACAACTACAACCGCCTCTTACCTGCACCCCAAAACGATCATTTAATAATTTTACAATAAGATTGTAATGAATATTATCAACATAGAATGAAAAAGCACCGAGACGTTCTTCAACATTATCAGCGAGTAGATGTAATCCATTTATCTTTTTAAATTCTTCAAATCCAATCTTAACTAATTCTTCTTCTCTCTTTTTCATATTCTCAATCCCCATTTGTTCTTTAAGTTGAATACACAATGCAGCTTTAATAGTTTGAAGAAATGCAGGTGTTCCTCCATCTTCCCTTGCTTCAATATTATTTACAAACTTATGCTGACCCCACGGATTTGTCCAATCAACTGTACCGCCGCCCGGATTGTCTGGTACACGATTATGGTAAAGGCTGGAATCGAAAATTAAAACACCTGGTGTTCCGGGGCCCCCAAGAAATTTATGAGGTGAGAATAAAATAGCATCAAGTTTTTCAAGAGGATCTTTCGGATGCATATCTATTTTTACATAAGGTGCGGAACAGGCATAATCTATAAAACAGAATCCTCCATTCTCATGCATCAGCTTAGCCAGTTTATGAAAGGGAGTTGAAATTCCCGTAACATTTGAACAGGCAGTGAAAGCTCCTATCTTAAGTTTTCTTCCTTTATATTTTTGAATTTGTTTCTCAAAGTTATAGAAATCAACCAAGCCATCTTTATCTGGGGAAATAAGAATTACATCTGCAATCGTTTCAAGCCAGGAAGTATGGTTTGAATGATGTTCCATATGGGTTACAAACACAACCGGCTTAAGTTCTTCTGGTAAATGGAAATAATCCTTAAGCTGTTCAGGAATTTTTAACCCCATTATTCTCTGGAACTTATTTATCAATGCAGTCATTCCAGAACCGGCTGTAATTATCACATCATCATGTCCCGCATTGCAATGTTTCTTTATTACCTCGTGGGCGTGGTGGTAAGCATTAGTCATAGTTGTTCCGGTAACATTCGATTCTGAATGTGTATTGCCTACAAAAGGTCCGAATTTTTCCAGCATGGTTTTTTCAATAGGAGCGTATAATCTTCCGCTTGCAATCCAATCGGCATAGTTTATTCTCTTTTCTCCATAAGGAGAAATAAAAGTTTGATTATAACCTATCGTATTTTCCCTGAAAGGCTGGAAATATTTTTCTAATGAACTCATAGTTGATCAGTTTTGGTTTAGGCCTAAAATAACTAATTAATACCGAAAATAGAACATAATTTTTATGAGACTTCAAAATTCATCATTAAAACAAACCTAATTTCTTAGAGAAATTGGGTTTGTACGTTTTTGCTTTATGAAAGATGAGAAGGTTCAATACTTATGATTTTTTCCTATTTTCGTATAAATATTAAAATCATTTTTGAATATGAAATATCTCATAGGCATTGACGGTGGCGGAACAAAAACAAAATGTATTGCAGCAAGTATTGAAGGAAATCCTGTTTATGAATCTTCGGGCGGACCTTCAAATTTTCTGGTTTATGGATTGGATAAAGTTTCTGAAATTATTTTTAATCTTTTAACAGACTGCATAAAAAATCTTAACTGCGGATTTGAAGATTTAGCTTTTGTTGTTTTGGGTACCGCAGGCGCCGGAAGAAAAGAAGATACTGAAAGATTAGAGGAGCATTTTTTAATCTATGCTAAATCCAAAAAAGCTGAAATAAAAAATTTCAAAGTTGTAAGCGATGCAAGAATTGCACTTGAAGGAGCCTTTCCAGGAAGACCTGGAAGCATCCTTATTTCAGGTACAGGCTCAATTATGTTTGGTAAAGATTCGAAAGGAGAAATTCACAGGGTAGGAGGATTTGGAAGATTTATCGGTGATGAAGGAAGCGGTTACAGCATCGGCAGAAAAGGTTTATCAGAACTTTCAAAATTTTATGATGGCAGAGGAAAAATGACGATGCTATCAAAGCTTGTTGCGAATCATTTTAAAATTAATGACAGCGAAAAATTAATCAATGCTGTTTACAAAAATAATTTTGATATTGCCTCAGTTGCTGAACAAGTTATTTATGCTGCAAAGAAGGATGATGAAGCTTGCCAAAAGATTGTAGATGAAGAAACAGATGAACTCATTTCTCACATCCGGGCTATGAAAGAAAAGCTTAACCAAAATATTATGGAAGTTTCTTTTATCGGCAGTGTAATAACAAATGATAATTTCTTTTCACAAATGCTTAATAAAAAAATTAAGGAAGGATTTAATGATGTTATAATTAAAGAACCGGAAAATCAGCCTGCAATGGGTGCTCTATTTATTGCTAAAGAACTTTTTTTGAAAAACCGGGGGGGTAATTTGACACGATTTTATTTTCAGCTATAAAACTCATTTGTGCTGCCTCACTTAAATTACTTTTATGCTTAATCTTACAGGACATTTAAACCTCTACTTATTTATATTTATGAGCCGAATCTAATTCTCTAAGGAAAGAATTAGAGTAGGCTCATTTATCTAAGAATTTTTATACCTTATGAATACAATGCAGCTTAAAAGATCAAGAAACGCAATGATTGCCGGTGTTTGCGGCGGTATTGCTGAATGGCTCGGCTGGGATTATACATTAGTAAGAGTTGGTTATGTTCTTCTCTCAATTCTTAGCGCAGGTTTCCCTGGAATTCTGGTCTATATTATTTTATGGATTATTATGCCGCCTGCTGAATAGATTTTTTATTTCTCATTTAAAGGAGACAGCTATGTATATAAAAATGATTGAAAGAAGCTTAGTGCTTTTAATTTCGATACCGTTTTTATCTTTTACATTTTATTGTAATGAAAATACTCCCAACAATTCCGGGAGTCCTTCGGACATAAAACTTCCGCCCGGTTTTAAAATAGAAGTTTATGCCGATAATGTCCCTAACGCCAGATCAATGGTTTTAAGTCCAAATGGAGTTTTATTTGTAGGGACAAGAGAAGGTAAATTTTATGCAATACTTGATGCAAATCATGATTATAAAGCTGATGAAGTAATTACCGTTGCAAGCGGACTAAACGAACCGAACGGAGTTGCTTTCAGAAATGGAAGTTTATACGTAGCTGAGATAAGTAAAATTTGGCGTTATGATAATATTGAGGACAATCTCAAAAATCCTCCTGATCCTGTTTTGGTAAACGATGGTTTCCCCGGTTCTAATAGCCACGGTTGGAAGTTTATAGCATTTGGTCCAGATGGAAAGTTATATGTTCCTGTAGGAGCTCCGTGTAATATCTGCCTTAATGAAGATGATGAACGCTATGCATCAATTTTGAGGATGAATGCTGATGGAAGCAATCTTGAAGTTTTTTCCCATGGAATAAGAAATACGGTTGGATTCGACTGGCATCCTCAAACAAATGAATTATGGTTTACAGACAATGGCAGAGACATGCTTGGAGATGATGTTCCTCCTGATGAATTGAATAGAGCATCGCAGAAAGATTTGCATTTTGGCTTCCCTTTTGTGCATGGCGGAGATATTCCTGATCCCGAATTCGGCGAAGGTGTTGATATTAACCAGTATGTTAAACCTGCACAGAAACTCGGGCCGCACGTAGCAGCACTTGGAATGAGATTTTATACGGGAGATATGTTTCCTGCCGAATACAAAAATCAGATTTTTATTGCCGAACATGGAAGCTGGAACAGAAGCAGGAAAATCGGATACCGAATTACTTTAGTGAAATTAGAAGGGAATGAAGCTGTAAGTTATCAACCATTTGCTGAAGGCTGGCTCCAGGGAGATGCTGTTTCCGGAAGACCTGTCGATCTTCTTGTTATGCCTGATGGTTCTCTTTTAGTATCTGATGATCACGCAGGTGTTATTTATAGAATTAGTTTTTCAAAATGATTTTTATTAATAACTCACGTTACGCAGAAAAAGTTCTTACTCGTAATCTTAAATCGTAATCGTACTCGATTAAATCCGATTATGATTACGATTTAAGATTACGAATTTATGCATAACATCAGTTAATAAATAAGGAAACTATATGCCTCTTAAAATTAAATCTCCATCAATCATAAAAGCAGCAGGAAATAAACCAAAGATAATTGAGGAGTTTATTGGAAGAATAAATTCCAGGACAAATGAAGTAAGCATTGCAAGAATGAAAAGCCCCGCTGGCTGGATTGAACCGGGACAAAAACCTGAGTTTGATGAATACACAATTGTTTTAAAAGGTGAACTTCACATAAAAACCGAAAAAGATGAGATCATCTTAAAAGAAGGCGAAGCTGTAATAACAAAAAAAGGAGAATGGGTACAGTACAGCACACCAAAGCCGGAAGGCGCAGAATATATAGCTGTCTGCTTACCTGCATTTTCGCCTGAAACAGTAAACAGAGACGAATGATGTACAAAGTTTTTACCTTCTTTTATGGTTCATATATTAATTTAAAAGTATTGAATGAGGTAAACATTTATCTTGAAAACTGGGAAGCTACAAGATTACCCGGTTTCGATATTGTAATAAAACCTTATGCTAATCTTTTTAAATCTGCAAAAGATTGTGTTTATGGAATTTTAACTCAGCTTGATCATGAAGAATTAAAAAGGCTTTATTCTCATGCAGAAAAAGTTTTTAATGAATTATATCAGCCTGAAGCTGTTTTGGTTCAGACTTTGGGTGATAAATGGGTTTCAGCACTTTGTTATATCTGCCATAATATGGAAGAGAGACTTATATTGACAGAATTGTTCAGCCAGCAAAAGAATATGGTTTCCCTTTATGGTATATAGAAAAGCTTGAAAGTTTCTATAATTGATTAGATTCTTTTTAAATATATAAAGTGGGATTTATATGAAAGCTATTCAGCTCACAGTTTTTTTAATTATTTCCTTTTTGTTTTTTCATTGCGGAGAAGAAAAGACTGAATTACCAAAACAAGATAAAAAAGTAACTGTCGAACCTAAAGAAATTGATGCCTGTTCATTTCTTGATAAAGAGGAAGTTGAAAAGATTTTTGATATAAAAATGAAAGATCCTAAAAAAGGAAGAAGCCAAAAAGGAGATGCAAACACAGCTTCATTTTCAGAATGTTCTTTTGAATCTGATTCAGGAGATACAAAAATATATTTAAGTGTTTATATTCGTTTAACACCTCTTAAAGATGAATATCATGCAACAATACAAAATGTAAGGAACTCATTTAAGCAATCAGGAATTGAAGTAACTAATATTGAAGGGATAGGAGAAGTTGCATTCTGGGGTGGGAATCAGTTACATGTTTTTAAAGGGGATAATTATTATCTGATTATTACACTTCTTGGAATAAGAGAACAGGATAAAGCTATAGAAAAAGCTAAAGATGTCGCATTGTATACGATTGGAAATATTAATTCTATTTAAAAATTGTAGCACAGAATAATATTCTGTGCTACGAGTTTCTTCTTAAATTTTAAAGCCTAATAACTCATTTTATCCAGCTTTACTTTCCCTCTGAAGATCCAATAGATAATAAAAGTATAGCCTATAACGAAAGGCATACCTATAATTGCTATTGTTAACATTGTACTTAATGTTTTTTGAGAAGATGCAGCGTTGTAAATCGTGAGGCTGTATTCAGGATTAATTGTTGAGCTAACTAAATTGGGAAAAATTCCTGCTGCAAATAAAGCCAGCAACGCAGCTATGGATGCGCAGGATGAAAGAAATGCTTTAAATTCTCTTCCATGATAAATCTCTCTTGGAATGTTAGCTATTGCCAGCATATTCAGTAATGCAAGAATAAATAAAAAAGGTGTATCTTTAAAATGCTGAGTCATATGAGGAAAATATATTAACGTAGCCATTGTTGTGGATACATAGCAGATAACAAAAAAGATAATTGAATTGTTTACCCATCCTTTAACTTTCTTTTGAATTTCTCCTTCGGTTTTCATTACAAGATAAATTGCGCCGTGCATCATAAAAAGAGCTGTTGTTGTTATTCCTACCAAAACTGTATAGGGCGTTATTAATCCAAAAAAACTTCCTGCAAATTCTTTATCTGCACCGACAGGAACACCAGTTACAATATTGCCGAGAGCAACTCCCATTAAGAAAGCAATAAAAATACTTGCAATGCTGAAAAGGACATCCCACATTTGTCTCCACCATTTAGCTTCCTGCTTACTCCGGAATTCAATCGCAACTGCTCTGAAAATCAAAACAAAAAGCAAAAGCATAAACGCCGTGTAAAAACCTGAAAAGACAGTTGCATAAACATCAGGGAAAGCAGCAAACAAAGCTCCACCACTAGTAACAAGCCAGACTTCATTGCCATCCCATACCGGACCAATTGCATTTATTAAAGTTCTTCTCTCCTCATCTTTTTTTACAAGAAGATGTAAAGAACCAACACCAAGGTCAAAACCATCAAGAATTGCATAACCAGCAAGAAGAACTCCAATTAGTATAAACCAGATAGTATTAAGATCGAATGTGAATTCCATTGTTGATATTATAAATTTAATTTAGTTCTTCTATGGATTCAATCATTTTTTGTAATCCCGATTTTAGATTTGGCAAATCTTCTGTCCCTGTTTTCCAAACTACTTTCAAGTTTATCCCAAAATAATCATGAGGCTGTCTCATAAGTTCAAGTTCGTCAGTCTGAGCGGAGTCGAAGACTGACATTTTGGGGGTAATTCACACTTCGACTTCGCTCAGTGTGACAGTATAATTACTTTTGAGACAACCTCCGAATTCTACTTACCTCACGCCAAGGGATTTCAGAAAACTTATCTTTAATATTTTTGGGAATTTTTGTACTTGCTTCTCCAATAACTTCTATTGCTCTAATTAATGCATATTGTGTTTTTTCATCTTTTATAAATTCATCATAGGTCATGTTAGAAATGAAGTTTATTCCTTTTGAAGAAGAGTCAATCATATCTTTAAGATAAACTATAAAATCTCTTTTCATATTCGGATTGCTTCACTCAAAATATTACGCTTTAAAAGAGGTTTAAGAGAATCTTTCATGACTAAATCAACTTTGATATTTAATTTATCAGATATATAATTTTCTAATTCGATAAATTTCAGCAAGCCTGGAGTTTCTGAAAAAGTAACTAATAAATCCAAATCACTTTTATTTTTTTGTTCATTCCTTACAAAGGAACCAAAAACCTCAATGCTATCGACATTATACTTCTCCCTGATGAATGGAATAATTTTCCTTAACTCCGATAATATATTTTTCAAATCTTTATTCATAATGACAAAATGAAATAAATATTTTAATTATTCAACTTTTCAAATATTTCTCTTTTCAAAAAGAGATTTCTGTGTTTCATATTCCGAAGCAATTGTTTCCGGCTCTTCCGGCCCATGCTGAATTTTTTCATTCAATAAATAAATGAAAAGAGCGAAAAGGATTAAGTAGATTACAGCAAACAGAATCAATGAAAACATTATCTGTTCTGCTGTTACAGCCTTGGATAAACCTTCTGAAGTTCTTAACAAACCATAAACTATCCAGGGCTGCCTGCCAACTTCAGCAACAATCCACCCTACCTGGTTCGCTATCTGTGGACCTAAAACTGCTAAGACAAAAACCCATAAAAGCCACCTGTGATTGAAAAGCTTTCCTCTCCACCATAAAAAAACACCAAGCACACTAACAGCAATCAGAAAAAATCCTATTGCAACCATAAGATGGTATGCCTGGAAAACTATATTAACAGGAGGCGTTTCATCTTCAGGAAAAGCATTTAATCCTTTAACAGGTTTTTGATTATCGCCATAAATCAAATAACTCAACATCCCCGGAATACCAATTCCCAGATTTACTTTTTGATTTTCCTCATCAACCCAGCCAAAAAGATGCAGCATTCCCGGAGATGAAGAATCAAAATGAGCTTCCATTGCCGCTAACTTCGCCGGTTGATTTTCACTAACTCCAACTGCACTTTGATGACCTGTAAATAATTGAAATAATGAAGCGAATAAAGCAAGAAGCAAAGCAATTTTTAAAGAAGATTTTGCAAAATTCAGATGCCTGTTTTTAAGTATATAAAATGAACTTACGCTAATAACAAGAAAAGCACCCGCAAGCCAGCATCCTGAAACAACATGAAGCAGTCTGTCAACAGAGGAAGGATTGAAAACCATAGCCCAAAAATCTGTTATCTCTGCACGGGCATTTAATCCAGTGCCAACAATATGATAACCAGCAGGAGTCTGCTGCCAGCTGTTTGCAACGACTATCCAAACTGCACTGAACATTGAGCCAAGTGAAACCATTATGGTTGATATAAAATGAGTTCCCGGTTTAACTTTGTCCCAGCCAAAAACAAGAAGGGCAAGAAATCCGGATTCAAGGAAGAAAGCAAAAATCCCTTCTGCGGCAAGTGCACTTCCAAAAACGTCTCCAACAAATCTTGAATAAGTTGCCCAGTTTGTTCCGAATTCAAATTCCATTACAATGCCGGTTGCAACACCAATTGCAAAAGTTAAAGCAAAAACTTTAACCCAGAATTTTGTCATCTGTTCATATAAAGGATTTTTAGTTTTAAGATACATTCCTTCCATCATGACCAGTATGACACCCAAACCTATGCTTAATGGAGGATAGATATAATGGAAAGCTATTGTGAAAGCAAATTGAAGCCTGGCAAGAATTTCAGCATCCATATTTTGCCTTAGAATTTATTTAATCAGGATCAGAAAAAATAATTTTGTCTTATACAAAATAAAAAATAAATCTTTATTATGATTGCCTTGTCATTAATATTTACTCTTGTCAGTTTTTTTATCCAGTTCTAATTTTTTTGCAAACTCAACAGCAAATTTATTTATCAAATCTGAAGCTTCAACATTTTTTGTTGCTCTTTTATACGTATCAGCCAGCTTAAGAAAAACCTGGTGAAAGTGAATATTCATATCATCAAGCAGCATATCTTTAGTCCAGAGATCAATGCCGAGAGTTGCATTTTCTTCTTTATCCCATATAGAAAGTAAAAATGATTTCGCTTCTTTAATCCCCGGCCAACCTGATTCAGTAGCTTCCCATTCAATTTTTTCCGGAATCCTGTTATCATCCAGATGCACCGTTAATTTTATATATGAAATTTTGGGCATTACTCTACCTGTTTCTTTTTTATTTTTCAATTTAAAGATACTAAAACTATTTAAGGTAAGAATGAAATAGAATTACTTTTTTATTATGATATTAAATAAATTATTACAAGAAATTTTTTTGGTGACTTAATATTTGTACTAAAACCCCCCTTCTTCCCCCCTTTCAGAAAGGGGGGATACAGGAGGGTTAAAGAAATTATGATAAATAAATTTTTTCTTATTACGGCTTTTATAATTTGGTACAGCATTTCATTTGCACAAACAGAAATGAGTGCAGGAATAAATGCAGGAGGCGGATTCATTTCTGCAAACTCACCAAATGAAGGAGCTTTTACTTCCTCAGTTTTTATTGGTGGCTATCTTAGTCCCGGAGATTATATTTCAACAAGATTAGGTTTTATATATGCAACTGATCTCAATTCTATTGTGCCGGGAAGCCGCAGGCAACATTATCCTTCAATTAAGGGTTTTTATGTAAAAGGAATTTATTCTTATTACATCACTGAGAGTTTTTATATGGAACAGGGATTTGGATTACTTACTTTAAATGACCGGATTTACAGCGACAGGAATAAGTGGGATTTAGGAATTGTACTTTCATTACTTGCAGGAATTGATTTGAGAGAGAACCTGCAGAATGGTATCAGGATAGGATTGGGATTGGAATATGGTTTAACTTTTTTGAATTATACAATACAATATTACTCAACACATTTTCAGCTTCAGTACATTTTTTAGTTATAGAGGTATAAAGGTATATGGTATAAGGAAATTCATAAATTTTATTCCTATACCTCTATACCTTTATACCCTATACCTTACTCTGTAGTTGATCCTTCCATCATTTCTTCAGCCAGCTTTCCATTCATAAGCTCATCACTTAGTCTTGTAACTTTGTACATATCTCTTATAGCTTCCAGCATTCCGGCAGAATGAACAGCAACACACCTGTTTTCTTCTTCCCTGAAAATAAAGCTGCCCGGAAGACTCTGTATATTTCCATCAAATGCTAATCCCACAACTTCTCCGTTAATATTTATAACAGGACTTCCGGAGTTTCCGCCTATAATATCATTTGTCGTTATAAAATTAAAAGGAGTTTCAAGATCAAACTCTGCCGGAGGATTCTTCCATCTTTCAGGCAGGCTCCATGGAAATTCTTGATTAAAAGAAAAATATCTGTCGTACATACCATAATAAGTTGTTATCGGCGGTGCTTCGGTTCCGTTATAAGGAAATCCTTTTACAACACCGTCGGATATTCTTAAAGTAAAAGTTGCATCAGGTGGTATGGAAGTTCCGTAAACTTCAAATAAAGCTCTTCCAAGTTTTTCATTATAATTTTGAATTGTGGAATTAAGCTCCTGAGACTGAACTATCATTTGATTTTTTCTTTCTTCAGTATCTAAAACAAATCTTATGAATGGATCATCTGAATTAAGAATAGCATCAGGACCTTTTTCAATAAGTGCTTTAATTTTTTCTTTGCTTGTAATACTTGATCTATTAAGAACATAATCCAAAGCTTCTTTCCCCGCAAATCCTCCTGTTAATATTTTAGTTACAGGATGGTCAGGACCGAGATAAGTATTTAACATATTAAGGTGCATTTGCAGCATTTTATTGTTATAACTATTGTCAAAATCTTCAGGAAAGATATTATCAATTGTTGTCTGTAATTCTTCACCTTTATAAAGTTCTGATCTTTGTTCTTCAGGAAGCTTTAATTCCGTTGCAAGATCAATAAGATCACTCGCTATAAAAAAGTACTGGGAGGTTCTTATAGGATTAAATGAGGTCAGATACAATTCATGAGTGATTTCGCCAAGCTTTGTATGAGCTTCTTCAAGGTTATTCCAAATATCTCCATATTTAGAATTCAAGCCGGGTTTAGATTTTACTTTGCTTTTAAGAGTATTTTCAAAATCACGTTTTCTTTGCATCATCACGGGGTCTCTTAAACCTCGTACCATACCTTCATAAGCTTTATATGAATTTGAATAAGTAAGCATCTGAACCTCAAGCTCGTCTCTTTCTTCAGGATTTTCCTCCATCGCTTGCAATTGAAGATTAATTAAACCTTGCAGCAGATCAAGAACTCTTGGATAAAAGTGATCCCTGTTGAATTCAAGCTGCGCAACAGATTGCAAACGGTTTGTTGTCCCGGGATTTCCAACAACAAAAACGGCTTCTCCAACTCCGGCTCCATCAGGATTCCATTTAAGATAATTTTCTGTTTTTAATGGTCTGCCATCTTCATCATAAACCCTAAAGAAAGTACAATCAAGATTGTATCTTGGATATGTAAAATTATCAGGATCGCCTCCAAAAAATCCTAATTGAGACTCAGGGGAAAAAACCAATCTTACATCATTATATCTTTTATAACCATATAAAGAATATTTTCCACCATTATAAAGTGGAGTGATTGAAACACTCAATCCCGTTGTTTCCGTTTCTCTCGATTCAATTTCATTTATAATTGAATCAAGTCTTACTGTTTTTTCTTCATCAGTTCCTGTCCCTACTGCAGAATTAATTTCATCAGTAACATCCTTTATTAAAACAAGCTGGTCAACAAATAAACCGGGAACATTTCTTTCATCCTCAAGACTTAAAGCAAAAAAACCTGTTTCATTCAGATCCTCTCCTTCTTGCTGAACCTGGACAATACTTTCGCGCGCGCAATGATTATTTGTCATAACCAATCCATCCTCCGACACAAAAGATGCCGAGCAATAAGTTGCAAAACGAAGAGCTGACATTCTTACATGATCGAACCAATCATTTGTTGGTGTGAAATTATATTCGGAATTGAAATAATCAACTGGTGGATATTCGAAAGTCCACATTTTACCGGTATCAAATTTCCCAGCTTTTATAGTATCAAGGTTTATCCAACTATAAGAATCCGATTTGGTTGAGGTTGTTTCAACAGATGACGAGCATCCAATTACAACGAATGCAAACAAAAATGAGAAATTAAAAGCAAGATTTCTAAATAACCTATTTTTCATACCGTAGCTTTCAATAATTTTGAATAAAAAGTTTCTAAAGTTAGCACAATGTTGGGATTTATTAAAGAATTATTACATGAAAGGAATAAATGAAATATAAAATAAAAATCTTCCTTACCGAAAAGATCAATAAGGAAGATTTAGTAATGATTTTGTGTGGGTTAAATATAAGAGTCTGGCTGATACAGAGGCTCTATTTCCCACTCATCTTCAATAGTTCCAACACAATGCGAGCATTTAGGAACATTAAAAACAACTTTTTCTTCGTTAGGAGCTGCTCTTACAAAGTTCAAAATAGTTCTGCAGCTCGAACATTGAACAACGTGAGAAGTTGTTGTTTTCTTGGAACACTGGGGACATATAAAACCAAGGTCGCCCGGTGATTCACTGGGATCTACCAAAAAAATGGCGTTACATTTTGAGTTGTTGCACTTTGCAAAGTGCCAGTAAATAGTATCTTTAGTTGCGATATCTCTCTCCCGCAATAATTTAGAATGGCTAAACATAAATACTTGTTCCTTAAAAGTCTATTGAAAAATTACTCTCTACTAAAAAAATATTCTAAATTGAATCATGTAATATTTTTAATAAATTTAGATACAAATATAGTTTACCTGACGCACCAAAATGACTCAAATTTTAGTCACTGATTTTTTAACAACCTATTTGCAGGAGGAGTTATGGATAGGATAAACTGTTTCAAAGCTTATGATATCAGGGGAAAAGTGCCATCCGAACTTGATGCTGAACTGGCAAATAAAATAGGAGTTGCTTTTGCTAAACTTATTGATGCAGAAAAGATCGTTATAGGAAGAGATGTAAGAAGATCATCTGATGCTTTGTTTGACGCTTTATGCAGGGGTTTGAATAATAGTGGTGTTGATGTAATTGATCTTGGACTTTGCGGAACAGAGATGGTTTATTATGCCACAAGTGCTCTTGATGCGGATGGTGGTATTATGATTACAGCAAGCCATAATCCTCCTGAATATAACGGGATGAAATTTGTAAAAAGAAATTCTGTTCCGGTTGGATATGATTCCGGTTTAAATATCGTTGAAAAAATGATATTGGAAGATGATCTCTCGCCCTTAAGCCATGATCCGGGAGATACAAGACACCATGATATAATGAATGGTTTCATTATTAACCTGAAAAAGTTCTACAATGCGGATAAAATTAATCCTTTGAAAGTTGTTGTTAATGCAGGAAACGGATGCGCCGGTTTAGCACTTGATAAGCTTGAACCTGAACTGCCGATAAAGATGATAAAGATTTTTTTTGAACCTGATTCAGATTTTCCACATGGAGTTCCAAATCCGCTCCTTCCTGAAAACAGGCAGCACACTATAGATGCTGTAATTCAGAATCATGCTGATTTGGGAGTTGCCTGGGATGGGGATTATGACAGATGTTTCTTCTTTGATGAAAAAGGAGATTTTATCGAAGGATATTATATTGTTGGACTTCTTGCAAAATCAATTCTTAAACAAAATCCCGGAGAAAAAATTATACACGATCCCCGTTTAATCTGGAATACAATTGATGTTGTAACTAAAGCAGGAGGTAAACCCGTTGTTTCAGTAAGTGGTCACGCTTTTATTAAACAGAAAATGAGAGAGGTAAATGCAATTTACGGTGGAGAAATGTCTGCACATCATTACTTTAGAGATAATTCTTATTCAGACAGCGGTATGATTCCATTCCTTTTAATTATGCAGCTTATGTCTGAAGAAAATAAACCTCTTTCAAAACTTGTTGAAGAGATGATTGAATCCTATCCTTGCTCTGGAGAAATAAATTCCACAATTGATAACCCTGCTAAAAAGATTGAGGAGCTTGCAAAAAAATATTCCGATGGTAAGCAGGACAGGCTTGATGGACTTAGTGTTGAATATGATAGTTGGAGATTCAATATAAGAATGTCCAACACTGAACCTATTATCAGGCTCAATGTTGAAAGCAAAGAGGATATAAAATTAATGAAAGAAAAAACGGAAGAGTTATTGAAGGTTATCAGGGGTTAAGTTCAAGAGCAAGTGCAAGTTCAAGAAAAAACAAGATGAAATTTACTTGAACTTGAACCTGCACTTGAACTTCTTTTATTGAGCTTGTACTTTAAACGGCACTTTCAATTTTTCCCATTCTATATTAATTACCGCTGATTGAGATTTTACATCATAATCATTGAAAGAATAAGTTAACCATTCCTGGTAGCCATTGGTTTTAGACTTAACTGTAATTCTTAATGCATCTTCAGCTTCATTATATTCAAAGGCACCCCACTGCTCTGCAACTTTATTAAAGATTAAAGTCCATTCATCTTTTGCTGGTATTGCAAAAAAACTGTATTTACCTGCAGGAAGCTTTTTCCCTTCAATTAGAATGTCTGAACCGAAGCTGATTGTTGTAGCTTCATTAGCACCTGCACGCCATACTTTATTATACGGAACTAATTCACCCCAGATTGTTCTCTTTTTAACACCGGGACGATTGTAATCAATCTTCACCTCAGTTAATCCAATAACCTGCATCACAGAAGCTTTAGGGCTTACCCTTATTTGTTCCTTCTGAGCATATGCAAATCCAGCAAAGATAAAAAATAAAATAAAGAGCGAGATAAAAAATTTCCTTTTCATAAAAACCTTCTGAATTAATTGGTTCGAATTATTTGATAATATAATATACAACTTCATTAATTTCATCCAAAGTGTTACTCTTAACGCCAAAAGCATGAATTTAAAATAAAATATTAAAGTTTAAAGTATGGTGACCTCACTCAGTCATATTTTGAAATTCGGGCATAATATGGTTAGATTTTGTTAAGGCTTTTATTGTTGATTCTCTTATTGAAGGATATAATTATGCCATCTCAGAAAAAAATAATCCCGCTAAAAAGCGGGACATCTCTTGAATTAAAACCAGAAGATTTAAGATGGCGGTGTAACCCTGATTTATTTGAATTTGACTCAACCGAATCTGTAAAACCAATTGAAGGAATTCTTGGACAGGAACGTGCACTTAAAGCACTTAAACTCGGAGTAGATTTAAGAGCACCAGGATACAACATTTATATAGCAGGTTTATCGGGAACAGGTAAAATAACGACAGTTAAAAAAATTCTTGAGACCATCTCATCACAATGTCCTCCACTTTTGGATTATGCTTATGTGAATAATTTTAAAGATCCTGACAGACCAACCCTCCTTACTTTCCCAAAAGGTAAAGCAAGATTATTTAAATCCGGTTTCTCATCTGCAATTAATATTCTGAAAGAAAAAATACCCCAGGCTTTTGAAAGTGAAATTTATGTTGATCAGAAGAAAAGAATGCTTGCTGAATATGGTAATACAGAACAAAAATTACTAAACGCTTTTGAAGAAGAGATCAAGAAAGACAATTTTTCTCTTGGACAAATTAAGGTTGGTCAGATTGCACGACCGGATATACTTCCAGTAATTGAAGATAAACCCGTTCCAATTTATAAGCTGGATGATCTTGTAAATAAAAGCAAGCTGACTAAAGACCAGGCACAGGAAATTAAAAAGAAATATAATCTTTACCAGGAAGAGCTACAGGTTTTGTTCAAAAAAGGCTTGAAGATCAACCAGGATTTTCAAAAAAATCTTTCTGATATGGAAAAGAAAATAGGAAAGGTAGTTGTTAAAGGTGTAATTGATACTCTCAGAGAAAATTATAAATCGAAGGAAGTTGTTGAATATCTTTCACAGGCTGAAGATCATATTCTTGAAAACCTCCAGGTTTTTAAAGGAGCTAAGCCGGGAGAGGAAACAATTTCAGGCGGAATGATTATAGATTATTTCAAAGAATATGAGGTTAATATTATTCTTGATAATAGTGAAACGGATGAATGCCCCGTTGTAATCGAAACTTCACCAACTTATATAAATGTTTTTGGAACAATCGAAAAAGTTAATGATGGAAGAGGCGGCTGGTACAGTGACTTTACAAGCATTAAATCCGGTTCTCTTTTAAGAGCAAATGGCGGATATCTTATACTTAATGTTTACCATCTTTTTGAAGAACCTGGCGTTTGGAAAGCATTAAAAAGAGTTCTTACGTACAATATACTTGAGATACATGATTCTCCGAGCTTTTTTCCATTAGTTGCAACAACACTTAAACCCGAACCAATAAAAGTAGATACGAAAATAATATTAATTGGCAGCCAATACATTTATTCACTTTTAGCAGAACATGAATATGACTTTAAAAAGATGTTCAAAATAAAGGCTGATTTTGATTATGAAATAAAAAGAACGGATAAAGTTGTTCATGAATATGCGGGAGTGATAAAAAAATTAATAAAGGAAGAAAACCTGTTTGAGTTTGACAGAACCGCAATAGCTTATATACTTGAGTTAAGTGCCCGTTATGCAGGACAAAAAAATAAGCTCACCACTCGTTTCTCATGGATTTCAGATTTAGCACGTGAGGCAAGCTTCTGGGCTGAAGACGATGGATTTAAAATTGTATCTGCTGCTCACATTGAAAAAGCATTTGAAAATGCTAAGGAGAGACATGGAATGCTCGAATCTAAAATTACAAATATGATCGAGGAAAATACTTTATTAATTGATACTGAGGGAGAAAGGATCGGACAAATAAATGGCTTAGCTGTTTATGGAGCCGACTATTACTCCTTTGGTCGTCCTATAAGGATTACTGCTACTGTTTCTTTAGGAAGCGGAAGTATTATTAATGTTGAAAGAGAAGCCGGAATGAGCGGCAGACATTATACTAAAGGTGTATTAATTATTTCCGGATACTTCAGGGAAACATTTGGCCAGGATCTTCCTCTTTCTTTCAATGCTAATCTTGTATTTGAACAATCCTATGGAACAGTTGATGGAGACAGCGCTTCCTGTACTGAAATATTTGCTCTTCTTTCAACTTTAGCAGGACTTCCCATCAAACAATATCTTGCGGTAACCGGTTCACTAAACCAAAAAGGGGATGTTCAGCCAATCGGCGGTGTTAATGAAAAAATTGAAGGATTTTATGATGTCTGTAAATCAAGAGGGCTTACAGGAAAGCAGGGTGTAATTATACCTGAGCTTAATGTGAAAGAACTAATGCTTAGAGAAGATGTAATTCAATCTGTCCGGGAAGGTAAGTTTCATGTTTATGCAATTAAAAGAGTTGAAGAAGGAATTGAACTTTTAACAGGGGTTAAAGCCGGAGAAAAAATGAAAAAAGGTTATGAACCGAATTCGGTTTTTTATCTTGTTGAGAAGAAAATTAAAGATCTTTATTCAAAATCAAAAGCATTAAGACAACAGAATAAAAGTGCAATAACAAAAAAGAAAAAATGAACTTAAGACTTAACGAAGTATTTGCCAAAACAAAAATCCTCGCCACACTCGGTCCTAATTCTTACACATCTGATGATATCAGGAAGTTAATTCTTGCGGGAATGGATGGAGTACGCCTTAATTTTTCACATGGCAATTATGAGTTTTACGAAAAAGTATTTCATAACATTAATGAAGCTTGTGTAGACGAAAAAACTCCGGTTGCAATTCTTATAGATCTTCAAGGTCCTAAAATAAGAATAGGCGAGCTTGCTGAACCAGAGATTGAAATAATAACCGGAGAAAATATTGAAATCACAGTTGATAATATAAAAGGAACGAAAGAAAAAATTTCAGCTTCTTATGCTCATCTAATTGATGATGGAATGGATGGCGACCAGATTTTAATTGATGATGGATTAATAAGACTTCGAGTTATTGAAAAGAAAAAAGATTCGTTAGTCTGCATTATAGAAAATGGTGGAATACTTAAACCTCGTAAAGGAATGAACCTGCCGGGAATGAAAATTTCTGCTCCATCAATAACAGAAAAAGATTACAGGGATCTTGAGTTTGCCATCCAGCATAGAGTTGATTTTGTTGCTCTCTCTTTTGTAAGAAGTGCTGCCGACATTACAACATTAAAAGAATGGCTGAAGAAAAGAAAATATGATAAGCCAATAATTGCCAAGATTGAAAAGAAAGAAGCCGTAGATAACTTTAATGAAATTCTTGAAGCATCAGATGGAATAATGATAGCACGAGGTGATCTTGGTGTTGAGCTTTATCCCCAGGAAGTTCCTGTAATCCAAAAAATGATAATCAGGAAATGTAATTCTATTGGCAAGCTTGTAATTACAGCGACACAAATGCTCGAATCAATGATTAATAATCCAATCCCAACTCGTGCAGAAGCCAGCGACGTTGCAAATGCTGTTTGGGATGGAACTGATGTAGTTATGTTAAGCGGCGAAACTTCAATTGGTAAATTTCCTTTAAGAACTGTTCAGGTTATGAACAATATTGTTAAAAATACTGAGCTGCATCTAAAACCTCAGCAGGAATTAGATCTTAAAATTCCGGAAAAAGCTGAAGAAAATCTTTTTGATTCTGTTGGAAGAGCTATTACAGGAATAAGCCGGCAAGTTAATGCAGCCGCAATTGTTGCTTTTACTTATAAGGGAAGAACAGCAACTAATCTTTGCAAGTTCAGACCAAAAGCAAAGATCATTGCTTTCTCAAACAGCTTCGATACTATGAACCAACTCTGTTTGCGATGGGGTATAACTTCAATCTATATGGAAGAAATTGACAAAGAAAAAATTGCTGTGGATAAAGCAAAGAAATTAATTGTAGAATATGGTCATGTTAAGGAAGGTGATATTGTTATTTTTACAGCAGGCGCACCTTACTCGGAAAAGAGTCGGGCAAACTGGCTAAGGTTTGAAGTGATTTGACAAAAGAGTTAGGGCAGGCAGGGATTGCAAAATTTAAAGATTAAAAATTATTCGGATAGAGGTTGAGAGTTTATATACTAAAGTATATATTTATACATAAAAGTATATAAAATAAAATTATGGTATATAGAATTTTTGATGAAGTGTTCAGAACCTGGTCTAATGTTGCTGTCATTCGTGCTTTGTTAGATACAAATACGGGTTTTACAGGAAATGAGGTTGCACGAGCTGCTGGTATTCATCCTAATTCAGCTTTAAAAGCATTAACATTACTTGAAGGGCTTGGAATAGTAAACAGACAGCGTGGGGGCAGAGATCATATATTCAGTTTAAATCGTGAACATTTTTTAGTGCAGGAGGCTATTCTCAAAGTTTTTCAGGTTGAAAGTAAATTCCCGGAAGAAGTAATAAATGCTCTCGCATCAATACTTAAAAAACAAGTTTATAGTGCTGTAATATTTGGCAGTACAGCAAGAAGAGAGGAAACTATTTTATCAGATCTTGATATTTGCTGTATTGTTAATTCGGTTATGGAAAGATTAATTGTAAGTGATTTACTGAATAAAACATCACAAATGTTATATAAGAAATTTGGAATTAAATTAGCACCTGTATTTTTTCTAAAATCTGAATTTATTAGAAAAAGGAAATCTCATTTGGTAAGAAGTATAGCAAGTGAAGGGATAATAATTACAGGAAAGAATCCTAAAGGTTTATTAAATGGCTGAAAGAGGGGGAAGGAAATCTGTCCCTCGCCACCGTTTTAAAGAATATGAAAATGTTGCGGAGCATTTTTATAATGCAGCTAAAGATTCAATGGAATTGGAATACTGGACGGCTGCCGGTGTACTTATTGTTCACGCTGCAATTGCTTATACAGATACTTTATGTATAAAACTGGCAGGAGTTAAAAGTATTGGTGAAAAACATGAGGATGCTGTAACTTTAGTAGAAAGTGTTGTTGCTGATTCAGAAGAAAAATCAAAAGCATTAAACCAGCTTAGAAGAATAATTGAGGAAAAAACAAAAGTATCTTACCTTGGTGAACTGTACTCTTCATCTCAAACAAAAGAGATGTGGAAGAGATTAGAGAGATTCAGAAAATGGGCTAAGGAAATTTTAACGAGATAATATATTGTAATATATCCTTCACATAATAAATTCTCATCAGCATTTATACTATTCTTTCTCTTTCACTTAATTTAATTGACAAAGAAAAAATTGCTGTAGATAAGGCAAAGAAATTAATTGTTGAATATGGTCATGTTAAGGAAGGAGATATTGTTATCTTCACAGCAGGCGCACCTTACTCGGAAAAGAGTCGGGCAAACTGGCTAAGGTTTGAAGTGATATAGTAGGGACACAGTGCACTGTGTCCCTACTTTTTTAGAAAAGACCTTCCCAATTTTATCAGCTTAGGAAATTTGTCTTGATTGAATGGAAAAATTTCCATAGATTATTTTAGATTTCTGAAAGAGAATATATGCTTACAATAAGTAATAAAAAATTAGATTTATTCCTGAAGAATTATGAAGGTAATTTAAAGGACAGACTTTCTTTAATCCGTAAAGCTAAAAATGGAATAGAAGCAAAGTATGTTCTTATGATTCTGAAGTATTATAATTTTAAGAAAGACTTTATAGCGGATATGCTTAATCTATCAACAAAAACATTGGACAGATATACAAAGGAGAACCGGAAGCTTAATCCAAATGATAGTGAACTGGTTATTAAACTGATTCTTCTATATAAAAAAGGAATTGAGATATTTGGGGAACAATCATCTTTTGTTAACTGGTTGAATAAAGCTGCCTTTGGATTAGGTAACCTCAAACCGGCAGAAATAATTAATACATCCGAAGGTATAGACTTAATTATAGAAGAATTAAGCCGTATCGAATTTGGCGATCTTTCTTAAAATAAGGCTGAGACTAAGGCTAAGATTAAAAATCATACAATCCTGCTTCGGCTCTGCCTTAGCAGAGATGAGTCATTCAGCCATTCATTCATTCAACCATTCATTCATTCTCTTAGTTTTATGAACAATCTTTTTTTAATCTAATATGTTTATTTACAGAATCTGTCTTAGCAAATGGACAGCAGAATTAAAAGCATCCGGTCTGCCAGCAAGATGGAATTCTAAAGGCAAACTTGTTATTTATACTGCTGAAAACCGTTCGCTTGCATGCTTAGAAAATTTAGTTCACAGAAGCGGGTTAGGGAATAATGAATTATATAAGATTTTAGTTATTTCCATTCCTGATGATATTAAGATAAGTGAAGTCACACAAAAACAATTGCCCCAAAAGTGGAGGGAATATTCAAACTATTCCCTTTGTCAAAAAATCGGAGATCAATGGGTTGACAATCTTAGTTCGTGCATTTTAAAAGTCCCTTCATCTATAATTCCCCAGGAATATAATTTTTTAATAAATACTCTTCATAAGGAATTTGGAAGAATAAAAATTGAAACTCAGGAGGATTTTAATTTTGATAGGAGACTTTATAGTATTTAAGTTTTACTATGGGAATTACAATTCATTTTAAAGGCAAACTAAATAATCCTGATTTGGTAAATTCAGTTATAGATGAATTAGATGATATATCAAATATCATGAATTGGGAACATGTAATTTTGAATGAAGATTGGGATAAGCCCGGCACTGCAAAGTTAAAGCTGCATAATAATAAGATTGAAATTACCGGTCATCTCCCTCTAAAAGGAATCAGGATTCAAATGCATCCGAACTGTGAAACTTTTCAAATCTTTTTTGATAAAGAGGGGAATCTTCAGGATATGATAGGAATGGTTTTAAAGCTTGAGGGAAAACTGGAACCATCATCTTCTTATCTTTCGGTTAAGACTCAATTTGCCCCTTCCGATATTCATATTTCCATTATCAAATTGCTAAAGTTCCTTAAAAAGAAATATATATCTGATTTAAAAGTAACAGATGAGGGTGAATATTGGGATACTGAAGATAAAAATCTGCTATCTCAAAAAATATCCTACCTTAATGAAAAGATGGATATGGTCGAAAAAATTATTTCTTCTATACAGGAAGAATTAGATAAGCTGCCTCCTGAAGAAGCAATAAAGCTTCTTGAAAGAACCCTAAAAAATAAGCTGAAATAACTTTATGCAATTTTTTTTGAGCTACTTTTACTCTCCGAACGTAAATGATGTTATCTTTAATTCTTCCCTCTTTTTTGAACTTTATTCTTTCCGAATAAGAAAGTACATTTGTCTATAGTTGCAATTATCCGGAATCAGGAATCCGGCTTCTGGTATCTGGAGCCTGGTATTAAAAATGAAAGAGTTATGCAAACCAATGAAATGAAATTAGCTAAGTGGTGGGAACCTGCTGATAATAATAAAATCCTCTGTACACTATGCCCACGTTATTGTAAAATTGGTGAAGGACAACCAGGATTTTGTTATATAAGACAAAATCATGGCGGAAAACTTTATACTATTGGATATGGAAGACCTACAGGTTTTGCAATTGATCCTGTCGAGAAAAAACCTCTCAATCATTTCTTACCGGGGACGCAAATATTAAGCTTTGGAACAGCAGGCTGTAACCTCGGATGTAAGTTTTGCCAGAATTGGTCAATCAGTAAAGCAAAGCTTGATGAGGAAAATTCATTTGCGGCTTCACCGGAAGATGTGGTTAAACTTGCAAAACAATATGGCACTCCCTCTATTGCATATACGTATAATGATCCTACAATTTTTGGCGAGTATGTAATAGATATTTCCAGGATTGCAAGAGAAGAAGGTATTAAAAATGTTCTGGTTACCGCCGGCTATATTGATAAAGAAGCCCGCAAGGAGGTTTATCAATATGCTGATGCGGCTAATGTTGATCTTAAAGGATTTACAGAAAGATTCTATAATAAAATAACATTCTCCCATTTAAATGATGTACTTGATACACTTGTTTGGTTAAAGAATGAAACAGATGTCTGGTTTGAAATAACAACACTTCTCATTCCTGATGAAAATGATAATCCTGAAGAGATAAAACAGGAATGCGAATGGATACTTGAAAACTTAGGAGATTCAATCCCTCTTCATTTCACAGCTTTCCATCCTGATTTCAGAATGTTGGATAAGCAGAAAACCCCGGCAAAAACTTTGAAAGATGCAAGAAACATCGCCTTATCATTGGGAATAAAATATTGTTATGTGGGAAATATTTTCGATATTGAAGGTCAAACTACTTATTGCTCGAACTGCGGGTATGCACTCATAAAAAGGAACTGGCACTCTGTTTTGAGTTATAAAATTAAAGATAATAAATGTCCAAAGTGCAGCACAGGGATTCCTGGAGTTTATTATAAATCCTCTGAAAGAGTTTTGGAAGCAAGAAATTAGTTTAACAAAAAGAAAGGGGCTAAAATGAAAAGTTCATTACTTTTTTTATTCTCTGTTCTTACAACGTTCACCTCTACTGCTCAATGGCAAAAACAATTAAGTGGAACTTCAGAAAATTTAAATGATGTTGCTGTTCTTAATCAATCATCTGCTGTAGTTGTTGGTGACAATGGGGCTATCCTAAAAACAACAGATAAAGGATTAAACTGGGTTTCAAAAAACAGCAGTACTACAAATAATCTCAATGCGGTATCATTTCGGAATGAAGAAAATGGTATTGCTGTTGGGAATGGAATCATCTGCAGAACTTCAGATGGAGGAGAAACTTGGGTATTCATTCTTTCTTCAGATAATCTGATTTCCCCATCATATAGGAATCCTTATTTTGGAGGATCAAACATTCTCAAAGGCAGTGAGAATGGTAAGGTAATATTTTCAAGTGATGATGGAAATACCTGGGGTGATACTCTACTATTTCCCAACCAATCTATAGTTGCAGTAGGATTTAATTATTACTCTCCAAGCCTTTCTGCTCCGATAGTTTATTCGGCAACAACTTATCATACCGGAACAACTTTTTTCCCATCTTATCAATGGAATTTATATGATAATCCTGTTAATCCAGCTTGGGATGTTTTAACTGGCGGAGAGTTTTATGACGGTAGCCAGTACTTAATTGGATGGGGTGGAAACCCAGGACCAATTCCATTGTTATTAAGAAGAATCAATTCAGATACACTGTGGGAAGCAACTTATCAGTTCGTCCCTCCTCAATACATACCTGAAGATATAAAAAGCATTAATGAAACTCTTTTTGTATGCGGCAGCGATGGTAAAATATTCAAATCAACGGATTCAGGAGATAATTGGTTTGAACAAACTACTGAGACTAACGAGGATCTTTCTGCAGTTTCCTTCTATGATGAGTTAATTGGTTATGTTGTTGGTAAGAATGGAATAATACTCTATACTTCGGATGGAGGTGTTACTTCAGTTGAAGAACATCAGCAACCAACAGGATTTAAACTTTATCAAAACTATCCTAATCCATTTAATCCAATAACTAATATCGAATTTTGGATTGCGGATTTCGTATTTGTTTCTTTGAAAGTTTATGATGTTCTGGGTAATGAAGTTTCGACTCTGATTAATGAAGAAAAACAAGAAGGAAGTTATGGAGTGCAGTTTGATGGAGGTAATCTTTCAAGTGAAATATATTTCTATGAATTAAGAACAGAAAATTTTTCTTCAGTTAAGAAAATGATTTTAATGAAGTAATCTTTAATTAAATCGCTTGCAAAGAACCCGATCCTATGATCGGGTTTTTTATTGATAACCTATTCTATTAATTTATTTCCTTTGATTTTAATTTCTTTGCTAATAAATGATGAATAAATTATCTAACAAAATCGTATTTATCACAGGAGCCAGTTCCGGGATTGGATTAGCATGTGCGGAAGCTTTTGCTAAAGAAGGTGCTAATCTTATTCTTACAGCAAGAAGAATTGCAATTCTAAAAAAACTATCTCAATCCTTTATAAAGAAATATAAAGTTAAAGTTTTCATAGCCCAGCTTGATGTAAGAAATAAAGATGAAGTGAAAAAAATAATATCGTCTCTTCCTAAGGAATGGAAGAAAATTGATATACTTATAAACAATGCCGGATTGGCAAGAGGTTTTAGCAATATTGATGAAGGGAGTACCGAAGACTGGGATGAAATGATTGATACAAATGTTAAAGGATTGCTTTATGTTTCAAGAGAGATTCTTTCTTTAATGGTGAAAAGAAAAAAAGGTCATGTTATTAATATTGGTTCAATTGCTGGACATTTGGTTTACCCTAAAGGAAATGTTTATAGTGCAACAAAGTTTGCTATTAATGCTTTAACAAAAGCAATGAGATTGGATTTGTACGAAAAGGATATAAGAATAAGTTCAGTTGATCCGGGTATGGTTGAAACAGAATTCAGCCTTGTAAGATTCAGAGGTGATAAAGAACGTGCTAAAAAAGTATATGAAGGATTAAAACCTTTGACTCCAGAAGATATTGCCGATGCAGTTCTTTACTGTGCAACACGACCTCAGCATGTAAACATTGATGAAATTATAATCACGCCTTCAATACAGGCTTCACCAATGCACATCAAGCGGAAGGAATAGAGGTATATGGTATAAAGGTATAAGGTTTAAAATTTTCCTTATCATATTTATTTATTTTTAATTTCACCTGCATTTGCCAGCAGGCAGGTCAAAGATCGTTAATCCTTGTTCTTAAATCATTTTTTTATTTTACTCTTTGATCTCAGAACAGGGTTTGACGACTAACGATTAGGAATTTTTGATTCACTCTTAATAAACAAACAAGCTTACATCACCGGCACCTTCTCTTATTACTTCGGGTTCTTCTGTGCTTAAATCTATCACGCTTGATTGATTACCTTTCAGGTTTCCTGATGCAAGCATTAAATCAACCTGAGTGTTAAAAATATTTCTGATCTCAAAGGGATCATACAAAACTTCACCTTTCCTGTTTGTTGCACTTGTGCTGATTATCGGATGTCCCAATTCTTTTACAATGCTCAGGCAAACAGGATGATTTGGAACTCTTATACCAACTGTCTTCCTGTTACTCCATAATTTTTTAGGAACCTCTTTAGCTGCAGGAAGAATAAAAGTATATGGACCCGGCAGAAGATGCTTCATCTTACGGTAAGCATAATCGGATACCTTAGCATACCTGGCTATATCTTTTAAATCCGAGCAAATAAAACTAAACAGCTTAGTTCCCGAATCATTTTTGATACTGAATATTCTTTCAAGGGCAGCTTTATTAAAAATATCGCAGCCTATTCCATAAACAGTATCTGTTGGGTAGATAATAACTCCACCTTCGCTTAATACTTTAACGGCTTTATTAATAAAACGAAGTTGAGGATTTTCCTGGTGAAGCTCATAATATTCCATCTGAACTCCTTTCGATTAGAGTTTTAATAAAGGTATAATGAATGTGGGATTAAAATTCTTTTCATTATTAATTCAGGTTTTAAGATATAAAGGTTCTTATAATTGTCAACTTTTTTATATGAATTAAATTGAAATTAAAGTGATTACTCTCATTTTTTTTCTCCCTGTTTTGCACTTTTTTAAAGGGAATTTATTATATTACCCGCTCAATTTTTAATGGTAAGAAGCAGGAGTAAATGAAATGGCGAGAAGATGCCAAATAACAGGTAAAGAGCCTATGTCAGGAAATCATGTTTCCCATGCTCATAACAGACGAAAAAGAAGGTTTTTACCAAACTTGCAGAAGAAAAGAATATGGGTTCAGGAATTAAACAGGTTTGTAACTATTAAACTATCTGCCCGTGCTATTAAGAGCATTGCAAAAAACGGTACTGCCCAAATAGCAAAGTTAGTCAAGGAAAAAAAGATTAAAGTAAGATAAGCCAAATAAAATATTTAAAATAAAAAAGGAATCCCGTTAAGAGATTCCTTTTTTTATTCTTAGAAGAAACCTATTCTCTCACAACCCAAACTTTAATTTTTGCTTCAACATTAGAATAAAGTTTTATATTAACTTCATATATGCCTAATGATTTAATAGGTTCAGGTATCTCAATTTTTCTTTTATCTATCTCATGCCCTTTTTCTTTTAAGGAATCCGCGATCATCTGTGTTGTAACTGTTCCGAATATTTTATCTTCCTCCCCAACCTGAACTGGTATGGTAACGGAAACTTTTTCAAGTTCTGAAGCTAAAGTTTCGGCAGCCTTTAATTCCTGTTCAGATTTCTTTGCAAGGCTCTTCTTCTCTTCCTCTAAAGCTGCAATATTTCCTTTCAAGGCAGTGTAAGCAATTTTACGAGGTAAAAGAAAGTTTGCTGCAAAACCATCTTTTACATCAACCATGTCTCCTATTTTACCGAGAGTTTCGTAATCCTGTCTTAAAATAACTTTCATTCTTTATCTCCTTAAAAGCTTACCTAACGGTATCTGAAACATAAGGCAGTAAAGCCATATGCCTTGCCCTTTTAACAGCTAATGCGAGCTGTCTCTGGTATTTTGCACTGGTTCCTGTTATTCTTTTAGGAATTATCTTACCCTGTTCAGTAACATATTTCTGCAATAATTTAACATCCTTGAAATCAATATATTTTATCTTGTTCCTTGTGAACCTGCAGAATTTTTTTACTTTAATTTCCTTTTTCATTTACATCCTTTTTATTTTATCAAATCAGATTCTTCATTTGAGAGAAATTTATCGAACGAATCCTCTGTATAATCTATACTTTCATCCGCTACAACTTCATCTTCATGAGCATTTGAACCATTTGCACCTTCCACTACTCTTTCTCTTTTATTGAGGAATTGAATTCTTCTTGCTTTTATTTCAACAATGCTTCTGTTATGCCCATCATCAGATTTCCAGCTTCTGCTTTGAAGTTCACCATCAACAAGAACAGCAGAACCTTTCTTTAACCTGTCCCGGCAGCTTTCTGCAAGCTTGTTCCATGCGACAATGCCAACATAGCAAACATCTTCCTGCCATTGGTTTGAACTATCTTTGTACTTCCTGTTTGAAGCAATTGAAAAGTTTGCAACGGGAGTACTGTTTGTCGTTTGCCGAAAGACCGGGTCTTTTGTAAGGTTTCCAGCAACAATCACATAATTTATTTCGGGCATTTTCAGATCGGCCATGATTAATCCTCCATCATGAATCTTTTATTAATGATTTATCGAGCTCGTTTACTTCTTTAGTTTTAATATCCTCTATTACAACAGGAATTTCTTCTTCTATAACTTCGCTTAAACCTTGTTTTTTATTTTTTTCTATTTGTTGTAAAGCGTCATTATCTAACCGAACGGTTATGAAACGGAGGATATATTCATCAAGAGTGTAGAATCTCTCGAGCTTGCTGACTATAGTTGATGGAGCATCAAATCTGAAGATCACATAATAACCTATCTTACTTTTTTTCACCGTATAGGCGAGTCTTTTTCTTCCCCAATTTTCAACTTCCTTGATTTCCCCGCCATTATTTACAATAGTTTCTTTTATGCGGACAATAATACCATCTATTTGTTCATCATCAAGTGCTGCATTTATTAAAGCGGCACTTTCATATACATTACTTTTCATTATTTCCTTTCCTTTGGACTTATGACACTCAACTATTCTGAGAGCAGGAATATTAGTTAATCTTAAAAACGGGCAGTAATTTATCTAATTAAAGGAGTACTTACAAGTATTATTTCTGCCGTTAATTCTATAAAAAAAATGATCATGAATCTGGAATACCATTAAAATTATATCGCTGCAATGGTATTTTAATTTTTATAATTCTATTGCACGCATCTTATAAAAAGAACGCCAGGCGAAAAATAATCCTATAAGAAGAACTACTGCTCCAACATAAGGTGCACTTGTACGGAATGTTTCTGAAATGGATATTTCCATAGCAAGCAAACCGAATAACGTTGTAAACTTAATTATAGGATTCAGGGCAACCGAAGAAGTGTCTTTGAATGGGTCGCCGACAGTATCTCCGACAACTGTTGCATCATGAAGTGGAGTTCCTTTTTCCTTTAATTCAACTTCAACAACTTTCTTTGCATTATCCCAGGCACCTCCCGCGTTTGCCATAAACACAGCCTGGAAAAGTCCGAATACAGCAATTGAAATTAAGAAGCTGATAAAAAATGAAACCTGCAGAACAGAATCTCCCGGAGCGGAGAGTAAAGCAAAAGCCAAAGCAAAAGAAAATATCGCAATAAAAATATTCAACATTCCTTTTTGAGCATATTGTGTACAGATCTTTACAACTTCCTTTGATTTTTCAATAGAAGCGCTCTTGCTTGCAGTTTCATCAAGCTGAATATTTTTCTTAATATATTCTACCGCCCTGTATGCGCCTGTTGTAACAGCCTGAATTGACGCTCCTGTAAACCAATATACAACTGCACCGCCGCAGATAAATCCAAGGCTTGTGTAAGGATTCAGTAAGCTGAGAATGGTTTCAGGATCAATTCCAAGTGATTGCTTTAATACTAAGATTAAGGAAAAGATCATTGCTGTTGCTCCAACTACTGCCGTACCAATTAAAACCGGTTTCGCTGTAGCCTTAAAAGTATTTCCAGCGCCATCATTTGCTTCGAGGTAATATTTTGCTTTTTCAAAATCAGGTTTAAAGCCAAAATCTTTTTCAATCTGCTTATCTACATCTTTTATTTCTTCAATTAAAGAGAGCTCATAAATTGATTGAGCATTATCGGTTACAGGTCCATAGCTGTCAACAGCAATTGTAACGGGACCCATTCCTAAAAATCCGAATGCAACTAGACCAAAAGCAAAAATTGAAGGATAGATCATAAAACCTGCAAGAGCATCCGCACTTGTTATATAAGCAATGAACATTAATACAACAAATACTAACCCCATCCAGAAAGCACTGAAGTTACCGGCAACTAAACCGGAAAGAATAGTTAAAGAAGCTCCGCCGGCTCTTGATGAAGAAACTATTTCATCTACATGCTTTGATTTTGTACTTGTAAAAATTTTAGTGAATTCAGGAATTATGGCAGCTCCTAATGTTCCGCAGCTTATTACAATTGATAAAATAATCCAGAGATTATTCGGCAGATGTCCTATCAGCAACGCACTTACAATAAATGTAACAATTATTGAAACAATGGAGGTAATCCAGACTAAAGAAGTAAGCGGGACTTCAAAATCAATATCATCTTTTTTTGAATATCGTACATGTGTTAAAGCCCGGTTTATTCCAAAAGATAAAACAGAGGTAATGATCATCATAATACGCATTGCAAAAATCCAGGTCAGCAGTTCGGTTTGATAAGTAACATCTGCAACTGCAAGAACAATTAAGCTTATTAAAGCTACACCAGTTACGCCATAAGTTTCAAAACCATCTGCTGTAGGACCAACACTGTCTCCTGCATTATCTCCTGTACAATCAGCAATTACACCGGGATTGCGCGGGTCATCTTCTTTAATTTTAAAAACAATTTTCATCAGATCAGATCCGATGTCAGCAATCTTGGTAAAAATTCCACCGGCTATTCTTAAGGCACTCGCACCTAAAGATTCACCAATAGCAAAGCCGATGAAACAAGCTCCCGCATATAATCTGGGTATGTAAAGTAAAATGATAAGCATCATTATTAATTCAACACAAATAAGCATTACACCAATGCTCATTCCGGCATCAAGAGGAATATTTAAGAGCTTAATTGGTTTTCTTTCTAAAGCTGCAAATGCCATTCTACTATTTGCCAAAGTATTCATTCTGATTCCAAACCAGGCAACCCCATAGGAACCGAGTATACCTATTACAGTCCAGGACAAAATTAAAAGAACACCGCTTAAATCATTTTCCATTAAATAACCAAAATAAAATGCAACACATATGGCAATAAATATGAAAAGTACAATTAATAATTTTCCCTGCTGAAGTAGATATGTTTTGCAGGTTTCAAAAATAACCTGTGCAATATCAAGCATTGATTGATGTGCTTTTAATTTTTTTACCTTTAAATACTGATAGATTCCAAACACCAATCCTAACAAGCAGACAAATAATCCTGCAACTAAAATTGTTTGCTGGTTATCATTGAGAGTTGGAATTTTGAGATTTGCTTCACCTGCAAAAATATAAACCGGGCTAAATAAAATTAAAATTAAGGTTATTAAATTTTTATGCATTGTAGTTCCATATTTTTTACTGTTGTTTAATTAAGTAATTCTTTTCAATCTTTATTTTTTTTTGAATCTATTTTAATCATCACTTTTAGACAGTCTGCTGCTTGCATCCAGCATTGTATTAATTCCACCGGATAAAAATTCTTCAAGAAGAATATCTCCTGATTTAAATGATTCAAATAAAACTTTTCTTTCTTTTCTATTAAAATTAGTAAGAACATAATCAGCCATCTCGCCAACTTTAAAATTATTGCCTATTCCTATTCTTAACCTGGGAAACTGATCAGAATTAAGGTGATAAATTATTGAACTTAAACCATTATGCCCGCCATCTCCACCGGATAACCTGATCCTTAAAGTTGAGAACTGAAGATTAAAATCATCGTAAACGACTAAAAAATCTTTGATATCTGTATCAAAATTTTTTACAACCTGCTCGGCTGTAAGTCCACATTTATTAACATAAGTTGTTGGTTTAACAAGCATATATGAAGAATCAGATAACTTTACTTCAGCATAATAATAATCAAACTTTGAGGGTTTAAAAGTTAAAGAATGTGTTTCAGCAAAATAATCAAGAAGCATAAAACCTGCATTGTGCCTGTTAAGAGAATATTTTTTCCCTGGATTTCCTACACCAAACAAAATTCGCACTACTTATTCTTCTTCTGCCTCTTCTTCACCCTTACCTTTACCAATTACTTCAGGTTCAGCAGGTGTTTCAGCAGCCTCTTCTGGTGATGGCTCCTTTTCTACTTTAGGATGATTTACTGAAACCACTACAGTTGTTGGCTGATTAAGAATTTCAATATTCTCAAATTGTAAATCGCTAACGTGGATAGAATCCCCAATCTTTAAATTAGTCACATTAACTTCGAGATGTTGAGGTATGTTTGCAGGCAGACATTCAATCTCAAGTTTATGCAGATGCTGTTGGAGTACACCGCCATCTTTTATACCAATGGCGCTTCCTTTTGGAATAAGCGGAACCTCAAGTGTAAATTTCTCACCTGAAGTTAAACCAAGTAAATCAAAATGAACAATACGATCTGTTACCGGATCAAATTGTATATCCTTAATAATACAATCATATTGTTCGTTATTTACTTTTAGCCCGATCAGATGAGTTTCGCCTGTGAATACAAGAGGCTTAATTGCATTTTCAGCAACATCAATTGAAACAGGTTTAATATTTCTTGCATAAAAAACTCCGGGTATTCTCCCGTTTTTCCTTTGAGTTTTTCTAAAAGATTTTTTCCCTGATTTTCTTTCGCTGGCTTCTAATACTACTTTTTCCATTTTAATCTCCGATTATAAACTTTTTTTAACCTTTATCAATATCAAATAAAGAACTAATTGATTCATTATTATATGTTCTTCTTATTGCTTCTGCAAAAATATCTGAAGCTGTTACAACTTCAATTTTATCACTTCCGTTTTTCAATGGAATTGTATCAGTTACATAAAGCTTTGTTAATTCCGAATTTTTGATACGATCCAAAGCAGGTCCGGAAAGTAATGGATGTGATATTGATCCATAAATATTTCGTGCACCGTTTTGCTTTAAAGCTTCTATAGCACTAACTAAAGTTCCTCCGGTATCAATAAGATCATCAACTAAAAGAACATCCTTATTCTCTACATTACCAATAATATGAACAACCTCTGCGAGGTTAGGTTTTGGTCTTCTTTTATCAATTACAACTAAGCCGCAATGTAATCTTTTTGCATAAGATCTTGCCATTTTAATTCCGCCAATATCAGGAGAAACTACAACAAGATTTTCACTTATATTTCTGAAAATCCCCGAAAAAATACTCGAGCTGTATAAGTGATCAAACGGAATATCAAAGAAGCCCTGAATCTGTGCTGCATGCAGATCCATTGTTATAACTCTGTCCGTACCTGAAACAGTAATTAAATTTGCAATAAGCTTTGCAGTTATGGAAACTCTTGGCTGATCTTTCCTATCCTGTCTTGAATATCCGAAATATGGAATTACCGCAGTAATTCTTTTTGCTGATGCCCTTTTTGCAGCATCAATCATTATTAAAAGTTCAAGTATATTTTCTGCGGGCGGAGTTGTTGATTGAATAATAAAAACATCTAAGCCTCGTATATTCTCATGAAACTTAGCCCAAATTTCACCGTCGCTGAACCTTTTTAACTCAACCTGGCCAAGAGGTTTACCAAGCCTGTCGGCAATTTTTTCAGCCAAAGGCCTATTAGAACTGCCAGAGAAAACTTTGTAATCTCCTATAGCCATATATTATTAAATGATCAACCTGTTTTCTTGAAAAATAGAGGTGAAATATAAATAAATCACTATGGGAAGTCAATAAAATTTCAGCCTTTAATACCAAGTCTTTTCTTTAATTTTTGTTTTGAAATTAATCTTTTTTCTTTCTGAAAAGGAAGATAATAACTATTAAAAGAACTATTCCTGAGAGCACGTAAATCCAGTATGGTGTTTCCTTAAGTTTGTATGGTCTGAATGTAACGGAGATCGTTTTTCCACTTCCTATTTCCGCTAAAGTATATTTCCAGGTTAATGTTTGCCCATCTTCTATATGTGCATTGTGGGTAATAATTGTACCAGAGAAAATATAAATATAACTTACTGTATATTCGCTTCCATCTATTCCAAAACCTGTTGCAATAGGTGGAATGTATTGTGAAAAAACTTTTTGACCTGAAGCCCCATCTTTGAGAGAAAACTGAAAATCTTCAAATACCTTTACTTTATTTAAAGAATCAATATGTGAGTAATTCAGGTCTATTAAAGCATGGGTTGTACTGTCAAGAGAATCAATATAAACTTCTACATTATTTAAGATTGTGTAGGCTGATGAGAATTCTTTTTCTATAAGTTCACGATTAAAAATTCC
Source organism: uncultured Ignavibacteriaceae bacterium (assembly GCA_964515875.1). Lineage (GTDB taxonomy): Bacteria > Bacteroidota > Ignavibacteria > Ignavibacteriales > Ignavibacteriaceae > RBG-16-34-14. Next base: position 83,070 of record CAZEWJ010000006.1, on the reverse strand, counting down.
AATTTTATTTATTGTAGTTGTGTCTTCATTTTCAGGAAGATTCATCCAGTAATTTATTGTCATCTTACCTGAACCATCAGGATACAAATAAACTTCCTGTGTATAATTAAGGCATCCGGCAAGGAATAAAAGAATTGTAACAAGAGAAAGCTTAGTTAAATAAACCGCTAATTTATTATTTATCAAGAGTAAGCCCGGAGTTTTAACTTGTTTATAAAATAATTGATAGAAATATATCTAATTTTTCGTTAAGTTTTGCCCAAGATTCATGAGGAGTTATTATGCCAACATATGAGTATAAATGTACACAGTGCAATTATACTTTCGAGATTTTTCAGCCGATGAGTGCAGAACCATTGAAAGAATGTCCGAATTGTAAGGGGCTGCTAAAAAGACTAATAGGAACCGGTTCAGGACCTATTTTCAAAGGGAGTGGATTTTATCATACCGACTATAAAAATAAACCAGCTAATTCTGCTTCAAGTAAAAAAGAAGATAAAAAGGAGGATAAGAAAGAAGAAAAGAAAGATTCTAAAAGTTCTGATAAGGGGAGTAAAAAAAAGAGCGACGAATAAGAAGTGAGGCTCACTTCCAAAGTGAACCTCACATTTATTTATCTTTTTACTTCAGCAACATTAATTTCTTGGAAGAAACAAAATTATTCACCTGAATTCTGTAAATATAAACTCCGCTTGCTAAATTACCCGCATCAAATTTTACTTCATATCTACCTGAATGTTTTTGTTCATTAACCAATGTCTTAACTTCTTTTCCAAGTATATCATATATCTTTATGGTTACACTTCCATCTTCAGGTATTTGATAATTTTATAGTTGTTGAAGGATTAAAAGGATTAGGATAGTTCTGTGCAAGGTCATAGCTTTCAACAGCAAGACTGCCCTTATAACTTACTGTACTATGGCCAGCTTTTGGTAAAACACTCTCATCCGCATATATGTGAGTGAGTGAATAACCTGGGTCGAGATTATCATTAACTACAAGTTTTAATCTTACTGTTCTGTTACCTATTCCCTGAGTGTTTACCTGATACGAGATATTATTATACTGGTTAAGATTTATTTTGGTAAAGGTTATATCATCAAACAATCCCAGCAATTCTCCCGTTGCATCATCTCTCAGTTCAACTTTAAAGTTTATGAAATCATTATCATCAAGAAATTCATAACCTCTTGCGGAATCTGTTATTCCATATTGGACACCATAGGTAAAAATGCTGTTATCATTAACTTCAAAAGGATTGCTGATGAGATAACCATTAAGAATTTCCCTGCTTGAAATATTCAATGTATCAGGAACGTCAACAAATTCTATATGCTGTTCATTTACAATTACATCACCTAATGTAAAATAAAACTGCGCATCCTCTTTATAAACTACTCCCTCTCTTCCTGAAGCTATTAAAGAACCTGCCTGTTCTTTACCAATATTACCAACCGAATTTGAGATACTGAAACTGTATGGTGCTGTAACAGATTGAAATGAATTTGCATACTGGCTGTAAAAATTTGCACCATTATTTATCTGGATATCCTTTCCTGTGGTACCGAAATTCTTGATTGCAGAAAGGGTTGTGCTCCTTACATATTTATTTGAAAAGGCACTACCATTAACCTCACTCCATCCAATAACATAATTACCATCTGTTGTTCTATTTATATTGACTGACTCAGTGCTATAACTGCTATAACTATAAATTGTTGAACTCCACAAACCATTTGTTTGCTTTGCTCTAAAAACAGTTCGTGAACCATACCAGGGAGTATAACCTATCCAGACAAGCCTAGGTGTATGATCAACCAGTACGATTATACTTGGTTTGCGGTTAGTCCAAAAGCCTGCACCACTGGATGGAGTTTCAGGGGAAGGTGTCCTTGGTTTTATTTTATTATATCCATCTCGATATAACTCAAAATATTTGAGATCAGTATAAGACCCTGCTGGTTGTTCCCAAGCTAAGTGATATTCTGCAGGTATTAGGTTATAGTCCTTATCTGCTACTATTGTTGGATTAATAGAATTTGAATTTGTAGCTGGTATAACACCAAAATCATACTCGTTCCAACCAAAGCTACTTAAAGCGCCGTAGCTAAATACAATTCCTATAGGCCAATATCCTATATTATCTTCGGCCCTTTTCCACATAAACAATATTCTACCTTCACCATCATAAGCAACAAGGGGATTTGTATTGGAACTATATGGAAGATCCATATCCATAAAAATAGTCGCCCCATACATTTTAATGCCGAATGAAGAGAATTTTGCAGCTTCAATATTGTAAGCTCCGCCATTCTTTTCTTGCCAAACAATGACTACGATGTTTCCCCTATAATCAATTGCCGGAAGTTTACTTTCAGCATTACCACTTAATGGCTGACCATTATTAGCAATTTGCCAGGAAGTTCCATTATTAGTGCTTAATTCATACCATGCTTTACCCATACTTTCATAAACAGAATGTAGATTCCCATCGTCGGTTCTAACAAACTTGCGTTGACTACTGGTTGAGTATGCATTAGGATTATTTGAACGTTGTATTCCTTTATAAACTGAATACATATTAACATTTGTTGAAGTAATTCTATAATTTCTAGGATTTTCCGTATTCCCATCAGACCATTGATAAAAAAGATAACCTGTGGGAGGAACGGCTTCTAACTGAATATAATCATCAACATAGCCTATTATTGAAGTTTGTGTTATTCCATTAATCTTATAAGAACCGCCTGAACCGCCTTCTGGAAATTGTGGTGAAGCTAAATTTACTGTTGCAACACTTTGGGTAAGTCCAAGTGAAACAGGCCATTTACCCTCATCATAAGTTCCATATAGTCTTGTATAATTCGGAGTTAAATCTAATCTTTCCTGGTATTGTTCAAAAGAGGATGAAAACATTACTTTATTATTTGAATTTTTCACCAATTCAAAATAATATCCCTTATATCCGGTTAGTTCAGAAAGACTTACTGTAAAGGGGAGTTCAACTCTTTTTCTTGCTGTTGTATTGTAATTTAGAGGATCATGATCTATTGTAAAACTTGTTGAAATCTTAAGAACATCAGAGGTGTAGTTTGTTGAGCTATGATCTTTTTTGACCCTAAGTGTTATACTTTCGGAAGAAACATTTGAAGTATTATAAAGTTCTACTACAACTTTTACTATGGGATTATTATTAAAAGCCGATGCAGGTTGCGGTCCTGTAATTCTATTTCCGTTTACTTCAAAATAGGCATCATAAACTGCAACATTAGGGTTGGTTGTATATATATCAGAGATTAGGATATTTAATGAAGATAAGGCACCCCAAGCCATAGAGTGTGCGTGATAAGGAGACCAATCATAATACCATTTGCCTGGTTGTGGATTCGGAGGAGGTGTCAAAGGTCCTACTTCATCATAGATTTTTGTTCCTAAATTTTTATATTCATTCCAATAGGCATTCAATACACTTGTAGGATTAGTAAATAAAATACTGTTTTTTAGTTTATTATATTCTACAATATTAATTTTATCTGGTTGCGAATTGACTAACATATCAGCTTCTTGCATATCAGCTAGCATAATTGATACTAAAGATCTTGCATCTTTTGTTAAACCTTCACTGGTAGATGCTAAAGCCTTAGGATATACAAATCCTTCAAAAAAAGCTTTCCTAAAACTATGACCACTTAAATTATATGTGAATTCAGCTAAAACTTCTAAGAGTTCAAATCCATCTTCCAAGTCAATATGGGTTCCAACCCAATTTGCTAAAACCTGATCTAGCCTATCATATCCATTAAATGGATGTCCAGCTATTGCAGGATAAAATCTATTGACGAAACGAAAAACCGTCGCTAATTGAGTTAATCCATTAGCAGATATAGGAGAGTTATCCTCTCTATATTCACCTGTAGGTAAACTAAAAGGATTATTATTATACCAGTTATTCAAAACTTCATGAAAAAATAATAAAACAGGATTCATTTCTGGCCATCCGCCCAGAGCATCATAATAAGTTGGAGTTGGTCCATCATACCATAAATGAGCGTATCCTGTAGTGAAATCCATTTCGGCTATTGTTGGTTCATATTGTGATCTTGTAACCCAAACGTGATTATAAATTATATCTGCAATTAAATTATTATCTCCATAATAATAGTCTAAAATACCTTCGATAATTCCCTCAGTTTGTGAATTAGGATCTTGAACAAAGGTTTCTGAATTTTTTATTAATTCAATATCACCCAAGTTTAATGCTGCAGTTAATTTTGGAACTAAAAAATCATGTGCAGCTACGTCTTCGGTTAAGTGAGCATAGTATCCAAGGGCAAAAGCTAACTTCATATTTCTTGCATCGTGTTCAATGGTAGTACCATTACTGCCTGGATTAGGACCTGGTGGATTAATAGGAGCACACTGCTGCAAAAGATATTCAGCAAATGCCAGCCCATATTTATCATTATGCGTATTTATTCCAAATGGATATTGAATAACATCTGCATTTGGTATCTGATCAACCGAAATTATATATGATGCACCCTCTACCCCCCACAGATCTTCAATCTTTTGATATAAATCCAAGAGGGAGGTCTTATAATTCGCTGCATATTGTATATCAGGAAAGATGGAACCATAAATAAAATACGGCTTATATCTTGTATTCTCAATCAATGCTCTGTATTGATCATTCAAAGCTATAATGCTTGCATAATGTGCTGCATGAGTTCCGAACCCATGAGGATAAGTAACTTTTGAATTGATGGTTAAAAATGTTAGTAAGAACACAAAAACTGCTTTTTTCATAATAGCACCCTTTTTTAAGTTTTTTTAATTATTAAACAAGCAGTATTTTAGTTTTGCAAATAAAAAATCCACTTGTACAGTTAACCAGACTGTAATAAGAAGAGAGTAGATTTATATTTGCTTTAGCCTTACCGGTACTGCTATTACCGGTAAGGATTTTTTATTTTTAAAGTCAAGCCTCCATTTATTTTTTAACCTTTCCGTGTACTACATAACCTATTCCTAATTGATAAGCTCCTATAAAAATCTCGTTTTCAAACGGCATTACTGAATAAAAATCTACAATGAACTGGCTGAAATCTCCTATTCTCTTCCAACTACCTCCATCAAAATATCTTATAGTTCCATGTTCCCCAACCGTAAAGATTTTATTCCATGAAATTCCTTCAACATCTTTATAATTATATTTCCCTTCCCAAGTAGTAAGAAGCCAACTGATTCCGTCAAATTTAAAAAGCCCTCCCCAATTGCTCACTGAATAAATTTCATTTCCAGAAACACCCCACATTGCCCTATCACCAAATTTATAACCAGTAGGTATACTATTAATATTAACTAATCTGCAAGAATCTAAATCTTCCCAAGTGTTATTAGAATGCTTTGAAAAATAAAGCATAGCTGTATCACCGTATTCTTTGTAGTTGTAGTATTTGTTCATGAGAAAAACTTCTCCATTTGGAGCAACATATATTGGTCCTAAATCGGGTGGCTCTGATAGCAATCCTAAATACTTTCTCTCATCAAAAGATACTTTTACCCATTGACTACCAGTTTTATGATAAAGAGAACCATAATAACCGCAAGCCCAAATATCATTCGGATTTCTCCCGTGTATATTTAGCAATCCACTACCGATAGGGACGTTTTCTCTTTGCCAATTAACTCCATCATAATGTAAGATAAGACTTTCGGTATGCAGCACAGAATCAATTATTAATTTTGACCCAACAACATATACGTCGTTTTCAGCAAATCCAAAAATTGAAAGAACTTCATAATTAAACCCCAAATCAGGTGTAACCCTTTTCCACTCAATCCCATCCCAATGAAATAGTTCACCTTGCCCTGCAAGGTTAAAGCCGGCAATCCAAACACTAGAATCTGAGTTCCCCCAAATAGACCAGGGAACAACACCATAACCGTTTGGGTTTTTAAGAGTATCAATTGTCCAGGTATACTCTAAAGGTGGGTCTTCAATATCGGGAGGTTTTATAGTTTCTTCGCAAGAGCTAACGAAGAAAAGAATTATTAGGGAAATTATAATCAGAATTGATGATTTAGACTTCTCTGTATAAAAGTTAACCTTATTTCGATATCTTTTCATATGCACAAATCCTAAACACAAATTCAAAACGGTAAATTATTTGGAAGAATCCCCAAATTATGACAACCTAAAAGACTCCCCTAAGTCTTTTACAAAAGAATACAAAATAATTAACATTGTCAAATTATATTTTTATTACTTTTGAAAAGAAAGAATTAAGGGACAGTTTATACATTAAACAAAAAGTGCATTACAACTCCATCCTTCACAACATTATCTTTTCCTTCAATAAGGATAAGTCCTTATTCTATTCCCTTCCAAGGAAATGTTGAGCTGAAAGTTTTAAATAGAGGCAAGTACTTTACAACGCAAACTTTTAATCTATAAGGACAAAAGCAAATAGCTAAGAAGATAGTTTTGCTTTAAGTAAAGATAAGTGAGTCTCACTTATCTAGAAATCTGCACCAAGAGAAATATAATACTTCGGTGCTGAGAAACTATCTACATCATAAGCCCAGGCAACATCAAACCTAAGCAGGAAGTAAAGGAAGAATATCCTGGCACCTAAACCGGTACCCATTAAAAGATCTTTAGAAACTACATTACCATTCTGGTTTCTTTCAAAGAATCTTAACTTCTTTGTATTATCCCAGGCTGAACCTACATCAACAAAAGCAACTCCAAGTATATTGCTGAATAAAATAGGGAGAGCACCCGTTAATAAATATTTTATTAATGGAAAACGGAATTCCATATTCATAAGTCCGTATTTGGTTCCGATTCGCTCTGCATAATTAAATCCTCTTAAAGGTAAAGCCGGAGTAAGAAAAGCAAAGTCCGAAGCTGATTCAAGAGGAATATTTGTTGTTGCAAAACTCCGGTTAATCCAGTTATCAATTCCACCAATAAAGAATCTCTGAGGATTGCCACCACCCGAATATCCTCCTGATAACCTGAAAGCAAATGAATAATCTTCTCCAAAACGGAAATATGTTCTGTAATCTCCAAGAACAGAATAGAAGCTTAATTTATCATCATTTAATCCGGGATTTCCAAAGATATTAAACTTGTAACGCGTTCCTTCAACAGGGGCTGTATATCCCCAAAGGACATTATCGTGAACAAAGCTTGCACTTGGAATTATGTAGGATACTTTTTCAGTTTCTTCTGCGGGATTATCCAGGTTTTCACTTGAAACATTAAGCCAGCTTAATCCTGCTTCTAACCTGTAAAACCTGTTTAGAGGATAACTAACTGAACCTACTGCACCATAATTCCTGAAACGATAAAGATTGGAAAATATACCTCTCGAAAGAAACACAAAACGAGCAGTGTGAAAAGCTTCAAACCCGTAATTAATTCTTTCAGGCAGATAGTAATATGCTAAGCCATAGTCGCTGTTTTTTAAATCAATCTGCAGGCTTGTTAAACCAATTATCCTGTGATTACCAAGAACATCACTGAATGATATGACTGTAGTTCCCAGTAAACCATAAAGCGAACTATAACCTGCATTAGCATAAATGAGATCGGGCGAGAAAGTAATTTTATACCTGTTAACTTTATAATCTCCCTGCTTGTCAAGATTATCAGTTAAATTGAATTGAGACTGTTCTTCTTTTAGTGAATCTTTGGGTGTGTCAAAATTTCCAAATACATAATTATCAAAATCAATCTGAACTGAATCTCCATAAATTTTAGTTGAATCAATATAGGAGCCGGTATAAATCTGGAACTCTCCTGTATCTGTTTCAGTTGTATCAACACTAAACATTTCAATATCTGTTTTTTTATTTTCAGCGGGTTCATTTAGCTTGCTGATAAATATTGTTGGCTCAAGCTTGTCCATATCAAGATCAATTTCAAAAGGATTATTCAGCAAAAATAAATTGAATGCTGCCTGGTATAAAGATGAGAATGCAAGCTTCTTTCCATCTTTAGACAGAGATAACTGGTATAGACCATTAAGCGAATTTGTTACCGGAATTATATCTGTCAAATCATCGGATGAAATTTTTTTCTTATAAATATTATTTATCCCATTTATATCTGAAATAAAAAGAATTTCATTCCCATCCGGACTAACAGCAGGGGAATTTTCATCGCTGACAGGCAAATCAGTTATTCTTGCTATAGCAAGTGTTTCCAGATTGATTTTATAAATATCTTGCTGAGTATAATCAAATCTATATATTTTAAATGTATCCGGAAGAGTTTGAGTGAGAAAATCTCTTCTGTCGGACACAAAATAAATAGTTTTTCCATCGGGTGACCAGGCTGGATTATCATCTAAAAAGATATCATTTGTTAAATTCAAAATTTCTTTTGTTTCGATATTATAAATAAAAAGATCGGATTCCTGATTTGTCTGCCCGATGAAAGCAACTTTATCACCATCCGGTGACCAGGTAACACTTTTTATTCCGGACATTTTAATCGGCAAAATTTTAGCGTCTTCCTCTTCAATATCAATTATATAAACAACATCATAGCCACCACTTTTTGCCGAGAGAATAATTTTATCTCCGTTTGGAGACCAGCTTAAGCCCGGTGTTAAAATATTTAACTCTTCAAAATCAGGTGTTCTGTTTCCCTCAACAAGCTTCTTAATAATTTTTCCATCAATAGCATCCATAAGGTAAACATCAAAATAATAATCCCTGTTGGAGATGAAAGCAATTTTATCTCCCTGCGGTGAGATTGCCGGACTTGTATTATAAAAACCTCCATCTTCACGATGGTCTGTTAATCTTTTTGCAAATTCATCAGGATCATTTCTTATTGCTATATCAGGCCAATATGTTTTTTTAATTTCTTTCTTCCATCTCTCACTAAGTTCTTTAATGGAAATACCGATTGATGATTTAAAACCTTCTTCAACATTTCCTGTGCTTTTTACTTTACTGATTAATTCACCAATTTTTTCTTTTCCATATTTATCTGCTATATAGTTGAAAACAGCCTGTCCGCCTCTGTAAGCAAAATAACCATCCAACTGCTGAATATCAGGAAGGTATTCACTTATTGCTGCATCGCGTATAAACATATCTGTATCAACATCCCAGCCTAAAGCCTGGTACTCTGCCATTCCTTCATTGAACCATAATGGAAGACTAATGGTTATATTATTTGAAATTATATTCTGAAGTGAACCGCCATAGAACATATCATTTATAACTGCATGCACTAATTCGTGATGAACGAGGTGACGGAATAATTTATAAGAACCTGTAAACTGAATTACAACCCTGTTCTTGAAAAGTTCTGTAAATCCCTGGATGCCTTCACTAAGATACTGATCTGTAACATTTGTTTCCTGGAAATCATTCTGCGAATTATAAACAATAATTGTTACCCGATTATTTATTTTGTATCTAAAGCTCTCCTGAATTTTATTTAAAGCTCCCTCTGAAGCATGTGCGGTGAATTCGGCAAGTGTAGTTCCATCTTCATTAAAATAAATATCAAAATGATCAGTCTGGATATAGTACCAGGTAAAACCTTTATACTGAACTTTGTTTTTCCCAAACTGGGCAAAAATATTTAATGAAAAGATGCCGAATAAAAGCAGGAAAAATATTAATCTTTTTTGCATAAATTTAGTTCCTTTTATTCAGGTATAATAAAATCAAGTTCCGATTTATCAGGATCAACTCTTACTAATTTTACTGTTAATTTATCTCCTAAACGAAACTGTTTTTTGGAAACCCTTCCAATTAAAGCATATTTTTTCTCATCGTAAACATAAAAATCTCCCTCCAAATCTCTTACCCTAATCAAGCCTTCGGCCAAATTATCAACAATTTTAACAAAAATACCAAAATGAGTTATGCCGCTGATAACAGCGTGAAATTCCTCACCAATATGGTCCTTAAGGTATTCAATCTGTTTAAGCTTAACGGATAATCTTTCCGCTTCTACAGCACTTCTTTCACATTGGGAAATATGTTCGGAGATTCCATCAAGAGCAGAAAGAGGATAGCTTATTTTATTTTTGGAATTACCATATTCATTTAAAAGCCGGTGTAATATCAGGTCGGCATATCTTCTTATAGGTGAAGTAAAATGGGAATAATATTTAAACCCAAGTCCATAATGTCCTATATTATTTACCGAGTATACAGCTTTAGCCATAGAACGGATTGCAAGTTCGTTAACCAACGCTTCTTCCTCTTTTCCTTTTACCTGCTCAATAAGTTTTGCAAACTGCTCAGTTCGTGATGCCGCATTTGGATCGAAAGAATAACCTAAAGATTTTACAAACCGTGCAAATTCATAAATCTTTTCGGTGTCAGGAAGATCATGAACACGGTAAATAAATGGCTTGGCTGATTTAACCGGGAAACCAATATGTTTTGCAACTATCCTGTTTGCAAGAAGCATAAACTCCTCAATAAGCATATTGCTTTCTTTCATTTCTTTAGTGAATATCTCTACAGGTTTTCCGTTTTCATCCAATCTGAATTTTATTTCCGGAGTAAAGAATTCAATTCCTCCTTCTTTGAATCTTTTCTTTCTTAAAATTCTTGCAAGATTATTTAATGTGATAATCTCTTTAGCCAGATCTCCTGTTTCATTTTCAATTATCTTTTGTGCTTCGCCATAATTAAATCTTCTTTTACTATTAATAATGGTTTTTTGAATATCATATTTAACAAGTTTCCCATGGGGAGTTAATTCTGCAATAACAGAATAAGTTAATCTGTCTTTATAAGGAACAAGCGAGCAAAGATTGTTTGAAAGCTTTTCCGGCAGCATCGGAATGACTTGTCCAACAAGATAAACGCTATTACCTCTTCTCAATGCCTGTTTATCAAGTTGGCCCTCTTTCTTAACATAATAGCTTACATCAGCAATGTGAATTCCTATTTGTAAATTTCCATCCTCCAGCTCTTCCACAGATAATGCATCATCAAAATCTTTTGCATCTTCAGGATCAATTGTAAAAACATTTTTATCTCTGAAATCAATCCTGTTTTTTATTTCTTCATCAGGAATTCCATCCTCAAACTCTTCTGCTTCAGTAATTACATTTTCAGGAAACTTGTACGGCAATCCAAACTCTCTTATTATAGATTGAGCTTCAGCTTCCTTTGAACCCGATTCACCGATAACCTCAAGAATTTCTCCTTCAGGATTCAGCATCGAAGTATCCCAGATAAAATTGCCAACAATAACTTTATCACCTTTTTTTGCGCCTTTTAATTTTGATGGATCAATATATATATCACGATGAATTTTAGGTTCATCCGGTTTAACAAAATAAAATGAATTTGATTTTCCAAGAGTTCCTACAATCTCTTCTCTTTTTCTTTTTAAGACTTTGGTTATTTGTCCTTCAAAATTTTTTCCTTTCTGCTTTGCAAATAAGGTAACTTCAACTTTATCCCCGCTGAAGGCTGTTTTTAAATTTCTTGCAGCAACAAAAATATCACCCATTTCTTTTTTCTCAGGAATAACAAAACCGAAACCTCCCTGGTTAATTTCGAGTGTTCCCGTAATATTTTTATCCTTTGATAATGTACTTAACCTATATCTTTTGCTGGATTTCGAAAGGAAATCCTCTTCATACAATTTATTAAGCATCGCCTTTAACGCATCATATTCAGGACCGTCTTCAACCTTAAGACGTTTTGCAATTTCCTTAGTTTTAAATAACCTGCTGGGATTTTGCTTAAAGAAGGAGATGAGTTTCTTTTTCATCAGAATTCAAAAATATATTTAATGCCCACTTCATTAATCATTTCATTAGTGTAGGTTGCCTCCCTGTTGATTGATTCTTTTCTTTCCAACCTTAAAAAAAGTTTCCGTGTAACCGGGTATTGAATTTTAACATTTGCCCGGCTAAGATCCTGGTAAACATCTGTAGATGTTCCTATCTCATACCTGAAATCTCCTGCACGGCCTACTAAACTTATAACAGTAGCAGTACCAACCTGGCGTAACTGCACACTTGTAATTGCTGAACCAAATTGTTTATTTAAAAAACCTCCCACCATAGAACCTGCAAGCCCTGCTGCAACAGAAGCAACTTGGTTTCTATCTGCTTGGTCAACATCAGGATCATTAAATTCACCAATCAAGATAAACATAGCTGCATCGGAAGCATCACGATCTGGAGAGGGTGTATTATCAGCAATATTTTTAGCTCCGTAGTAAACTTTAATATTACCTTCTCCGGTAGATAATTTCTTTTCGAGATCTTTAAGAGGTCCTTTAATAAAAAGTCTAACTTCAACGGGAATTTCTTCTCCTGCGTCTGCACCTTCAGCAGGATAATAATAGTCTCTATAGGTTGCAACAATATCCAGGTTAGGGTTTGAAAGCTCACCTGTTAAAAATTCTATTGATCCTTCTGCATCAAGAGTTTTTAAAAATTGAAGGGTTGAACCTTCAAGCAGTTTCAATTTTCCCTGTGTTTCAGTTCTGGAACCGGATTTTTCAACTCTAACGCTTCCCTCAAGTATAGCTACAAGATTCTGGTCAAATTCTTTTGAAAGAACGTATGTAATAGTAGCTTCATCTTCAATTTTCACTTTAATATCATAATCCAAAATGCTTGTTTTTGTTTCGGACTTTTCCGCAACTTCGCCCCTTTTTTCAGATATATCAACAAGCTTCTCAAAATCCATTTCTTTGTTGATGGAATCGGGTAAAACAGTTTCTTCAGGATACTTATAAATATAATTTTCTGATCCACTTTGGTAAGCAGACTGAGTCTGAGGGAAAGTAAGGTCGGCTATCTTTATTAAAATTGGTGCTCGTACAAATACTTTCTTCTCTTCAACCTCTATCTCAACTTTTCCTTCAGTACCAATAACAAGTTCACCATAAACTGAAGCGCTTGCAGATTTTGAAGCTTCACTCAGAACTTTTAAATCACCGCTGAATGAGAAATTGGATGAAGTAACATCAAAATTATCGAGAGTTGCAGTACCGCTGCCAAACATTTTCCCACCATTTTCTGTTCCCTCTACATTTGCAATAACTAAGCTGTCCAATGTTAAATCATCTCCATTAATATTAAGAAGCAAGGATGCATTATATTCAAGGTTATTTGCTTCAAGGAAAAATGCAGCATCTTTTATTTTCAGATAACCTTCCGTTCTTAAAGATGATGGAGTCCCTGATATTTTTAAATTAGAAGTAAACTCGCCTCTTAGCTTATTAACCGAAGGAAGAATATCTCCAAATGCCCCCAGATTAAAACCATCAGAACGGAGAGTTATATTCATCGGTTTAGTTTCCATGTAATTCTGTTCAGCACCTGTAAAGGAAAGATCAACTGGTACATATCCTTTTAGTGTTAATGCAGTATCATTCTTATTTAATGTTGAATCAAGAAAAGCAAGATTGAGATCAAGATTCTTATTATTGTATTTAAAATTACTTTGCAATTCTCCAAAAGTTTTATTTCCGTAAGCAATACTGTCAATTAAAAGCTCCGCATTAATTATGGGTGAATTAAAGCTTCCTGTTAAACTTGCATCAAGACTAATGCTTGCCTCAATACTATTCTCAGGTTTAATGTTCATAAGATTAACACAAAGATCCTTACCTCTCCAGTCGTATAAATTTATATCAAGTTTCTGATCGCCGGATTGTGAAAGATATCCTTTAATATTCAATTCAGAATTATTGTGAACAAGCTTGAACTGATTTATATCCAGCCGGTCTCCGTTATAAGTTAAATTCAAATCATTCCTGTTCTCTATTATATAATTGCCGTAAACAAATTTTAACGTATCAATTGAGACGTTTAAGTTATTCTGACTCAGATCAATTTTCGTCATCAGTTTTGCAGAAAATGGATCGGGGATAGCACTAAAGCTTACATTCGCAACATCTTTTTCCATATTTAAGTTGAGAGCTAAATTATATATATGGCTTCCTGCAAATATCCATTCAGCATTTGTATTCAGATCAAGATTTAAATCCGAAGTTGAAGCTGCATTAAAACTATTCTGAACTTCAAGTTCGAGCTGCATATTTGAAATAAAGTAAGCCTCTGAATCACTGTAAACTTTAATATATCTAAGGTCTGTATCAAAAGTGAAAAGCACACTATCGTTTGGAGTGCTTTCAAACCTCCCCCCCATTTCAGCATCAATATCAAGATCATAATCACCCATAAAAGCAGAAACAAGACTGAAATCTTTTAGATCAATTAAATAATTAAAGTTTGTAGGTTCATTAACTTGTGTGAAAAATTGTCTTTCTATTTTCAATCCGGCTTTGGTTTCTGTTTCATCTTCAATCGTTGGTAAAATATTATTTAATTTTTCATTGAAGGCGGAAGAAAGCATGCTTACCTCGCTAACAATCAAATCAACAGCCTGATCAACTTTGTAATTTCCCATAATAGTTATATCCGCAAGATCTGAAATAATATTAATTACTCTATCCTCTCCGGGAGGAGAACGCAAATCAACAATTAATCTCGTTGTGTCAATTTCCACGTTGCCAAAATTTGAATTATGTAATGTCGCTGTCATAAACAGATCGAGACTATCCTGACTGAAACCATCACCTTCTGCATCCAAAGTTAAATTGATATTGCTTTCAAGCGTTGTATCCTGAACAAACTCTGCAAGGTTAAGATCTCTTAAATCACCTTTAACCTTATATGTAGGTTCTTCGGGTTTAAAATCAAAATTGCCATTTAGATCTGCAATAGTCTCATTTGAAACAAGATGGAAATCATACTTAATAAATTTATTGTCGGCATCTGCAGTTAATCTTAATGTATCAATATTATTTCCATTTATGGATGAACCGTTTGCAAACAATCTTACAGAGCCATCAAAGGTTTCCGGTGAAATTCCTTTACCATTTATTTCAGCAGAAATATTCAGGGAAGATTTAACACCTGCAAAAGGTTCTATATCAACTTCATTTGTATTGAGAGTAACTTCATACTGAATTGGTTCATTCTTAAGATTGAGATTAATTAATCCTTCAACATTTCCTTTTTCAGTTGAAACATTTATCTCTGATTTAAAATCCAAAAGCTCACCTGTGTAGGTTAATGTCTCAAACTGAATTAGTCCAAGTTCAGGATAGATGGGAACTTCTATTCCCGCAAGTAAATTTTTTATATCATTCTGATCTATATAAGAACCGCTTAAATCCGCTGAGACAAATAAATTTTCATCCAGCAGGTTTTTAAGCTCTGCTGTTCCTTCAATTTTAGAATTATCCAAAGATACACGAAGATCGTTTAGTTTTAGGTGTTCAGTTGTTCCGGAAGCGATTATGCCAAATTCAATTTTCCCTTTAAGCATATTTAATGAAGGTGCAAAAACCCTGATATCATCAAATGAAAATCTATTTGAGCCTGCCTGCAGATTTAGATTTGCACTTTCAGGTTTAATCCCGCCTGTGGCGGGATCAAAAATATTTATATCTGTCGCTGAAGCATTTATCATTATTTCCGATCTGTCTGTTTTCAAAAAAAGATCCTGGGTGAGTATACCTTTTTCATTAATCAAAAATTCTCCTTCAAGTTCATTCACTTTAAAACCATTAACATTTGGTTTGAAAGAGAGATGATCGAGAGAGAGCTCATAAATGTTATCACTAATATCAAGTTTAGCAGCAAGATCCAGATTTAGATTTTTTATCTGAATGTCATTTAGATTTAATGAATTATAAGCAGCAGGAGTTTTTACACTATAATCTTTAAATGATAGGTTCAAATTCTCAAGCCGAAGGTTTGCTACCTGAATAACAAAGGGAAATTCTGATTCAGTTGTATCTTCCTCTGTGGGTGGGAATAGCTTTGTTAAATTTAGCTCGCCTTTTTCATCTGTCGCAAGGTTGATGAAAGCATTTTGTATTTCAAAATGTCTTATATGAATTTTTTTTAGCAGAAGCTGAAGAGGACTTGTCATAACTCCAATTGTCTCAGCTTTAAGAAGAGTATCTTCTCCCATGCTAACAACAGTATTATGAAATACCAGAGAAGTGAAGATAGTTCCATCAATTTTTTCTATATATAATTTCCCGTTAAGGGAGCTGTTAGCTTCTTCAATTATTGTGTCTCTTAGAAATTCCCGGAAGGTAGAAGTCTGGCTTATTCCTATAAGGATTAAAAGAAGAAAAAGCAGAACTATCCCGCTGTAAAGAAAAACATTTACAATCTTTTGAAGCAGAGTTCTTTTCTTCTTCTCTTTTCCCGGCTTTTGTCGGGGTTTATTTTTTTCTTTTTCGCTCAAAGTCGGATACTTTATTAGACTCTTTAATAATTATAAAAATTAGATGAAAGAAAACAAAAGCAAAAACTAATCAGGGTGAGTTTAATCAGAATACTTAGATAATATTATCTCAATTAATTTTGATGTTGATTGTTCAATGCTAAACTTAATATTCTTAACTTCTCCGCCATTAGCAAGTATAATATCGCCGCCGACAATCTTATCTAAAGACCAATCAGCTCCTTTAACCAGCACATCGGGAATCAGTTCCTTTATTAGCTCAAAAGGAGAATCCTCATCAAAAATTACAACAAAATCAACAGGTTTAAGATTCGACAATAGAAAAGCTCTTTCCGTTTGATTAATCAGAGGACGCTTTTCTCCCTTAATTCTTTTAACAGATGAATCGCTGTTTAGACCAACTATAAGTATATCTCCCAAAGCTTTTGCTTTAAGAAGATAATCAACATGACCGGAGTGCACTAAATCAAACACGCCGTTAGTGAAAACAACTTTTTTATTTTCATCCTTAAACTTCTTTCTTAAAGATTTCATTTGTTCTTTTGTGAGAATCATCCCGACATTGGTCGGGGAAAGAACATTATTCATTTGTTTTCTCTCTCAACGGTTTCAAAAAGTTTTGCTGCTTCTATCGGTACAATGCCAACTTCTTCACACACAATTCCAGCCGCATAATTTGCAAGATACGATGCCTCAAGAATATTTCCGCCAGCAGCAAGAGCCATTGTTAAGGTTGCAATTACGGTATCACCTGCGCCGGAAACATCACCTATTTTATGTGCTTTTGTGGGCATTCTTTTTTCCTGCTTGCCTTGTTCAAAAACTGCTATACCCTCTGCACCGAGTGTTAGTAAAATATTTTTTGCTTTCAGCCTTTCAAGAATCATCTGCCCGGCTTTTAAAATATTTTCATCTGTTTTTATTTTCATTGCAAGAATATCTTCAGCTTCTTTCCTGTTTGGTTTAAATACAGTTACATTTTTATATTCGAAAAAGTTGTTGAACTTCGGATCAACTGTAACCAAAATATCCTTTTCATTCGCAAGCCTGATTATCTTTTTAATCAAACCCGGGGTTAAAACTCCTTTATTATAATCCTGCAGGATTATCCCATCAAGATTTTTTATTTGGGATGAGAGATAATCAAAAAGTTTCTTTTCAGTTTTAGATGAAACATCTTTCTTACTTTCTTTATCAATTCTTACGACATGCTGGTTTCCTGCAATAACCCTGGTCTTTGCTGTAGTTGATCTTGAATTATCAATTATAATTCCATCTGAGATCATTTTAGATTCTTTAAGAAGTGAAGTAAAGATTGTTCCATCATTATCGTTACCGATAACTCCGATTGGAACAGGGACACCACCAAGCTTCAAAACATTAAGAGCAACATTTGCAGCACCACCAAAACGGAAGAACTCATTTTCAACTTCAATTACAGGAACAGGAGCTTCGGGAGAAATTCTTTTTACATCTCCCCAAAAGTAGCCATCGAGCATCATATCCCCTATTACAGCAATCTTTAATCCTATAAAATTATTTTTTAACTGTTTAATTCTGTTAGTTGTAAGTTTAACCATTCAATTCTTTGTTTTTTGAAGAGTAAAGATAGTTATAAAAATGGAGTTGATAAAGAAATTGAAAGATTACAAGATTGAAAGATTATTTTTTGAAATAACTATCTTTTAAGGAATAAGAAAAAGATTTTGTAAACTCTTTAATGGTTATAATCTTTACGTGCAATCATGTAATTTTATAATCCCGAAATGAATTAGGGACAAGTTCTTGTAATTTTTGTAATTGATGATATCACTTGATCAAAATTAATTTATTTGTTTTGGTTAAATTATCATTAACAAGTTTACTGAATGAATTCTCAAAAGAGATCTTACAAAAATAAACACCGCTTGGTAATCCCTCTCCTGAAAATTCTGCCTCATATCTTCCAGCATCTTTTTCTTCATTAACAAGTGTTCTTATTTCTCTCCCAAGAACATCGTAAATGATTAGTCTAACATAGGCAGGTTTCGGTAAATCATATTTTATAATAGTTGATGAATTAAATGGGTTAGGATAATTTTGATACAAAACATAATTCTCGGGAGATAATTCTGGATTGGGGAATGGTGTTATTTCTATTTTGTCAGCAGTCATTTGATATACAAAATTTTCATAACCAATGATAGCACGTTTAACATTTAACCTGAGAGTTGTAATACTATTCAATCGATCACTCCCAATACCTCCCACTAAAGCTTCAACAACTTCAGCAGCATCTCCTATATTCAAATTAAAAGGACCGTTCATCATCCATATGCTTCTAGATCCCGCCACATCATAAATTCCCTCAATCCAACCAGTCCCAGTTACTGGATCCCCATCAAGGTTATAAGTGCCAAATCCTCCAAACTGTTTTCCAAGTGGAAAAATAAGAGTTTGGCTGCTTGGATATGGTGGGCTTGGAGAATAACCTCTCATCAAATTATAATACTGTAACGCACCTTCATAACTATATGGAGGACTCCCCCAAGTATCACCAGTTCTGGAAGCTATAAATACAGTCAAAGGTTGAGGATGAAAAAATTTATAACCATGCTGCCATTTAAAATTTACTATTGCACTATCAGAAAAATTATTTGTCTTGTCAGCAACCCCTTGAAGAAAAACATGCCCAATTGCTGGTGGTGCTTTCAGAAATTGGCTGTAAATAGCATCTGTATCTCTTGAATTATATACATATCCTAAATTAAGAGAAGTATCACATCCTGCAAAATCATCTATAGCAGATCCGAGGTTTGTATCTACCCATTGTACAAAGAACATACTGTCAATATGTGCATCAGGATTTGTTAAATCAGTTCCTTTATAAATTATTCTTGCATGCTTATAAATTACATTTGTTAACATATTTCCCAAATCATAAACATTCATATAATTGCTTGCATAAGCCCAATAGGTTTCCTGTATCTCAAGCCCAATTGGAGGCGAACCATAAGTTTGATATGATTCCTCATCATTATAATTTATCCAGATTGTTTGCGAAGCACCGGGAATTCCAGGAACATCAATATCAGGTTCATATATTCCATTTTTGTTTGTATCATAAAAGGGTGCACCTTTTTCGCCGGGCCATTCATTCCAGTCTTTTTTATATTGTTGATAAATTTGTGCAATCATTGAGTCATTTACATGGTTTGGTGAAACTAAAAAGAAATTTGCTGCATCATCAGTTAAATCAGCATTTTGATAATATGTTCTGACTCTAAACAACCTCGTGATCGGAAGATTACCATTACCATAATCAGATCCGTTAACTCTGATTAAAGGATCGCTGCCATCAAAAATTTTTCCTCCCCAAACTAAACCCTCAGAAAAAATTGCACCGGCAGGAATACTTTTTGGAAAAACTCCATTCCATGAAGATGCCACAACCCAATCATGAAAACCATCATTCCGCACCCACGAGGTAATATTGTTTACATTAATAATGCTTTGTTCAGGATCCTGACTTTGGAGAGTGGAAGTTAGAATAAAAAAGAAAAATATTAATCTTATAAAAAAATCTGACCACAAATATCTATACTTCATTGAAATTCCCCTTTCAATTTATATATAACTAATAAACACTAAAAATTTAATACATAAACTTAGGAAGTACAATAGGAAAAATTAGAATTCTGATTTTGGATAACTGACTACTTCGTCGTCGCTCCTCCTTTTTTATTAGTCTTCTTAAGTGTCCATTCAGCCAAAGGATTTGAAATATTCAATTTCCATAAACCTTTATCTGTTCCAATCCACAAATCTTTTCCATCAAAGAAGAGTGTTGAAATTGTAGATGACTTTGTCTGAAGAAGATCAAGATCAATTGGAGTTATTTTACCTTTGAGGCGGTCAATTAAAATTAGTCCCTTAGGATATTCTTCCTTCTCTTTTTTATCAAAAGAATAAACTCCAGCCCAGATATAATTGCCTGTTCTTTCAAGACAATAAATGCCATTTGCAGGCAATCCATTTTCTTTAGAGTATTTATCCCAGATAAATTGCCTGTTATAATTATAAAGACCCCCAATATTAAACTGAGGCTGCTTTGCTGTAACAAATTCATCTGTACCAAACCAGACTCTTTCCGGTTCAAAAACAAAATCAGTTATGGAAACTGCATCACCTTCCTGCTTAAATCCTTTTTTGTTATTAAAAAATTGCCAGGTATCCTGCCCGATTTTTTTTCTTTTTCTGTAGATATGAACCCCGGATTCCGTTCCAAACCAGATAAGACTATCACCATCAAGTTTTATTGCTTTGAATGTATTTGATTTAGGATCATCCCCCTGGGTAAGATCAAAATCTTTATACTTTTGTTTTGCTACATCAAGCCGGGTAAGATTTCTAAATCTTCCTATCCACAAAATATCTTCATCAGGATCATAACAAAGGGAACGTATCCAGTTACCAAATTGTCCACCAAGAGAAAACTTTTTAACTGTCCATTCATTTTTTTTCTTATCATAGATAAAAAGGCCTTCATTCGCTGCAGCCCAGACAAAATTTTTATTAGCTGCTATGGAGTGAAAAATATCATTCTCAAGGTTTCTGTTTTTTGTAGAGAAGTTAAACCACTTCTGATCTTTCCTCGAATATCTAAAAATTCCCTCTCCATAAGTTGCAACCCAAAGAAAACCCTCTTCTTCAGTAATGGCAGTTATTGATGCATCTTCAAGATAGACATCAAAGTCCACTTGCGAATGAATATCGGGAAGGAAAAAGATAAGATATGTTAAGATCAGAAAAAACTTTTTTATCATACAATCGTAATATGAGTGAGAATCATTTTATCATCAACGCAAATATCAATAACTTTCACTTTCGTTAGGAAAGTTTTTACCTCTAATGTCTTTAATATATTTTTTTACAGCTGTATTAATTTCATTAGCAAGTTTTGAATAATGTCTAACAAACCTCGGATGGAACTCAAGATTTAAACCAAGCATATCCTGTGTAACAAGAATTTGTCCATCACAATGAAACCCAGCTCCAATTCCGATTGTCGGAACAGATACTGATTCCGTTACCCGTTTTGCAAGAGAAGCAGGAATTTTCTCAACCACAATTGCAAAAGCACCTGCCTCCTCAATTATCTTAGCATCTTTTAAAATTTCTTCAGCTTCTTCCTTATCTCTTCCTCTCTCCCTGTAGCTTCCAAACTGGTGAATGCTTTGCGGCGTTAAACCGATATGCCCCATAACAGGTATTCCGGCTTCTGTAATTTTTTTTATTGTTTCCGCAACACGCTCACCGCCTTCAAGCTTTACTCCGCCTGCAGAAGTTTCTTTCATTATTCTGCCTGCATTCCTGAACCCATCATCAATTCCAAGCTGGTAAGACATAAAAGGCAAATCAACAACAACCATCGCTCTGTTAACAGCTTTTGTTACGGCTTTGGTATGATAAATCATTTCATCCATTGTTACCGGCAGAGTTGTTTCATTACCCTGGAATACGTTGCTGAGAGAATCTCCAACAAGAATAACATCAATACCAGCTTCATCAAGGAGTTTTGCTGTGATAAAATCGTAAGCGGTTAATGCAGATATTTTAATTCCTTTTTTCTTAAGGAGTGAAAGAGCTTTTGTTGTAACTCTTTTTATTTCTTTTTCGGTGTTCATATTATTTTAAGGGTTATAAAAAAATAATCCTCACAATAGGTAGCCGCAATCTTCAGGTTGCGGAATTAATTGTTTCGCCCCGCCTATAGCGGGGCGACTACCTCAAACTAGAGAATTTTCAAAATTCACATTTTCAAATTTAATATTAAAATGTTTCTCAAACCCGGTAACAAGTGAACCTTCCAATTTTTCAAAATCTGTTTTATTGCCTAAAATATTTTCCAGCTCTATAGTCTTATCTGATAATTCATCATTAATCTTAATAAGATTTTCTTCAGTTGTATTCAAATATTCAATTATTCTTCTATGATAATCTCCGCAAAGAATTGAACCATGCTGAAGAATAGTATTATTAATTTTTCGCTGTGCACTTCCGATTAATTTCTTACCTGCAAATTGAATTTCACTCTTTGCAGAAACAGCAAAGCATATTTCCGAAACGGGTTCTCTATAAAAATTCCTTAAATCTGGTTGTTCTGCTTCAAGTTCAACAGCAGATAATCTATCATCATATAAAATCAATCCTTCTCTTAATGCTTTATTTATTTCGCAGTAAAGATTTCTTAAAGAAGAGTTTTTATTTAAAGGAAAAACAACTGAGTAAGTCAATTCTTCCGCATGAAGAATTGCTCTTCCGCCTGTTGGTCTTTTTACAACATCTATATTATTTCCTGAAGCCTTTGTTGAATCAATTGAATCAAAACTTTGATTAGCACCGAGTGAAATGCAGTAGGGTTCCCATTTATACAACCGAAAACAGGCTTCATCGGGCTTGCAGTTTTTTGCACGTGAAAGATCAAGGTCCATATTATTCTTTCCGGTATTAAATCCGGTATTAAGATAAGACCATTTCATTGATATAAAGAGATTAAAATGTTCATTCCGGAATGACTTTGTGTTTAAGATTCAAGAGGTGCATCACGATCAACTACTCCTGCCATAAAATCTGCTTCGGCAACAACTTTATCATTTACTACAGCCTTGCCTTTCATCATAAACACCTTGCTTCTTTTATTAACCAATTCAACTTCAAGAAATAGTTGATCCCCCGGGACTACAGGCTTCCTGAATTTAACATTATTCATCTGCATAAAATAAACCAGCTTTTTTTCAAAATCCGGAAGAGAATTTAAAATAAGAATTCCGCTGGTTTGCGCCATGGCTTCTATTATAAGAACACCCGGCATAATTGGCTGCCCCGGAAAATGCCCCTGGAAAAAAGGTTCATTTATTGTTACAGATTTAACCCCTACAACTTTCTTTTCAAGCTCAAGCTGAATTATTTTATCAATCATTAAAAAAGGATAACGGTGAGGAAGAATTCTTTGTATGGCATTAATATCAAAGACTATCCCTTCCTTCTTTACAAACTGATATTTCTTAACAAGCTTTTTCTGTTGATAAAGCTTTCTTATTTGTTTTGCAAATTCAACATTAGCACGATGACCAGGTCTTGCTGCAAGTATCTGAGCTTTTAAAGGTGCACCAATTAATGCAAGATCACCAAGAAGATCGAGAAGCTTGTGGCGGACAGGTTCATTCCTGAATCTTAATTCTTTGTTATTCAAAATTCCGTTTTCACCAATTGTCAATTTTTCGTCAATACCTAACTTAGTTCCTATTGCAGCTAACTCGGATGGAGTTGCTTTTCTATCAACTATGACAACAGCATTATCAATATCTCCACCTTTTATCAAACCCTGGTCAGCAAGCTCTTCAACTTCACTTAAGAAACAGAAAGTACGTGCGGGTGCAAACTCAGATGTAAATTCTTTTTCAAGATCAAAGAGCCCCGTGTGCTGGCTTCCTAAAGAAGGATTCTGATAATCTACCATTACTGAAACACGGTAGTTATCTAAAGGAAGAGCAACAATATCTATTTGCTTTTTTTCGTCATGATAAATAACCGCTTCATCAATTATAAGATAATCCTTTGGTTCACTCTGCTGAACAAATTCAGCACTCTTTAAAGCTTCAACATATGGCACTGAGCTTCCATCGCCAATTGGTGGTTCAATCCCGTTAAGTTCGATTATGATATTATCAATCTGCAAACCAACAATTGCAGCAAGAACATGTTCTACAGTGTGAACTTTTGCTTCGCCAATTCCGAGCGTTGTACCTCTAGATACATCAACAACATTATCTGCTGTAGCAGGAATTTCAGGACTACCGCCCAAATCAACTCTTACAAAACGAATCCCATAATTTTCAGGTGCAGGTTTGAAAGTCATTGTACATTCAGTTCCGGTATGTAAACCTATACCAGACATAGAAACCGGCTTACCTATTGTTCTTTGCAATTCTAACATTTAATTATCCAGCCTTAGTTCAACTTAAATTTGATTTTGAAAATAGCAAGATGGGGTGTGAAATACAATGTTCGATTGGTGTTAAGCAGCTGGCAATTTGCTATTGAAAGATTTTGGGAATGTTTTCTTAGGTTAAATTTAATTTTTGATATTAGAATTAACCTATAAATAAATTTAATGTTTCATCTCCGATTTTATCTTCAAACGAAATTATTTGCCATTCGTGAGATGCTTTGCTATATTTTCTTACCACAGAAAAAATGAAAAAGATGAAAAGAAATAAAAAAGTTTATCAAAGTACCGGTACACAACTTCCATTATTTGTAGAGAAAGATGAAGATGGTTTTTATGTAGTTGAGTGTCCATTATTCGATGGGTGTTATTCTCAGGGGAAGACTCTTGATGAAGCATTAAAAAACATTAGAGAAGTAATTGAACTCATTCTGGAAGAAAAGGAAAACCGTGAAATTCTGCATTCCTATAAACCACGTGAAATAAGCTTGCACACTATTACATTGTAGTTATGCCACGACTACCAATCCTTGAAGGTCGGGAAGTTATTTCTGCATTATCAAAGATCGGTTATGTCCAGTCCCGCCAACGCGGAAGTCACATTCGACTCGAATGTGAAGGGAGGAAATCCATTACTGTTCCTAATCATACTGTTGGCAGAGGTCTCTTAAGAAAGATCCTCAGGGATGCAGGTTTGACACTGGATGAATTCCAACAATTATTAGTTTAAGTTTTAGCCAACTTCTAAACCATTCCTCTACTTCCTATCCAGCTTTTCTTGAAGTTCTTTTACAAGTTTCTCAAGCTGTTTTATTCTCTCAGCATAATCAGGCAGATTTCTATAGTGAGCTTCAAGTTTGTAAGCTTCCTTTAATTCTTTAGCTGGCGAGCCAAAATAATTACCAGGCTTTGTTATGCTTTTACTGATACCTGTCTGAGGATGTAGAATAACATTATCAGTAATATCTAAATGTCCTGAAACACCGACTTGTCCAAGTAAATAACAATGTTTACCAATTTTTGAACTCCCTGCAATTCCTGCCTGACCAGCAATAATAGAATTTTCACCAATAACAACATTGTGAGCAATTTGTACAAGGTTGTCAATCTTTGCACCTTTCTTTATGATAGTTACACCAAGAGATGCACGATCAATTGAAGTATTAGAACCAATCTCAACATCATCTTCAATAATCGCTATTCCAATCTGTGGGATTTTATGGAATACACCTTTCTCATCAATATCATAACCAAAACCATCAGAACCAATAACAGAGTTTGCATGGATAATTACATTTTTACCAATCCTGCATTCTTCTCTTATGCTTACATTCTGAAAGATTACTGAGTTATCCCCAACTTCAACATTTTCAAGAAGAACGGCATTATGAAAAATTTTTACATTCGATCCAATTTTACATCCCGCAGAGATAACAACATTCTTACCAATGGCTGTACTCTCTCCAACTAAAGCCTCCGGATGAATAAATGCCGAAGGATCTATTCCTGAAAGTTTATACTCAGGTTTGAAATAATGATTTAATAATTTTGAAAAAGCTTTGTTGGGGCTTTCAACTTCAATATAAGTGATATCATTTCTTGATTTTGGAAAATCAGATTTTACTATAATTGCCGAAGCTTTTGTTGATGGGAAAAATTTTTTATAGGAATCAAGATAAAGGAAAGTTAAATCGCCGGGCCGGGCTTCCTCAATTTTTGCAAAACTGCTGATGGTAATATTCTTATCACCAACAATATTACCATCAATAATTTTTGCAGCTTCTTCAACCTTAATTTTCATTAAGTCTATTCAAGTTTTAACTTCTCAAGAACTCTTGCTGTTAAATCATGCTCTTCTTTTGCAAAGAGAAGCATTATATCTCCGCTCCGGTCAAATACATAATCAAAATCTTCTTCCAACGCTATTTCTTCAATTGCCTTAAAGATTCGGTTCTGCACAGGTTTCATCAGCTCATCTTGTTTCTGGAAAAGTTCACCATTTGTTCCAAATTTCTTTTCCCTGAATTCGGCAATTTGCTGTTCTAATTTTACAAGCTCCTGTTCAAGTTCAACTCTTGTTTGATCAGTCATAATCAGTTTTCTTTTTTCATAATCGTCATACTTGCTTTTCCAATCGCTTTCAAGAGTGTTTAGTTCAGTTTGCCATTCCTGGATAAGCGCATCAAGCTTTTGTCTTGAATCCTGTGCATCGGGAAGCTTTTCCATTATCGTATCAGAATCAACATATCCTATCTTAAGCTGACCAAATGCTAAAGCCGGCGCAAACAAGATAAAAGAAATGAATAAATAAAATCTGTTCATAGATTACTCCTTTGTTAAAATTATAAAGAGTAACACAAAATTTTTAGTTGCCTCTTTTAAGTTTATCAAGAACCTGGAAGGTTATATCAAAAGCTGAATCGGCATAAAGTAGAATTATGTCACCGCTTTTATCAAAAACAAATTGCATACCTTCAGCTTTAGCAATTTGTTCTATTGCCTCATAAATCTTTTTCTTCACGGGATTAAATATTTGTTCCTGCACCTGGTATATCTCACCGGTTTGGCCAAATTTCTGTCTTCTGAAATCAAGAATTGCCTGTTCCTGAGCAATAAGATTTTTCTGAGCTTCAAGCTTTTTATCTTCGGGCATTGTGTTAGCCTGTTTTTGATAATCTGCTAAAGCCTGCTGGTAAGCTAACGTCATACTATCAACCTGTGTACTCCATTTGGATGTAAGTGCATCAAGGTCACCTTGCGCTTTGATAGCTTCAGAATATTGTGCGAGTATTACCTGCGAATCAACATAACCAAGTTTAAGGGATGATTGCGCAAACAAGTTTGTTGATACAACTATTAATGCAGCTCCTAAAAGAAATTTCTTCACAATTGTTTCCTTTAATTTATTAATGAATTAAAACCCTCTGCCGAACTGGAAGTGAAATAGCCATTCCGGGTCCTTATTGTCTGTTAGTTTTCGGTCAAATCCATAACCAAGATCAAAACCTATTAAGCCAAGTGGATTGATAAGCAGCCTGGCTCCAAATCCTACTGATCTTCTCAACTCAAACATATCTGTTTTATCTATACTTTCAAAAACATTTCCTGCCTCAGCAAAAGCAAGCAAGTAAACAGGTATTGGATCAAGTGTTAATGCAAACCTTAATTCAGTTGTATATCTTGTCATAACTCTGCCGCCGATTACATCACCTGACGCATTTCTTGGTCCAACAGTTCTGTCATCGTAACCTCTTAATGGAGCAGTTGCAATTACTAATCCATTACCGCCCATATAGAAATATTCAAACGGATTTATTGGTGTGCCGGATACAAACTCATCCATATATCCTAAATCGGCAACAGCATAAAATGTGACTCTGCTTGTATTAAATAATCTTTTATACCACTCAGCCTTAAAACCTAATTTATAGTAATCAACTTCACCAGGTAAAACCGGACCACCTGACATTTCTACATTCAAAGCATAATTTGATCCTTGCGAAGGAAAAATAGGGTTGTCTATATTTTTTCTGCTGATTGTTGTTCCTAATGTAAGTTGATTGAACTTACCTTCTTTATAAAAACCCTGACCTTCCAACACATTATTGTACTGATATTTAAACAATCCCTGCACATAGAAAAAATCATCCGGCCATTTTAACCTGCGGCCAACTCTCATTGTTCCACCAGACTGTCGTAAATCATAAATATACCTCTGCCTTGTATCGAAAACTTCAAATCCCACAAGAGTTGGAGTATCGAAAAGCCAAGGTTCCGTAAACCCCAGAGTTAATGTTCTGTATAAGCTTCCAACACCAAACTGCCAGTTGAAGCTCAGAATCTGTCCTCCTCCAAGAGAGAAAGGTTCAGCAATTGAAAAGTTTGTTAGAGTTACTCCCACCGCACCGCTAAATCCAAAGCTCCCGCTATAACCAACAGAAGCATTAAGGTAATCACTTGATTTTTCTTCAACTCTGAATTTGATATCTACTGTGCTGTCATTAGGGAGTGTGTAATCAAGTCCTTGCGGACCATATAATTTTTCTACATTAAAGTATTGAAGATTGGCTAGCTGCTGAATACTTCTGAATAACAAACCGCGGTTAAAATAATCACCGGGTACAGTATATAATTCTCTCTGTATTACTTTATCTTTTGTTTTTGTATTTCCTTCAATATTAACCTGCCCGATTTTAAATTGATTTCTTTCTTCAAGTCTGATAACCACATCAATTGAATCCGGCGCAGCTTTAATTTCCGAAGGAGTTAACCTGAAAGTAAGGTACCCATTATCCTGGTATAAAGCAGTTACATCTGATTGCTGTTCATTACCAAATAAATTTCTCTGAAACTTTTCATAATCAAAGACATCGCCTTTGGCAAAGTCTAATCTTTCTGTTAAAAGCTCGTCAGGATAAATTGTATTTCCTTCCCAATCAATATTCCTGATTTTATACTGCGGACCTTCATAAACTTCCATTGCAATTTTTAAGTCCTGGTTATCATTATAATATATAATTGAATCTGAGATTATTTCAGCATCACGATAACCATTCTTTAAATAAAAATCTTTTATAAGCTGCTTATCTTTTTTAAAACCTTCTTTATTAAAATTAGCACTGCTCCAGAATTTCCACCATCTTGCAATTGAAATCTCATCCATCTCGCCATAAAGATCATCATCATCAAATGATTCATTTCCATAAAACTCAATTTCCCTTACAACAACCTCATCATTCTCATCAATTACAAGCTTCAGCAATACCCTGTCTTTAATCCTGTCAATGAGATTAGTATAGATTATATCATCATCTTCATACAGGATTGTATATTCATCAGAAAAATCTTTTTGGTTCCTCCATGTAACTTCTATTCCATCTTCAGTTGTATCAGCTCTCAGGAAATCAAAATACTTTTCTGTGATTTTTGCATTAAGAAATCCTTCCTCTTCATACAGAGCCAGGATCCTTTGTTTAAGATTTGCTACTTCATTAGGTTTTAAAATTGTTCCGCGGATAAAATTAATTTTTTCCTCGATATCATCCGTATCTATTTCATCATTACCTTCAATAACAGTTCTCTCAATCCTGGAATATTCTTCAACTTTAATTATAAGAAAAACACCATCACCCACTTCTTTATCAACTATAATCTGAATATCAGAAAAAACATTCAAAGCATATAAATTCCGTATGGCATTAAGTGTTTTATCACCGGGGACTTGAATCTCATCACCAACTTTTATCCCGCTGCTTGAAATAATAGTTCCTGCATCAGTTGATTTATTCCCCTCGATAGAAATACCAAGCACCTTATAGCTTTTAACCTGGGGATATGCTATAATAGCTAACAGCAGTATTAAAGAGAAGAAAAATATTTTAGACAATTTCTTTAGGAAAGTTTGAAACATTAGTTATGCCTTCTCGATTCTGTTTAATTTGTTCACTGATTTTCCCAAATCTTCTCTCTCTTCCCTGGAAATTCCTTATTGCCTCGTAAAGATGTTTTCTAGAAAATTCCGGCCAGTAAACATCTGTAATAAAAAATTCTGTGTAAGCAATCTGCCATAATAAAAAATTACTAACTCTGAATTCACCGCTTGTTCTTATCAGCAGATCGGGATCCGGAATATTCTTCGTTGTTAATGATTCTGAAACAAGCTGTTCATTAATCTGATCTATATTGAGTTTCCCCTGTTCAATTTGGTGACCGATACTTTTTATTGCCTCTAAAAGCTCCCATCTCCCGCTATAACTTAAGGCGAGGTTAAGAGTCATCCGCTTATTGTTTTTTGTCCGTTCCATATCTTCATATAATCTTTTTTGCACTACTTCAGGAAGAGCATTCACATCACCAATCGTAGTAAGCTTTATATTATTTTCATTTAATTCATCGGCTCTGTCTTTAAGACTTTTAAGGAGAAGCCTCATCAAAGTAGATACTTCATCTTTCGGTCTTTTCCAGTTTTCAGTTGAGAAGGTATACAAGGTAAGGAATTTAACTCCCACCTGGGCACAAGCTTCAACAATATCTCTTACGGTTTCAACTCCCCTTTTATGTCCTGCAACTCTTGGAAGTCCTCTTTTGCGGGCCCATCTTCCATTGCCGTCCATAATAATAGCAATATGATGGGGAATTTCACCCGATTTTTTCAGATTCTCCTGTAAATTTTCATCGGATTGCTTTTCTGTTTTGCGCAAGTTCTTTCTCAAAAATGATAAAGCGTGTAAAGTTAAACTTATGTGAAAATAATGTCAAGAAAAGCAGGTATCCAAAGGCTTTTCATTCATTAGTAATGGAATGAAAATTAAGAAGGTGTAAAGGAGGAATAAAGGTAAAAAACGGGAGAGAAGAGTTTTATGAGAAGAGAGTTTCTCCTGTTTTCTTTTTTCTTCTTATAGATGGTATATTTGTTTCAGTTATTGAAATGAGCTTAATATTTTTCTTCACTTCACCTTCAAGAAGATCAACAAGCTGTTTAACTTTTTTATAATGCTTTGAGTGAATACCAAGGAAAAGCTGAACTCTGCGGTTACTGAATTTTGTATGTCTTGTAGCTAAGAAAGTAATTTTTTCAAGCAGCTTTGGATCACTTAATTCTTCTGCAGATAAAGTAACTCCTATTGCATAATCTTTTTCCTGTCTTGCAACTACATCTATATCAAACTCACCAACTTTTCCAGGTTCCGGAAGATAAGTACCAAATTTTCTTTTTACAGTCATATAACCAAGCTTCCAGAAATTCTTTACAAGTGTGTCTACATATTTTCTTTTATCTAACATTTTCTAATCCTTCCTAATTAATCAATCTATTGATTCTTATTATCGGTGAAAATCTTGAAGCATTTAAAACTTTAATATTTGCAATACGGTTGAATTCAAATTTCTTTACTTCATTTGAATTATTCGGCCTTCCGTAAATAACTTTTTTCCCTGACCTTTCTCTCATTATATAATAAGGTTCAAGCAGGATTTCTGTTAATCCGTAAAGAAATTTTATTTTATTCCTTTTATAAATTGCTGATGAAAAAATTTCAGTTTTCATTTGAAGCTCCTTAATTAAAATATCTTATTATACCTTTAACTTTTCCTGCAAGAAAAAAGTTAGAATTACTTTTAATTTCAATCGGCTGATAGTTATCATTTTCCGGCAGCAATCTTATTTCACCATTTTTGCTTTCAAAAGTCTTTACGGTTGCTTCATCATCAATCAGTGCAACAACAATATCTCCATTTTTAGCTTCAGCCTGTGGAACAACAATCACATAATCACCTTCAAAAATCCCGACTTTAATCATGCTATCACCTTTTACTTTCAGAGCAAAACAATCTTCATTTCTTTTAATGAAAGAAGGATCAATTACCAATGAACCTTCAATATTCTGTTCAGCCAAAATCGGTGAACCGGCTGCAACTCTTCCTACAATTGGAATTTTAGTGAAGAGATCATTTTTTTCTAAAAGTGGTACTTCACTGTTATGAAGAGTTGAGATTCCTCTGCTTGCATTACTTGAAATTTGCAGGTAACCTTTTTTTACCAAAGCATCAAGATGCTTTTTAACTCCAAAAGTAGAAGACATACCAAACTGTTTTGCTATTTCTCTTATTGTTGGAGGAAATCCATTAATTTCTCTGTAAGAGTTAATGAAGTTTAAGATATTCTCTTGTCTCTCTGTTAATTGTGTTTTTCCCGCAGTGCGGGATTTCTCTTTGTTCAACATATTAGTGCTCATTTGTTCACCACAAATATAGTGAACAAATGTACACCTTGTCAAGAGGTAATCAAAAAAAATTCTAGTGAGAAGGGTTTCTAAAGATTTTGTAATATGAGGTATTCTCAGTAATAAATATTGCCTAACTTCAAATTAAATTTCTACAAAATTATACTTCAAAATTTCCTGAACGGGTATTGAGGGGGATGCGTTGGTAGAAAATCATAACTTTTATCCATTAGCATAAAGAGTTTTCTTCCAATCATATAATTATCCATCACTCCCCCAAACTCTTCTTCGCCGGGTCCTTTAGCAAAGATTGGAACCATATCAGCCGTATGATGACCGACTGAAAATTTTAAATCCAAATTGCATCCATCAACATCACCACCTATAATATTCATTCCACCGGTTTCATGGTCTGCAGTTACAAGTACCAGAGTTTCTTTGTTTTTTTCTGCAAAATCCAAAACAGCATTTACAGAAGTATTAAAATCTTCCATTTCAGATATGAGATAATCCTGGTTATTCTGATGCCCGGCCCAGTCTATTTGCGAACCTTCAATCATAAGTACAAAACCATTTGGCTGCTTGCTTAAATACTCAAGAGCAATCTTTGTTAAATCACCAAGTGAATAATCTCTGTCAGAAGCTTTGGGAAGACCAACCGGTTCAAAGAGGGCATAGAATTTATCAACAGGTTTATCGTTCTTTAATTTATTATAGCTATCATAGTATTTATAGCCATTGTTTGTTATACTTGTAATAAGATTCAATTCATCGGTTCTGTCTCCACCTAAAGATTTTGGAGTTAAAAATTTTTTACCTCCGCCTATAACAATATCAAGTTTTTTTTCGATAATCTGTTTAGCTATTTCCAGTTCCATATTTCTATGTTCTACGTGAGCAACAAATGCAGAGGGCGTTGCATGTGTAATCGAACATGTTACAACAATACCGGTTGATTTATTAAGCCTTTCAGCAAGCTCAAAGATGGTTAACATTGGTTCTTTAGTTTCCGGGTTTATGGAAAGCATAAGGTTGTTAGTTCTATATCCTGTTGCAATTGCTGTAGCACCTGCGGCGGAATCGGTTACAAGTTTATCAGCCGAACAAGTAACTGAAAAGCCTGTTGTTGTAAATCTTCTGAAAGGATCATTTTTTAATAAAAGGACAGAAGTTGAAACATAATTTACCCCCATTCCATCTCCAATAAGAATAATTATATTTTTAGGAGGTTGACCTGAATAAGCATTTATTTCAACAAGGAGAAGGAGAAAGAAAAAGAATCTTTTCACAAAACTTCAACACCCTGTTTTACAACATAGCTAAGCCAGTTGTAAGTATCTTCTTTTCTTCCGTATTGAATTCCGGTTATTTCATCAAACAGTTTAAGAGCAAGCTCTCCCGGTTCACCGTTATTAATTGTCATATCAATATCTTTATAAGTTAACCAACCAACAGAAGAAATAACTGCTGCGGTACCGGTTCCAAAAATATCGAGCACATTACCCTTATTATATTCATCAATTACTTCATTAATAGAAATTAATCTCTCAGATACTTTTTCTCCCCAATCATTTAAAAGTTTTATAACCGTTTTTCTTGTAACGCCTGGTAAAATACCGCCGGTTAGTTTCGGAGTTGCTACTTCATCTTTAAATCTTATAAAGATATTCATGGTTCCAACTTCTTCTATATACTTTTGTTCAATAGCATCCATCCATAACACCTGGGTATATCCTCTTTTTCTTGCTTCCTCTCCGGCTAAAAGGCTTGCAGCATAATTTGCAGGAGATTTACATTCTCCCAATCCTTTTCTTATTGCTCTTACATATTCATTCTGTGCAAGGATTTTTACAGGTTTAAATCCTTCCGGATAATAAGCACCAACCGGTGAAAGCAGAATGAGCAACTTATAGCTTGATGCAGATTTAACTCCAAGGAACGGATCAGAACCGAATATAAAAGGTCTGATATACAGCGATTCACCCTCTTCTGTGGGTATCCATTCTTTATCAATAGTTATAAGCTCTTTCATTACATTTAACATGAACTGCGTATCAATTTCAGGAATGCACATTCTTTTTGCAGATTTGTTAAATCTTTTCATATGTTCATCCGGGCGAAACATTACTACATCACCACCTTCTGTTTTAAAAGCTTTCAATCCTTCAAATATTGATTGACCATAATGAATAAACATTGTAGCAGGATGAAGAGAAAGATTCTGGACAGGTCTTATAACAGGATTATGCCATCCGTTTTTTATATCGTAATCCATTTCAAACATATGATCCGTAAATACTAATCCGAAACCAAGATTATCCGGTAGAATGATTTTACCTGTATTTTCTTTTAACTGATATTTAATTTTTTCCATAAACTTTTCCTTATGCGGTTAAAAGGTGGATATTTAATCTTTATAGTATCTTTCTACGTAAATTCAGGAGATTATCAATAAATATTCCATGTTAATCTCAAGCTCAATATAAGATAATAATTTAAAATTAAACAGCAGAATAGTGTGCGTCAATATTTAAAAAACCCGCTCTCACAATTACTTTTTCATTTATATTAAAAACATCTTAATAGAAATAAAAAGATTTTGAGAAGTTTGAACTATAAGCTCATTTTAATCCATGTTGGGATAAAACGTCAGGAAATGAGAAACTTTACTGAACTTATAAAAACCGAAATTCTTCCTTTAACTGTAGGGACATAGCGCGCTATGTCCCTACAGTTTTATTTATAATAGTATTCATCCAATTCCCATTTTAATGGATTCAATTGAATATATCTTCTTGTAAAGAATAAATCTTTTTCATTCCGGATGATGTGTTCATAATAATTACTTTGCCAAACAGATTTTGCAGAACCTTTCCTTAATTCATTTACCCGTTTGGTTACGGCAGATTTAAATGAACCAATTATTGTTGATAGAGAACCTGAAATCGGTTTACCAAATTTTCTTTCATCTGTAGGGACAAGGCGCGCCTTGTCCCTACCTTCAATTATAATTATACCGTGAAAATGATTCGGCATAACAACACAATAATCCAGATCAATATTTTTTCTAATCTCTTTCGTTTTCAACCATTCTTCTTCAACAATTTTTCCATAATCACTTAAAATCATTTTACCTTTCTCGACTTTACCAAAACAACAAACTCTATCATTCGTACAAATCGTAACATAATACCAATTGGGATTTGTGTAATCATATTCCTTTAAACGGATTGATTTTCACTGGTATTGTTTACGTTTGTACACTTTCTCTCCATTTTATACCGTAGGAACATAGCGCGCTATGTCCCTACGGGTTAAATCTCAATTAAGCAGAAGCATCCACAACAAATAATCAAGAATAAGTATAAGAGCGGCTGATAACACAAAAGACCTTATTGTTGCAAGCCCAACTCCCTCTGCACCACCCTGAGTTCTGAAACCAATATGACACCCGAGTAAAGAAGTAACCCCGCCGAAGAAAACAGTTTTAACTAATCCTCCCAAAAAATCTGAAAATTCAAAAAATCTTTTAACAGAATTAAAATAAACAGCAAAAGATACTCCAAGAAAATAATTTGAAACAAGGTATGACCCGAACACAGCAATTGTGTTTGCAAATGTTACAAGTATTGGCAGCATCATAATAGCCGCAAGAAACCTCGGCATGGCAAGATATCTTACAGGGTTAATAGCCATTGTTTCAAGAGCATCAATCTGTTCTGTTACTTTCATGGTTCCAAGCTCCGCAGCAATTGAAGCTCCAACACGGCCTGCAATAACAATTCCTGTTAACACAGGACCCAGCTCAGTTATAATTGCTCTGCTTGTTGCCGCACCCAAAAATGAAAGAGGTGCAATTCCTTGCAGTTGATAAGCTGCCTGCCATGCAGAAACTGCACCGGTAAATACCGCAATAATTAAAACAAGAGGAAGGGAATTAACACCGATATGTTCCATCTGGAAAAGAATTAGTTTTCTGCTGCGGGGTAACCAGGTAAAACTTTTTATAATTCCAAACAAGAGAGTTGAGACCTGACCAAACTCCTGTATAAAGTTTAATGTTGTCTTTCCTATTTTCTGAAAAAGTTTAGCAACCATTGGATATATTTTCAAACATCATTTTCAATTTATTAAAAAATTCTATGAGTTCTAAAGTGTGAGGGTATAAAGGTATATGGTATAAGGTATATGGTATAAGGTATATGGGAAAAACCTTCGAAGTTAATATTGCGATAAAGTGTTTATAAACCTTGAAAGGTTAAGATTAGCTTGACAGTTCCTAACTTTCAAACTTACAACAGCTCCAAAATATTTTCTAACTATGAAGGTTTCGAAACCTTTATACCTTATACCTTTATACCCTATACCCCTAAGTTCACACAATGAGATTATTTTTATTTTGCACATCAATATGAGACAAAGCGTTTGATAATTTTTTATGCAAAGAAATTCACATATAAAATTTTAAGTAAAGAGCTTATTTTTAATCTCATAATTGAATTTTTTCTTACTTTTAACAAGATAAAAAAACAGACCTAGTTAGCATTATTATTGATATTACAACTGCAAACTGAGGGTTTTTTAGAAGACTATATGAATAATTTTTCGGGTATTCGGGGAAGAGAAACACGAATATCAAAAATACTTGAAGATATTCCATTAGGCATTATCTCATTTAATGCTGATGGTGTAATAGACTTTGTAAATCCTGCATTCTCAAAGATGGGGATACTCTATCGTTTAAAGATTGCCTCCTTAATTGGTTCAAACATTTTTGAAAAAGAAATCATCCCCGGTGTTTCTCTTATTGAAGAAATGAATGAACTGAAAAAAGGTTTTCCTTTTGAGAAAGAAATTAAAAACTTAAAAATTGCTGATGGTTCTGAGATAAGTGTAATAATCAAATGTTCACCGTTTTATGAGAATGAACAATTTGCCGGTGGTATTCTTGTACTTGAAGATTTGAAAATAATATCTGAATCAAGGGAAGAAGATCTTCTTAAGATTGAATCATTTAAAAAAGTAACTAATGAAATTGCAGATCTTTTTTTTATCGTTGATAGTAAAGGAGTTATAAAATATTCTGCAGGAAGTAAGCTGAATTTAATTTCATTTGGTGATCCAAAAAACATAAAGATCCGTGAGCTAATTCCAAACCTGCCAGATAATTTTAAAGATATCCTTACAGATGTTCAAAGGAGTGGTGGTGAGAAGAGAATTATTCTCAAATTAGAAATGAGTAATGAGCCTTATTATTATGAATGTCTCGTAAGTTCTTTGTCAGCAAAACCCCAATCCAAATTTTTAACCTGCACATTCCTTAATATTTCCGATAAAATTAAAGCTGAAAATCTGGAAAATCGATTAAGTCTTATTGAGCCATTTAAAAAAGTAGCTAATGAAATTGCAGATCTTTTTTTTATCGTTGATAGTAAAGGAGTTATAAAATATTCTGCAGGCAAAAAATTGAATTTAATTTCTTCTGTTGATCATAAAAACATAAACATATGCGAGTTAATTCCAAACCTGCCTCATGATTTTAAAGATATTCTTGTTGATACCCATGTTAAAGAAGATGAAAAGAGAATTGTACTCAAACTGGAATTGGGTAATGAGTTTTCTCATTATGAATGCTTAATAAATCCTTTATCAGCAAAGCAGCAATCCAAATTTTTAACCTGCACTTTCATTAATATTTCCGATAAAATTAAAGCTGAAAATCTGGGAAATCGGTTAAGTCTTTTCGAAACAGTTGCTGACGTGACTTCAGATGGAATAATTGGAGTTAATGCTGAAGGGATAATTAATCTATGGTCTCCATCGGTATTATCTCTTACTGGTTTTTTAGATGATGAAACTATTGGCAGAGTATTGTGGGATTATGTACCTACTCTGAATCAAAAAAGTTTTAACCAGTTAAAGGAAGATTTGCAGCAGGTTCATTTCTTTAAGAAACAAATTTTAATTCTTAGCAATCTGGGTAATGAAATACCTGTTGATGCATCTTTCCTTCTTGGAGATGATGATAATATAATTATTTCTCTATCTTCTGTTTCGAAAGAAACAAAGCCGCAGGATTTTAAAACCCTTGAAGAAAATTTTCGGAACCTAGTTACAAAAGCAGATGTAATTTTTTTAAGACTTACCAGCCTTGGAATAATTGAATATTTAAATCCTGCTTTCATTTCACACCTGAATTTTAAAGAGGATGAAGCAATTGGAAAAAACCTGAATGAATTTTTGACTGATGAATGCAAGCTTGATTTTGAATCGTTCGAGGATAGATCATATAACCAGGAGCTTGAAGTTCTGAATAAGCGTGGTGAGAAAATTTATTACGCTGCAAATATAATTCCCCTTTACGGTGAAAATATTTTAAACGGCTTTAATATTTATTTAACAAATCTTTCGCATAAAAAGAAAGAGGAAAAAGATCTTCAGCTTTTTAAATTCATTTTCGAGAATACCAAAGAAGGAATTGCCGTCGAGAATAAAGGAAGGATTGTAGCAGTAAACAATACATTTGAGAAAATGTTTGGGTACTCTTTGGAAAATGAAATCATAGGAAAAGATATTTTGGATTTGGCAGCACCAAATGATGTTTTAAAAGTAGCAGAATATCTTCAGCTTTACCATACAAAAAAAGAATTATCGCAACGGTTTGAATTTTCCGGAAAAAGAAAAGATGGCTCACCTTTCTCCTGCGAATTAACTCCTTCATCATTTGAGATTGATGGTAGCTGGCACCTTGTTTTAATAATCCGGGATATTACAGAAAGGAAAAGTGCACAACAGGTTATCCGAGAGTCTGAAGAAAAATACAGGAACCTTATTGAAAATATAGATGACTTTCTCTTTACACTTGAAAGAAGCAGAATCTTTTTTAAACCGGTTTTTTATACAGGCTCTGTTAAAAAAATAACAGGTTTCTCTCAAACAGAAATGAATAATGATATTAAGCTTTTGCTCAGGATGATTCATCCGGATGATCTGCTTAATGTGAAAGAGAATCTGAAAAACTTTTCAAAAAGCAAAATCAAGATGACTGCTGAACTTGAATTCAGAATAATCAATAAGCAAGGAAATGTTGTTTGGGTAAGGAATAAATTAACCGTTGTAAGAGATGAAAAAGGAGACGTTCAGAAAGTTTATGGGTTGGTAAGTGATATTTCATTAAGAAGAAAAGCTGAAGAAGATTTGAAAAAATCCACACAAAACCTTATTAAACTAAATGAAACAAAAGACCGGTTCATTACAATAATTTCTCATGATTTAAGAACACCATTCAGTTCAATACTTGGCTTTACAGATCTTCTTTTGAATGATGATACTTTGAATGACAAGGAAAGAAACCAGTATGTCAGTTATATACGGGAATCTTCAAATGCAATGCTTTCGCTTGTCAATTCCCTTCTCGACTGGACTAGGCTGCAAACCGGAAGAATACGTTTTGAACCTGAAAGGATTGAAACTTCCGGAATAATATTAAGATCAATTAATGCTCTTGCGGGTGCCGTTTTTCAAAAAAATATTTCTATCAGGTCAACTGTTCAGGAAAATCTTTTTGTGTATGTTGATAAAGATTTAATCAATCAGGTCTTCAATAATCTTATTTCCAATGCAATAAAGTTTACAAGAGAAGGAGGCAGCATAACTATTTCTGCTTCTCCATCTCAGTATACAAGATTCTATGAGTTTTCAGTTAAAGATACCGGTGTAGGAATTAAATCTGAAGATACTAAAAAACTTTTTGGCGTTGATACAAAATTTACAACTGAAGGAACTGCAGGCGAGAAAGGCACCGGGCTTGGGCTTTCTCTCGTAAAAGAAATTATTGAAAAGCATGGAGGAACAATCCGGGTTGAAAGTGAACCTGGTTCAGGATCGGATTTTCTCTTCACAATTCCTGTTGCGGCTGCAAATATTCTTCTTGTTGATTCAAACACAACTGATAGAATTTTATATTCAAAAATCCTGAAGCATATAACATCTGATTATAATATAGAAACTGCTTCAAACGGAAGTGAGGCTTTAAATAAAATTTCTGCTTCAACCTATGCACTTATTATAACTGAACATAATATGCCAGTAATGGGAGGTTATAATCTTGCCCTTGAATTAAAAAAACTTGATTTGGATGTTAAGCCGCCGATTATTGTTTTAAGCAATTCAGTTGACAGACAGACTATTGATGATTACAATGAAATAGGTGTGGATCAGGTTTTTCAGAAGCCTGTTAACTTAAGTCTCTTTAAACAAGCAGTAGAAAAATCACTTCACCAGGGATTGAAATAACCCTAATATTTTTTTTCATAAAGTACTTAATCACAAACCCTCCCCTAAATCCCCTCCAAGGAGGGGATTTTTAAACTTTTATTTTAATTTCAGGATGTCCCCTCTTGGGAGGGGATGAAGGGGTGGGTCAATATATTTTGTTAGAGACAATATTTATGTTACCACTTTTGAAGAGAAGTGAGAAAAACAATAAAAATTATTTCAATTTGAAAATGATTGGTATTGAAATCTGAACCTTAACCGGATTACCTCTTTGCCTGCCAGGATTAAAATTTGTTTTTAGAACAGCATCAAGAGCAGCTTCATCACAGCCGGCACCAATTCCTTTCATTATCTCTGCTCTAGTAACTATCCCGTTTTCATCAACAAATGCTTTAACAATAACTTTACCCTCAACTCCTGCTCTCTTTGCTATTTCAGGATAACTGATTTTTTCCTGTATTCCTTTTACACCACCAATAGGGTCAGGTAATTCTTCTGCATACGGAAGATATATCTCAGGCAATTTTATTTCTTCTTTAACAACTAACTCTTCAGCTTCAACAAGAGTATTATCATATCCACCTTCAATGCCTTCCATTGTTTTAACATCAGGGTTAGCATTTATTAATTCATCAATTGTGGGAATATTTTGATTCTGCACCAATGCATCAGGTTTTACAACCGGCGGAGTAAATTTTATAGTTGTTTTAAGAGGAGAAACATTTACAATTACTTCTTCATTGATTTTTTCAATTGATGGCGGCTGATGAAGCGTAATAACATTGGGATGATTCGATCTAATAATTTCTTCAGCAGGATTAAACATTTCGTAAATAGTAGATCCGGCTGTTACAAGAATAATAAGAAATATGGAAATCCACATAGCAATGGAAAGATAAACTTTGTAAGATTTTCTGAGCTTGTAAGAGCCATATTCTTTGTTCCTGAAAGCAAATATTAGCTCGTCAATATCTGCTTTAATGGTAGATTCATTAATCATGACTCTCCTCAGTATTTGTTGTTACTAACATTCTGAGGTTTTCACAATTAGCCGGAAAGAATGTTCCCCATTCTTTTAACTTTTTTAAAAAAATTGTTAATAATAGATAAGTCTGTGGCTGAAGTCTGAAATTGTCATTGCGAGTGAGTCATCGAACGAAGCAATCTCAACTTAGAAGTTCATATACTTTAGTAGATTGCTTTACTCCGATAACCTGTCTGCCGACCGAGAATGTTGCACAACTTCTGATGCGTCATGCTGAACTCGTTTCAGCATCTTTTTCGCAGTGTGAGATTCTGAAACAAGTTCGGAATGACACTTCTGCAACAACCTCGACAACTGGTCGGAGATTCGCAATGACATTTGATTTTTCTTATTCCCCTTCAATACTTTCCAAAGTGCTTTTTAAAACTTCCTCTCCCCAGTCAGGATGAAGTTCACTTTCTGGCTCAAAGTTTTTGAACTTCTCTTCAGCCTCTTTAAAAATAGGAAGTGCTTTCTCTTTACCTCCTCCGAATTGTTCGGGAGTATATAATATATTCTGAGCATAAAGAAAAACAGGTCTTGGGTTTGTCGGATCAAGTTCTCTTGCCTTACTTATCATATTTGAAAATATTGGCCCATATTTCATCCACCTGTTTTGAGGATCAACTATTAATTTTCCTGAAGCAATCATGGCTTTGATTGTAAATATTTCTGAGTTGTCAGGTTCAAGTGAATCGGCGATTGATATAAGAAGATCTGCTTTATCAAGATATGGATCTTTCCTTTCAGCAACAGAATCCATAAAAGTTGAAATGGTTAATAAATATGATGCATAATAGTAAGGCAGCCATTCATCTTTTTCTGCATTTGCAATTCTCTCAAAGCTATTCGCTATAAGCTGAAAAGATGCGGCAGTACTCGCGGTATCTATCATTGCAAGATTCTTTTTCATTGCTGCAGTATACTTCTCATCAACCTGAGATTGAATTGCAACTGTCGCTAATAAAAAAAGTAATAATATTTTTTTCATAATGATGTTCCTTTAAGTTAAATGGTTTTATTTTTTTATTCTTAGTGAAACTTCGTGACCTTTGTGACTTAGTGGTAAGATTTTTTCACCACTAAGACACTAAGAACACAAAGAAACACTAAGTTATCATCTTACTCATACTCAATCGAAATAAAAACCCCCAGAAATGCTGAACGTAAAGTTGCCGGAATAATTGCTTCCCTATAGTTTCCATCGCTTGAATATCTGTATCCAAATATATTATTAAAGCCCAACATATTTGTGATAGAAAAGTAAACCACCGTGAAGTTTCCAAAAACATTTGTAAGGTAGCTTCCATTAAAACTGAGATTATTATAATTCTTTGTCTTATCTCCATGAAAAACAGGATTATTGGGATTGTAAAAAGGTCTTCCGGTTGCAAATGAATAAGTGACTCCTAAGCTTGTTGTTATTTCAGGAATCCATTTCTTAAACACAATTGAAAGTGTATGAGGAGTTGCAAAGATTGGAACGGCAAGAGTCGGAAAATCCCTGTAATCTCTTTTCGTATCTAAGTAGGTATATGAAACCCAGTAATCAACATAACTAAAAGTATTTTTATCTCTCCAGAAAACATCAATTCCTTTTGCATAACCTCCGCCGGTATTATTGTATTTTGGAAATTCAGAAAAATCTTCGGGGAAAGTTTCCTGCTTAACAAGCTTATCATAATCTTTATAATACCCTTCAATCCTGAAAGTATATTTCTCATCTATATATTGATAGTTAAGTATATAGTGAACTGCTTTTTCAAAATTCAACTCTGAGGTTCCATGGAGAAATTCATCTTCCGGTGTTTGATAAAAATGTCCGTAAGCAAAATTAATTGTGCTGAATGCTCCTACTCTGTAAGCAAGAGCTGTTCTTGGTGCAAGATTAGTTTTATTAATGATGTTCACTTTTTCAAAACGTAAACCGAGTCTCGCAGCAAAATCATTTGTTATGAAAATATCCGTCTCTGCATATCCGGCATAATAAGTATTTTCAAGCTTCCGGTTGAATTCATTAAAAGATTCATCAATTAATATATTATGAACTTCCCCGCCAAAGGTTATGAAGGAGTTCCCAAACAAACTTTTACTGATTGTTATTTTAGATTGTGTTCGCTGCTCTTTTGAATTAATTAAAGTGTCGGCAAGATTAATATCATTATTGTCTCTTGAATAAGATACACCTGTAAAGAAAGTCCAATCCTCACCAAAAATTTCCTCAAAGCTTGTATTGAAATAAAAGTTATCATCATCAAGTTGAAAGCGATCTTTAACTGCAGGATTATCAAGATTGTCTACATTCAAAGAAAGATCTCCAAAAGAATATGAAGAAAAAAGTTTAAGAATTCCTGTTTGAGATGTCTTTTGTCTGAACGCTATGTTTCCCTCAATACCTTTTGGAGCTTCTATCC
This sequence comes from uncultured Ignavibacteriaceae bacterium, assembly GCA_964515875.1. Taxonomy (GTDB): domain Bacteria; phylum Bacteroidota; class Ignavibacteria; order Ignavibacteriales; family Ignavibacteriaceae; genus RBG-16-34-14. The sequence continues at coordinate 39,356 of CAZEWJ010000006.1, read as the reverse complement.
AATCTGTTCTTTGTTTCTGAATTTCAAAGTAGGGCTTAAGATTATAGTAACCTGCTTCAGCAGACAAAGAAGTATTTTCCCATCTTTGTGTATGAGCACCACCAATACCAACTGCCATAAAATTAATTGCACTTCTTGTATCAGGAGCTAAATCCTGGCTTTTAAGAATTAATGCTGATGATAGCGCCTGTCCATATTGTGCAGAATATCCGCCAGTGCTGAAAATAGTTCCTTTAAATATAAAAGGAGAGAATCTTCCTCTTGAAGGAATATCCGGGACACTTGAGTAATAAGGATTCTGCACAATCATTCCATCTATCATTGTTTTGGATTCTGCACCAGAACCGCCACGCACAAATAAACCTTCAGTTTCACCTATCGTTTGGGTTCCGGGCAAAGTTTGTAAAACTCCATAAACATCCGCTTCAGCACCCGCTGTTGTTACAATATCAAGAGGTCTGAGTATTACAGATTTTTTTTCATCGCTTGCTTCAAAAGAACCGGCGGAAATAACAACCTGGTCGAGTTCACTTGCTTCCTCACCCAGAACAAAATCAACGACTATATCATCGCCGGTTAAAGTAATGTTCTTCTCTTCGGTTTTAAAACCGATATAACTTACAACAAGGATCTGTTCTTCTGTTTCAAGAGTTGTAAAAGAATAATTTCCCTTTTCATCGGTTGAAGCACCATCATAAGTATCTTTCAGAAAAACGTTGGCAGAAAAAAGAGGTTCGCTGTTTTGTGAAGTAACCTTTCCGGAGATTGTAGTTTGAGCAAAAGAAATATTAGCGAAGCAAAAAAGAAATAGTATAAGTAATCTCATTAAACACCAGTTTTTTATTGCATAAGTTAAATTAAGAGTAACAGGATTTAAATTGAAAATAGGTGAACGGAAGAAATTAGTAGATTAAAGGAATTAAAGAAAGAATAAATTTTTAATTGATAATTTTTTCAGCCAGAGGGCTGATCCGCCTTGGCGGAAACTGATTCCTACATTCCCTCAAGCCCATACTTCTTAAACAGTTCCGCATACTTTTTAAAGACTGACACTTTTATCTTTTCAAGCTCTTCAGCAAATTCAATAAGAGTTAAGTCTCCGCCGTATCTAAAATAATAATCTGTTAAAAGATGAATATATTTTTCAGTAAGCTTTGAGATCTTATCAAATGAAGCATCCGTATTTTTACCAAGAGTATCATAGCTTTTAGCTTCATCAGGTCTAATCAGGTCTTCCTCCCTTAAAGTCGAATAATCATCAACTTTATTTTCAAGCTCCCTGTGCACAGCCCAGTTTGCTGCAAGCTGAAAGAGAGTTTCAATCACTTTATTTAATTCTCTTTCTCTCTCATTCCTGAAGCTCTCTAATTTTTTCCTGTCCCTTTCAAGAGAGATCGCATCAATATCATACTTCTTCAACAGTGTTGAAATATCTGTAGTCTTTTCAGTTTCGGCAATCATATCCTTAAACTTAAATACTATTTTTTCATTGAAGGCAATATCATAATCGCTCTTTATTCCGTTATCCATCAGAAGCTCCATTATTTCCTCTTTCATTTCAGGATAGCGTCTCTCAAGAAATTCTTCGGTATAAGTAAAAGTATCGTCACATTCTTCGGGACTATTAATAAGACTTACAAGGTATGACCTTAGCTTTAGCAGTATGTAAAAAAGATCAGGTTTGTCTGTCATTTAAATGTATAGTAATAATGAACAATGTATAATTAAATTTGGATAAGTAATAATAAAGATTTATTAACTACAATTCAGCAGATGAGTGAGAAATAAGGGGCTATGATTTATTTCTGCACAATTATAAATTTGAAGTATGAATTTTTATCTCTTTGCATTCATCAAAAAATATTCATTTTTTCTAATTGCTGCTTTATTAGTTTATTCCTGTGCTTCCTCCGCTTCACTTTATTTTGAATCGGCAGATCAGAAATATATTTCAGGGGATTATTCCGGAGCCATACGGGATCTTTCCAGGGTGATTGAATTTGAACCTCAGAATTTCAATGCTTTCTTTAAAAGAGGGAAAGCATACAGCAGAATTGAGAAACATGAACTGGCAATTAAGGATTATAATAAGGCCATAGATCTTAATGCTGCTCTTGCCCAGGCTTACTTAAACAGGGGAATTGAATACATTAATATTGAAAATTACAATCTTGCCCTGGAAGATTTTAACAAAGCAATTGAACTTAATCCCCAAACAGATCTCGCATATTTCAGCAGGGGTTATATTTGGAGTATACTTGGTTATCCTGATAATGCTCTTAAAGATTATACAAATGCGATAGAGCTAAGCCCGGTTTATGTACAAGCTTTTGTTAACAGAGGGAATCTGAAAAGCTATCTGAATGATTTTAAAGGAGCTATTGAAGATTATACAAAAGCAATTGAGACTAATCCCAAAGAAGCCAATGCATTTATAAGCCGTGCAGGAGACAGGGCAATTACAGGCAATATTAACGGTGCAATTGAGGATCTTTCAGAAGCAATAAAAATTCATCCTTCATATACAGAATTGTATTTCCAAAGGGGAGAACTAAGAATAATTACAGGTAATTATAAAGGAGCCGCTGAAGATTTTAGGATTGTTATTAAAGATGATTCCACAAATGCAACTGCTTATTTTAAAAGAGGGATCTCCCTAATCAATCTTGGAAATAAAAAAGAGGGGTGCCGCAGCCTTGTGAAAGCTGGAGAGCTTGGTTACATTCATTCTTATGAAGAAATACAGAAGCATTGCAAGTAAAATGAATGGGTGAATGTATGAATGGGAATAAAGAATAAGCATTATATCATTCAATCATTCTCAGCCATAGGCTGATCCGCCTTTGGCGGAAACCATTCAACCATTCAACCTTACTCCCTCCTACCAGTTTTCTTATTTTTTAAAAAAAATTATTGCTTTACTCATAAACTTTTTTTAGGTTCTGCAATGTCCTTAAACAATCTTTACAACTAAACTGACGGAGGGTGCTAATGGCAAGAGCAAGCGGTCCTTACTACTCAAAAGGGGGAAGTGTATATCATGTATTCAGCGATTGTTCCGCTGGGAAAAGTATTAAGAAAAATCATAGAGTGTCCGGCAAGAGCAACAAAAAGCTTTGCGGTGCATGCAGGGATATTAAAGCGGGCAAACGCACAAGATAAATGATTGAATGAGGTTGTCTCAAACTGTCATTCCGAACTTGCTTCGGAATCTTTTTTGCTGAATATGTGTTAAAAAACAGAAGCTGAAACCCGCTGAAAGCGAGGCTCGCCAAAGACGGCAAGTTCAGCTTGACAAAATTAGGCTTTTGAGGCAACCTCATAATTAATTTTTCTTAAGCACAACTCCTGTTGATGGTTCAAGAACAATTTTTTCTATAACTGTCTCAAGAGTTTTTATTCCTGCATAATCTTTATTTACAAGAATATCCCACTTGCCTTCAGGCAGATGAAATTCTTCTTTCTTTGATGGGTTTGCATTAAACAAAACAATGAACTCATCACCGCCACGAGCAATAAGAAACCCTATGGCAAAATCATTATCTTTTATAATATAGAAACTAACCTCTTCATATTGGGCTCTCCTGAATGAAGGATATCTATTCCTTAGCTCAATCAATCCTTTGTAATAATTAAGAAGTTCCTCATTGATTTTTGCATGCCCATAGTTAATGTAATTCGTTTCATTATCCTTGTTATAGGAATTATGATCAATCATTCCTTTCATTGTATCAGGTACATCATTATTCTGAGAGATAACTTTTGTACGTGCAAATTCTTGTCCTGAGTGAATCATTGTTATTCCCTGAGAGGTAAACAGAAATAAAGCTGCCAGCTTATTAAGCTTTAACTGTACAGGTGTAAGCTTAACAAATTTATCAATATCATTTATAACTTTGTGAGGATCAGATTTATTCTCCGAAGGAGTCCCGACCTGGCGGTTCAATCCTATTCTTATAAAATCTCCTAATGTGTAACCATCGTGAGACTCGAGATAATTAACAGAATGTTCCGGTTTCTGGAAAAGACCATTCTTATCTCTTACAAGAGTTCCATTCAAATAGCTTTTAATTCTACCTTGATCGTTATTTCCATACCAATTTCCGAAAATCCAGCCAAGTCCGTTAACAGGATTTTCACCTTTAATACCATTTCGTATCTGATCATTCCAGCTTCCCCATCCTCTTAAAGAAAATCCTGCGGGATCATAACCACCACCCCATGGCTCACAAACAAAAACAACACGGGGATTCATCTTCTTTGCTTCTTTAATAATCTCTTCTATTGTTTTCCAGTCAATCAGCTTTCCAAGATCAAAACGAAAACCATCAACATGATATTCCTTCATCCAGTAAAGAATGCTTTCAATTATCAGTCTTCGCAGCATTGGTCTTTCAGTTCGCAAATCATTTCCTGTTCCACTTTCAGATTTGTAATGCCCTCTTGAATCAAGCCTGAAATAATATTCTTTATCAATCTCTTTAAAGTTTCCCATTTCATATTCTGATATATGATTGAACACAACATCCATCATAACACCGATACCTTTTTTGTGGAAGGCTTTCACCATATCCTTAAAATTATTTATTGAATGGGCATCCTTACCTTCCCATTTATTCCGTTCAAGCTCTTTCACACTCTCACTATAATAAGCTTCGGGTGCAAAGAAAGCAGCAGTCATATATCCCCAATGATTTCTTTCGTAAGGATTCCATGTATTTTCTCTTGCCATAAAAGATTTATTAAAAGGAATCTCTATGTTAGCAAATTCATGGGCAGGGAGAAGTTCGACCGTATTTACCCCCAGACTGTAAATATAGTCTATTCCTCCCCGCCTATTTTCTTCTATAAGTCCTTTATATGTTCCGGGCTGATTCACGCCGGATGAAGGATGCATTGTCATATCTCTGATATGCATTTCATAAATAATTAAATCTCTCCAATTCCTCTGAATCCATTCATCTCCTTCCCAATCATAATTCCCCTCCTTAACAACTATCGCTCTCCGCGGATTACCGTAAGTATTAAATGTAGCTACCGCTTTTGCATAAGGATCGGAACAAATAATATTAGGATCAAATTTTTTCCCATGGTGTTTTATAAGGTAGCCATAATAAAGTCCATATTTTTCCCCATCAAGAACCAGTTCCCATATACCATTATCATCCTTTATCATTTCATATTTGGGAGAAACAGTATCCTCAGGCTGATTGAAAGTAACAAGAAAAACTTTTTCGGCATCAGGGGCGAACAATCGGAAAAAAGTTTTTCCATTCTCAACAAAAGAGCCGAGTTTTTTGTCCGAGTAAAATTTATCCAGTTCATCAAGTCTTTTAAGATATTCTAAATGCTTTTGTGTAAGTGGATGTTTTGTACTATGCAATTTTATTCCCTCTGAATTATGAGTTAAAAACTGGAAAGAAATAAAAACAATTACTATTCCTAATAGTTTCATACAGGTGTATAGGTATAATAGTATAAAGGTATATGTATAACCTTAGTGAATAATGAAATACAAATTACTAACTGAAGTTATGCAGATGATATAACTCCCCCATTTATGGCGGAGTTATAATAACAAAAATATGTTTAGGCTTTAGCCATTATTCACATAAACATTCGATAGCAATATTTTCAAGGCTAAAGCCCCTTGTCTTTTTCAGGTTCTACCTCAGCCTGAAGAGGCTGTGTTAAAATTCTAAATATATCGGTAGTCGCAACCTTCAGGTTGCGAAATAAAGCTGTTATCGCAGGCTGAAGCCTACGGCTACCATCAATATTCTTATTCTCACACAGGCTCTTAAGGCTGGGGTTAATTTATAAGTTCAGTTCTTGTTTAACTTCAGTTACTAATTACAAATGACATTGTTTAACTTGCTAAAATTTTCCCATCGAGGACCGGCGTAACACAAATGAGCGGATTTTCCGGTACATTAAAATTTTTGAATATCTCTTCAAAAAGCTCGAACTGTTTTCCCCTGTTTTCAAGCTTTGCAAATTTTCTATATGGCATAAAATTTCCATTTTTATCAGATGGTGCATTGAAATGATAAGCCTTCTCAAAATCCCCGACGGCTTTACTTTTAAGAAATTCCATTTTCCTGTTATCCCCACCTTCTTCCTCGTAAGCAACAACACGAAATTCAACAACGTTCCCATCATTAATAATAAGATAAATATTCAGGATTACCTCATTCATTTCAATTCTGTTTTATTTTTAAGGCAAAAGATACTTAATGCAACTGCATAACCAAAAGCAAATTTACAAAGTATGCTTGCCATATTTTTAATTAAGCCTGGTAAATTTAAATAAAGGAGAATAAATCCTGTTAAAACAGGAAGAACTATAAACAGGTGAGCAGTAAATAATCTGTTGTACTGTTTTTTATCAATCCCCTTTCTCTTTATTAACAGATATAAAAAAGATAAAGAAAGAGGAAGGTAATAAAAGAAACCATAGATATCACCAAGGGGATAATTGTAAGTTGCATAAAGAACAGTGCATTCAACAATGGCAAACTTTTCAACAATCCGGAAGTAATAAATAGTAAAAAAAATTGCGGGAATAAAAAGAAGATATTTTGGCCTGTATTCATTCCTGAAAATATTCAATACAAGAAGAAGATTTAACGGCGGGAAAAGAAATATCAACAAAAGCAAAATATGCAGTTACTGATGAATCAATGCCAACACTGCAGATTAAAAATTCAAAAGCCTGGTAGCCGGTAAGCAAAGCAATAATGATAAAGATGAATGTGTTAGTCTTATTCTTTTCAGAAAAGATTAATAAATTAACCAGCAGTATTAATTCAATGCAGGCAAGTAAGAGGGAAGCTATTCCGTTCCAGTTATCAAAGTTCAAGATTAAGTTCAAGTTCACGTAAAAAATATTTATGCATATAAGAATATACCAACTTCCTTAGCTTTAAATCTAATCTTCTGCGAAGTATTTACTTTAACTTACTCTTGAACCTGTCTGCCGACAGGCAGGCTTGAACCCCGAATGTCATCGGGGCAGGCTTAACTTGGTCCGATCATTTTTTCCGGCCTTATAACCTCATCGAACTTCTCAGGTGTTAATAACCCTAATTCCACAGCAGCTTCTTTCAAAGTTTTATTCTCATTATGTGCTTTCTTTGCAACCTTGGCAGCATTATCATAACCGATATGAGGATTTAAAGCTGTAACCAGCATAAGAGAATTTTCAAGATGTTTTTTAATGTTCACTTCGTTTGCTTCAATTCCAACAACACAATTATCTGTAAAGCTTTCACAAGCATCAGAAAGAAGTCTTATTGAATTCAGTACATTAAAAATAATAACAGGTTTAAAAACATTGAGTTCAAAGTTTCCGCTTGCGCCGCCAATATTAACGGCAACATCATTTCCAAAAACCTGTGCACAAACCATTGTCATTGCTTCAGACTGTGTTGGATTAACTTTACCCGGCATAATAGAGCTTCCCGGTTCATTCTCAGGAAGATGGATTTCACCTAATCCGCATCTCGGTCCTGAACCAAGCCACCGGATATCATTTGCAATTTTCATTAATGATACTGCCAAAGTTTTTAAAGCTCCATGCAACTCTACTAAAGCATCGTGCGATGCAAGAGCTTCAAATTTATTTCTTGCGGAGACATAAGGTTTACCTGTTATCTCAGAAATCTTTTTAGCAACTTTTACAGCAAACTCAGGATGAGTATTAAGTCCGGTCCCAACAGCAGTTCCACCGAGAGCAAGTTCATAAAGCCTGGGAAGCGCACTATTAATTCTTTCAAGTCCATTTGTTAACTGCTGAACATAACCAGAAAATTCCTGCCCAAGTGTTAATGGAGTTGCATCCATTAAATGAGTTCTGCCAATTTTAATAATTGATTTAAACTCCTTAGATTTTTTTGCTAGTGCATCGCGTAATTTTGTAACCATTGGGATAAGTCTGCTATGAACTTCTTCAACAGCAGCTATGTGCATTGCAGTTGGAAAAGTATCGTTTGAAGATTGAGCTTTATTCACATCATCATTCGGATGGATAGGTTTTTTGCTTCCCATTACTCCGCCTGAAATTTCAATCGCCCTGTTAGATATAACTTCGTTGGCATTCATATTTGTCTGCGTACCGCTTCCTGTCTGCCAGACAACCAATGGAAAATGTTCATCAAGCTTTCCTTCAATCACTTCATCAGCAGCATGAACAATTAATTCAGCTTTTTCTGACGGAAGTATTCCAAGCTCTTTATTTGTAAGTGCAGCAGCCTTCTTAAGAATTCCAAATGCACGAATCAACTCACGGGGGAATTTGTCTCTGCCTATTTTAAAATTCATTAATGAGCGTGCTGTTTGAGCACCATAGTATTTGTCTTTTGGAACTTTAATTTGTCCCATACTGTCGGATTCAATTCTGAATTCCATTTTAATTCTCCTGATTAGAATGCTTCAATAAACAGGGATAATTTACTATTAATTTGGGTGAAATTTTTTGTATATAACCTTCATCGGCAGGCTTCATTCCACTCTCATTACCGGATATACATTCATCTGGGAATCATAGTAAGGCGATCTTTCATAAAAGAAATTCAGTCTTGCATTCGGATCGTTCCTGAATTTCTCATCTGCAACAAGCTTTTTTTCAAATTCTTTCTGCAGTTCAGGATTTTCTTTTATCATCTCTTCAGCAATTTTCTCCATAACATAAGCTTCAAAATATTCTTTCTGTTCGAAAATTGCATTGAGGAATCCCCACTTAACAAAAGAATCCTCTCCTTCCGGCTCAAGCAAATGAACAATAACCTTTATTGCTCTCTGATTTGTACTTACTAAAAAGCTTCCTGCAGGAACTTTTATTTTTTCATAATATTCATTTGTTGTAAATGAAGATTTGTGTCTTCCTTCAAAAGGAGTTTGAGCAAACTTAACATCGGTGAACCTGTATCTCTTAACATCAAAAATTTTATCTTCTTTTAATGTATCTGTTTTAATTCCATGCAATTTCATTCTATCAACAAGAGAAAACCATTCTTGAGGAATGATATATAATTTTGGAACTGAAGTTTCTTTTATAATCTGTGCATCATTAAAAAGATCAACTTCCATATCAGCTTTTTCATTTGTATAAACAATCTTTTCAGCGCCTGAGATTTCACTAATCCCTTTATAATATTTTATTCCCTTAAAAGGAACCTTAATTGATTTATCAGATATATTAAATTGAAGAGGAAGTTTTTCATCTTTTTCTAAAAGATTTTTAACAGAATTAATATCTGCTCTCTTATTCATTTCAATCAGCTTAGTGTTTTTATCAGAACAAAATTCAATCACAGCCTCCATTGCTGCTTTGGTAGAAAATACTCTGTCTTTATATGGCTTCAGCATATGAGTTTCCACAAGAAGCCCTGGACGGTTTTGAATAGCAGCATAACCTTGTGAAAATCTTGGAGGAGCCGGATATTCTACTATTCCGCTGTCAAGTCCCTGAACCCAGTTTTTTAATCCTACATAAGCGTAAGAAAGATATCCCGCTTCTTCTATTTTTTTATGAAGAAAAGGAGAAAATTCTTTTTTAAGCATAGCTCCTGTTTCAGGATAAATATCTTTATAATACTCCATACCAAAAGTGATTGTATATTGGTAATCTGCACCATCAGTAGTGTGGTTATCTATTAAAAAATCCGGAAGCCAGCTTGAAAATAATTTTAGCATTGCCTGCATTTCCGGTGCATCAGCTTTCATCCAGTCGCGGTTAAGATTTAAATTTTGAGCAGTAGTTCTCCAGCCCATTTCTTCAGGACCATTTTGATTTACCCTGTTGGATTTTCCAAATCTCTCATGCCCATCAACATTGAAAATGGGAATAACTAGAAGTATAACATTATCCAGCATCTTTTCTTTTTCTTTTGTTACAAGAATTTCTCTAAGAAGAATCATTGAAGCATCCTTACCTTCAATCTCACCCGCATGAATTCCATTCAGGATTTGAATAATCGGTTTACCTGTCGCTTTGGCTTTTTCAACAGTGAATGCTTTATCTTTAGACACAATAAGACAATTCAAATCTCTACCTTGCGGAGATACACCGAAAGTAATCATCTCAGCATATTCTGAATGATTTGCAAGTCTGTGGAAATACTCCATCGTTTCTTCATATCTCGGGGTTTTAAGGTAATTTGATTTTTCGAAATATGTCTGCCATTCATTTTTATTTTGAGGAAAGGAAACAGCAAGAAGCATTAAAGAAATGAGAGAAGTTTTAAAAATGTTTTTCATATTATTTATAGTTGATTTAAACCACTTTAAAAGTTAGAAATATTTTTATAGAAAAAATTAATGAGCTTTTACCTTATGTGAAATTGTGTACTTTAGCATTTACTAACTTAAGTACACTTAAAAAGATGCAAATACCTGTTATTGATAAAAGCAACTACTTAAAGGGACTCTTAATCACCGCACGTAAAGATAAAAAACTCGCCGATTCTGAAAAGAAAATAATAAAGGGTATCGCAGAAAGACTTGGTTTTGCAAAGGATTTTTATGAAGAGGTAATCCATAACCTGCTCACCAACAGATATATAGATGAAGAACCAATTAAATTCAGTCATATCAAAATTGCTGAATCATTTATAACTGATGGATTAAGACTTGCTTATTCAGACAACCCGGTTGTATCAGGAGAAATTGACTGGTTAAGAAGAACTGCTGTTAAAAATGGTATAAATGAAAAATGGTTTGAGGATAGACTTCAAACATTTAAAACAAGTGCAGGAAATTTTCTCATAACAGATTTTGCCCTCTTATCCATAATTTAGGTATAGGGTATAAAGGTATATGGTATAAGTTTACATATACTTTTATAGTTTCTATTGAGTCCAACATTCCATAATTCCATTAATCCAAAATATATTGCCTGATGTAAGTTAATTATATATTTTCCGCAAGTTTTATAATTCAATTATGCTTTTAAATAAATTCTACAGGTTCAAGATTAAGTTCTGAATACTATACTATACCATTCCATTTCTTTCAACTCTGGGGTAACCTTTATTTGTCCTTTGTTTCCCGTATCTCTAATTTTGATATACAGAAAAAGGATTTAAATTATGCAAAAAATGAAAGCTCTTGTAAAAAAATATGGTAAACCAGGCATCTGGATGGATGAAGTACCTGTTCCTGAAATTGGAATAAACGATGTCCTTATAAAAATTAAAAAAACTTCTATATGTGGAACAGATATTCATATTTACAACTGGGATGAGTGGGCAAAAAAAACAATCCCTGTTCCAATGGTTATTGGTCACGAATATGTCGGTACTGTTGAAGCATTCGGCAGCAATGTTCAGGATGTTAAAATCGGAGATCTTGTAAGCGGTGAAGGTCATATAGTATGCGGTCACTGCCGTAACTGCCGCGCCGGAAGAAGGCATCTCTGTCCAAATACAAAAGGTGTTGGAGTAAACAGACCCGGATGTTTTGCGGAATATCTCTCAATCCCTGTTTCAAATATCTGGCATTGCGATCCGAATATTCCAACTGATGTTCTATCAGTATTTGATCCATTAGGAAATGCAGTTCACACAGCTTTGAGCTTTGATGTTATGGGTGAAGATGTTCTTGTTACAGGTGCAGGTCCAATAGGAATTATGGCGGCAGCAATTGCTAAACATTCAGGTGCCAGGTATGTTGTTATCACAGATATAAATCCCAACAGGTTAGAGCTTGCAAAAAAAGTTGGTGTTACACGTGCTGTTGATGTAAGCAAAGAAAAGCTTCCCGATATTGTTAAGGAATTAGGAATGAAAGAAGGTTTTGATGTGGGACTTGAGATGTCCGGCAGCCCTAAAGCTTTAAATGATATGATTGATGTTATGTTTCATGGTGGTAAGATTGCACTGCTTGGTATTCTTCCATCAAGTGCTGCGGTTGATTGGGAGAAAATAGTTTTTAACGGGCTTACCTTAAAAGGAATTTACGGCAGGGAAATGTTTGAAACCTGGTACAAGATGTCTGCTATGGTCCAGAGCGGGTTGGATATAACTCCTATAATTACACACCGCTTTTCAATTGATCAATACCAGGACGCATTTGAATTGATGAAGTCGGGAAATTCTGGGAAGGTGATTTTGAACTGGGAATAAAAAAATCAAAGATTGTCATTCCGGCCTTGAGCCGGAATCTAAATACCTATTTATCTGGTATCTTACACGTAAAGGGAAAATTATGAACACCGAACTAAAACAACATTATTCAGAGATATTAAAGAGCATCGAATCCGAAGGTCTATACAAAAAAGAAAGAATAATAACTTCTCCGCAAAATGCACATATTGAAGTAACTGGTGGGCAGCAGGTTTTAAATATGTGTGCAAACAATTACCTGGGACTTGCAGACAATCCTGAAATAATTGAAGCGGCTAAATTGAGCTACGATAAATGGGGATATGGACTTTCTTCGGTAAGATTTATCTGCGGTACTCAGCAGATACACAAAGAGCTTGAGAAAAAAATTACGGAATTTCTTGAGACAGAAGACACAATTCTTTACACATCCTGCTTTGATGCAAATGGTGGATTGTTTGAAACAATCCTTACAGAAGAAGATGCAGTAATAAGTGATGAACTAAACCACGCAAGCATTATTGATGGAGTTCGTTTGTGTAAAGCTCAGCGTTACAGATATAAAAATAATGATATGAATGATCTTGAAGAGAAGATCAAAGAAGCTAAATCAAACAATGCAAGACATCTTCTTATTGCGACTGATGGTGTTTTTTCTATGGATGGATTTGTTGCAAATTTAAAAGGTATTTGCGATCTCGCAGATAAATACAATGCAATGGTAATGGTTGATGATTCACATGCAGTAGGTTTTATGGGAAAGCATGGAAAAGGAACTCCTGAACATTGCGGTGTATTAGGAAAGATTGACATTATAACAGGAACACTCGGTAAAGCGCTTGGTGGTGCAAGCGGTGGTTACACAAGCGGAAGAAAAGAAATAATTGATCTGCTTCGCCAGAGATCACGTCCTTATCTCTTTTCAAATACTGTTGCACCGAGCATTGTTTCAGCATCAATTAAAGTTCTGGAAATGCTTTCATCTACAACTCACCTTAGAGATAAACTTGAGGAGAATACAAAATATTTCCGCGAACAGATTACGAAAGCAGGTTTAAATATAAAGCCCGGCATTCATCCCATTGTGCCTATAATGATTGGCGATGCTACACTCTCACAAAAAATGGCAGCGAGACTTCTTGAGAAAGCCGTTTACGTAATTGGTTTCTTTTATCCTGTTGTTCCTAAAGGAACCGCAAGGATAAGAGTACAGATTTCTGCAGCACATACAAAAGAAGATTTAGATTTTGCAGTTCAGGCTTTTAAAGAAGTTAAAGAGGAGATGGGAGTTTAAGAAGCGGTTGGGTTGAGGTGCTTGTTATATCTATTTTAGAGTAATGAAATTCTCCCAATCATTATTAAAATATTTATGGTTTACTTTATAAATTTCATCTTCATTGGGAGAAAAACCTTTTGTACATAATACTTTATTTTGAATTTCGCCTGATACTTTTGTATATGTAAACCAATTTGATTTAGAATTCATTCTTGCATTTTTGTTTACTAAAACTTCACCTGGATTTGCAAACGATTGTAATCTTGCAGCCATATTTATAATTGGACCTATGTAATCTTTAATAATTACATTTTCAAAAAAAGTTGCAGAAGTATATTTTGTAAAAAATCCACTACAAATTGCTATTCGAAAGCCAATGGGAATTTTAAACTTAACATCTTTTCTATAATACCAATATTTTTTATGCAGTTCATAAGCCGCACTAATAGCATTATCAATGGAATCTACTCCGTGCCACACAAGTAATATCCCATCACCAAGTAATTTCCAATAATCAAAAAAATAATCTATAGACATTTGAACAACTCTCTCAGATATAACTTGAAAAACTTCAGTTATCTGTTCTGGTTCAGCATTTAATGACCAATTTGAAAAATCTTTTAAATCTGCAAAAAGAATACATCCGCTTAATCTTTCAATTTTTGAATCTTGTTCTGGATAATTTAAAGATATTAAAGACTGTTCCATTAACTTAGGAATATGTAAGTCTATGTAATTCTTCTTTATGTTCTTAACTTTGAAAGAATTTACAATTTTTAGTTTGTTACAAAGTGCTGTAGCAATTTGTAGTGGTGTTGCTTCCTCTGATAATTCTGAATTTTCTATTATATAACTATCATCTTCATACTTAGATTTAGTTGAATTAATAGTAATGAACCAATGTTTTCCTTTCTGAGGTTTTGAACTAACTTCGACATAAATAATATCCTTTTCTATTTCTATTTCAAAAGTGCAGAAAACTGGAATTAAGTATTTACTTTTTAATTCAATTTTATTTAATGGATTTCTCATATATAATAATAGGTATACCAGTGTTGCCGATAAGCGGCGTAAGAGCTAACTCTAAAACTTATAAAATGCCAAATGCGAAAACGGCGTCCGCTTGATTGGCTGGTTATATGCGTTTTTATTTTAAGTAAAAAACAATATTAAATGAATAATAGTTACAATAATATTTATCCACGAAAGTATCGCAAAGATTAACAATAGTTCATCCGGTTGCACATCAGTTTTATAAACTATAAGTCCAAAGGGGACTGATAAATACCCACCGATAAAAATTAATATTGTAGCAATACCTAAACCAATCCATTGAAATAAAATAATTAGATTGATAAAGACGGTAATATGCATAATAAAAGAAAAGATGTCATAGGCAGTTTCATATTTTATAGTCCCAGTTTTACGAAATGGTAGGATAAGCCTATGACTAATAGTTATGAATCCTAAAGAAATTAAAACAATTGTTGTCATTTGTTATGAATTAAATAATAAGTTTATTCATCATAATTTTTTTCTATGTAGTCGATTAAAGTTGGAAGACTACCATTACCATTATTCTTGGAAACAAATTCAATTTCTGATATAGCTTTATTAACTATAGAAAGGAATTGATTATCATTATCAGCAATAAGCTTATTACATCTTTCAGTAATTTCTTTGCCATATTCTGGAAATATTTTTTCATATACTTCATAGATTAGAAAACCTTTTTGCCTGACATTATCAATACGGAAAGAAATAGTCATAAATGCACTAATTCCGTATATGTAAGCAATTATGAAAGAATCATCTTTTAATTTTTCCTGTAGGTTTCCATTTTCTAAATCAAGCAAACTAAAAAGTGCAGAATATATAATCTGCGTAATTTTTTGAACCGCTTTTATTCTTTTTTTAGTTTTAAGAAAGTTGAACATATTTTATTTTTTGCTAAGCAAATAACTATTATTTAACAGGAATTGCCAACCATTCCGTTTCGGACAATTCCATATTATTGCTATCCTAATTTTGCTACTCTTTTTTTTATAATCAATAAAAAAATATTTGGTTTAATCCGGACAGTAGCGGACTTAACAATATTTTAGCCCAACTTTTAAAAACGAGATTTCTTTATTAAATCTTCAACTCAAAAACTTGCTAAAGTAATCTCCCAAGTAATAAGGCCATACGATAAGGGCAAGCAAACCTTTCCAGAAACTAAGCTGCAGAAATCCTAAAGTAAAAAGCCAGCCTATTGCCCAGATAGGGCCCATCACATCAACTTTTATTTTTGTTTTTTCGTTGCTCATAATATTCTCCTTAAACTTTTTTTACTTTGAAATAATGATTTAGGTTTTCACTTCCTCTATAGCTTTCTCTAATAAATCAGATACTTTCAGTTCTAACTAAATTCAAAATTTGGAAAGCTCAAGGTGACAGTAGACGTTTTTTTGAAAAGCATCATCATTTTACCAATACAAATTTTTTACTTGAAATAAATCCATCTACCTTAAGCTGATAAAAGTAAACACCGCTTGAAAAACCTTCAGCATCTTCGCCATAGTCAGATCCGCCTTTAGCGGAAAACTCAACCTCATATTCTCCCGCAGACTTTTCTTCATTAACCAAAACTGCGACTTCATTCCCTAAAACATCATAAACCTTAAGCGAAACTAACCCCCCTATTTCCCCCCTTTCGGAAAGGGGGGATGAAGGGGGGTTCTGAGCTATTGAATATTTTATTCTCGTTACTGGATTAAACGGATTTGGATAATTCTGGTAAAGATAAAATGACTGCGGCTGAATCATCAAATCATTAACTACGCTGTTTGGTTCATATTCATATTTCAAAATTACGCCGCTATCGCCAACAGCAAATCCTTTTGTTGAATCAATAAAAGTAAGATCATATACAGCAGTATTGTTGGGTGTAGGAATTTCTTTCCACGTATAGCCGGAATCAACTGAATAAATAAAAGTTTGAATAGAACCAAGAGGAGCCCAGCCTTCATTGGGTGTTCTGAAATCTATTGCATATGCAACACCGAGGACATCCAGTTCACTATAATTCCAAAACTCTCCTCCATTAGTTGTTCGAACTAACCCGATACCATAAAAAAATTCTATGTCTCCTCCAATACCTACAACTTCGAGTGAATCAAATACATATAATTCATTTATGGGATCAGGTGCCACCGTTGAATCCGCAAGCCAGGATAGTCCGCTGTTTGTAGTTTTCCAGATTACACCGGCAATATCAACTGCACCACCGCAGGCATATGCAAATTCTGATGAGACAAAATAAAAATTTAAAACTGGCAAATATCCATAAAGGGCGGAATCCGGAAATATATCAGCGGGATCCCAATCAATTCCACCATTAGTAGTATAATATATAGGTCCTGCAGAACTATAGTACATTCCGACAAAACCATTTAAAGAATCTGTGAAATGAATAGCTTTTATAAAAATATCTTCTCCGCGAAATTTTTCGCTTATCCATTCTTCGCCGCCGTTTGTTGTTTTGTGTATCAGGCTTCCATAAGGAATAGTATCAGTCTGCCAGCTTGCCATCCATCCTAAGTTCTCATTAAGAAAATAAATTCCCCAGATTGTATTATTAACATTACTGTTCTGCTTATACCACGATAATCCACCATCAGATGTTTTAATTACAGTACCTGAATCACCTGCAGCCCAGCCATTAAGGCTATCAGCAAAAAATATATTACGCAGAGTTTGGTTTACAGGGCTCTGGATCTGCTTCCAGTAATTTTGGGGAAAATTACCTGGACATACAATTGTTATAAATACTATGATTAGAAAAACTGTATTATTTTTTTTCATATATATTTTAGTGCTCTGATGCATTGGGTTTTTAATCGTACTCTTAATCATAATCGTAATCCCGCCAGGTCGGGACAAGTCAGATTAAAATCGAGTAAGATTATGATTATGATTCAAATCTATTCCGTAACTAAAAATAACTTTTTTAAATGAATATTATAATTTAGTTATGTATTTTTGATAAGCGAGGTTGAGATCAAAAATATTGTCACCCTGAATTCATTTCAGGGTCTTTAAATTTTAGATTCTGAAATAAACCTGTCCTGACGACAGGTCAGGATTCAGAATGACATCATGTTTATTTGATATAAATGAGTTAGTATCCTAATTGAGATTGACAAAGATTAACTATATCCACGATGTTTAGAATAAGTACATCAAAAAAAATTATTGCTATAGCTGCAGCACTGACTTTGATATATAATTCAAGCGGTTATGTCCTTGTTTATCAGCAATTAATTCATTTCACAAAAAGTTATATCCATTCTGCAATTGAAAAAAAAGAAATTCATGAGAAAATTATATTACTCTCATTTAAAAAATCGGATATAGAAGAGGGTAAAGTTGATTTTACTTGGAAACATAAAAAGGAATTCAGATATAATGGCGGAATGTACGATATAGTAGAAAGGATTGAAACCGAGGACAGCATTTATTTCTATTGCTTTTATGATCATAAAGAAAATCTCCTAGAAGCAAATTTTAACAAACATTTTGAAAAAGAAAAAGAAGATAAAAAGCATAATTCATCAGGAAGAACTTTATTAGCTCAACAAATAACAGATCAGTATTTCCTTACAGAATATTTTTTTTATTCCCAGCAATCTGAGCTGACTTACTTCGTTTACCTTGAAAATGAAAATTCATTGAATGAGCCTGGAGTACCCTCACCCCCGCCAAAATCATTCTATTCCATCTAAAAATATATTTATTCCTACTTTTCAACTAAGAGGTTGTTTCAAAAGTCTGATCTTATTGTCATTCCGGTGAAAACGGGAATCTAAAACCCTCTTAAAAATAGATTCCCACTTTCGTGGGAATGACAATTTGATAAATAATACTTTTAAGGCAACATCTTAGATAAGGCTTTCTCAATTGAAGTTAGCCAGAAAGGGGAAATTATACATTCATTAATTAAGAGGATGGAAATGAGAATTTTTAACATTATCATTTTTTCATTAATGATTATTATTCTACTTTCATTTTCACAAAGTCTTTCTCAAACAAAAGACTCTTTGAAAAATGAAATTCCCATTATTAGTCCTGATACATTACAATATGAAACCGATGAGGTGGTTGTTACAGCAACCCGGGTCCAGAAAAAAATTATTGATATTCCATACCCTGTTGTTCGCTTAAAGAATACGCAATATAAATTTGACCGCAAAGTTTCCATAAGCGATGTTATGTCCACAGTGCCCGGTTTATTTATGCAGTCACGATATGGAAATCACGATGTGCGGATCTCTATACGTGGATTTGGAAGCAGATCCAACAGCGGAATTCGCGGCGTGCGCATTCTGCTTGATGGTATTCCGGAATCTGAGCCTGATGGACAGACTCGCATCGAATCAATAGATTTCAATTCATTAGGAAGCATTGAAGTTGTGAAAGGAAATTCCTCATCGCTTTATACCAATGCACCTGGTGGAGTAGTAAATTTTATCAGCGATATTAATTTCCCTTCAACTTTCATGGTAAACTATAACGAGATTGGAGATTTTGGTTTGAGAAGAAATGGATTTAAGGTTGGAGTAAGAACTGATGATCTTGGATTCGTTGCCTCATACACCTACCATAATTACAAAGGTTATCGTGATCATAGTGAAGATTACTGGCATATATTCAATAGCTTCCTTGAAACAAATCCTGGTGAACATTCCAATTTACAGACGATGTTTTATTTTGCAGATGGATTGATTCGTCTTCCCGGTTCTCAAACAAAAACAGAATATGAAATGAATCCGCGTGCGGCAGCAACAAGAGAATCAAATTTTGATTTCAGAAGAGTTTCAAAAAAAGGCAGGCTTGGCTTAAGATACGCAATTGCTTTTGGAGAGACTCTTAATAATGAACTCGAAGTAACATCTTACGGAACGATTAAATATTTTGAGCGTGCTCAGGCAGATTTCCGTGTAATGAACCGCTACGGACTTGGTACAGGTGTACGGTGGGTTAACAAAAGTATTTTCTTCGGTTTAGATAATGAATTTTCACTCGGCGGAGATTTATTTTATCAAACCGGACCAATCGAAACTTATGTTAATATCGGTGGACAAAGGAGCGACAACCTGATCGGGCTTACTGATGAAACGATTGGCAACACCGGTGTTTTCTTTCAAAATTCAACAGGCTTAATCAGGAATAAATTAGCTCTGCTGTTAACGGGAAGATATGATAAAGTTGTTTTCAATCAGAAAAATCAAATAAACCAATTCCAGAATGATATAAGAAGGTTTGAAGACTTTACTCCAAAAGCTGCACTTAATTATAAGCTTACACCTTATGTCGCAATTTATACTTCGTATGGTTTAAGCTTTGACAGCCCCGCAGGTAATGAATTAGATAATTTCCCGACAAGTTCAAGCCCTGGTAAATTGCTGAACCCTGATCTTAAACCGCAGGAATCAAAAAACTTTGAGATTGGAATTAAAGGAAATTTAATATCCGAGTCTCTTCTTTTCAATAATATTGTTTTTGAATTTACATTCTTCAACAGCATTATTGAAAATGAAATAGTTCCCTTTGAAGTTTTTAGTTCTGTTTTTTTTAGAAATTCTGCAAAAACAAAACGCAGCGGACTTGAAGCTGGCTTCGATGCAGAAATTATCCCGGGGCTGAATTTAAAAACTGCATACACTTATTCAGGCTTTGAGTATGATAAGTATTTACTTGAATCGGTCGAACAGGATTCATTAGGAAATATCTTTTCAACATTCAGAGATTTTTCAGGAAATATTGTCCCATCAGTTCCAGAGCATAATCTGGTAGCCTCAGTTTCATATACCCGAAGAATAATTGATTTTATTACCGGTTTTGCAAAGGTAACGGGAGTGAACGTTAGTGAAATGTATGTTGATGATGCAAACTCGGATAAGGCATTAAGCTATAGCTTGTTGAATTTTAATTTAGGTTTTGAGATGATTTTTAACCGCTTTAATATTCTTATTTCCGGTGGAATGAATAATATTACAAATGAAAAATATGTTTCATTTATTAATATTAATTCCACCAGCGGCAGGTTTTATGAAGCTGGGGAACCAAGAAGCTATTTTGCTTCGATGAATCTTGGATATAATTTTTAGCTAAACATTTCAAGTTGACTGCATATTTCATAAACCGTTAAAACGGTTGAAATGTTTATCTTTCTCTTGTTAACACCAGGATTAATCCCGTTGTTAATGAAATAGAATAAAAATCCTTAACCGTTTCAACGGTTTTTAAAATGGAAAAATTTGAAACAATTTTCAGATAAACTGGATAAAGAATTATGAACAATATAAATTTCTTCGCTTTGAAAAGTATTTTTTCTCTAATTATGTTGATTGCTTTTTGTGAAGCAGAAATATATTCACAGGATAACTACAAAATTTTTTTTAAAGTTAAAAACATCGGCACTAATTATAGAATCCATCCGGGCAGTTCTACTCAAACCGAAGTTTTTATTACTACTCACCCGTTAAATCCTTCGATCATGTTTTCTTCCGCAAACACAGTTGTATTTCAACCAACTTATTTTGTAAGTGAAGGAGTTTATGCAACTACCGATGCAGGTAATAGCTGGTTTGGCAGTGATACCTGCAAAGGGGCAAACATCCAATTCCATGGCGGCGACCCGGGAATAGCAATAGATAAAGATGGAAGATTTATATTAACAAGGCTGCCCCGTTCACCTTTAGAAGGATTGTATTCTCACTATTCAACAGACTTCGGAAACACCTGGTCTCCTCAATTCACAATAACTACAGATGTTTTAGAAAGAGCTTCAGTTATAACAGATGGAGATCCATCAAGCTTGTTTTTTGGAAGAACTTATGCTGCATGGGTACGCTTTACTCCACCATTCCCGCTCTTCACATCTTACACTACTAACGGAGGAGTAAGCTGGGTAACATCATTCCAGATAAATAATCCGCTGCAGCGTTGCGCCGGAGGTGAGCTTGCAACTGCAAATGGCGGAAAGTTGTATGCTTGCTGGGCAGGAGTTGAAAGCGTATCGCCTTTTGCAGAAAAATATGTCGGCTTTGCTTCCTCAGCAGATGGAGGAAATAACTGGACTGTTAATGAAAATATTTTTGCAACACAGGGAATACGTGGAACTCTCCCACAAAAACAAAATATACGGGTAGATGGTTTACCAAGAATGGACGTTGATAAATCCGGTGGCTCACGAGAAGGATGGATTTATATAACAACAACTCAAAAGAATTTATCACCTGCAGGAAATGACCCTGATATAATTTTTAACAAATCAACTGATGGTGGAGTTACATGGTCTCAATCTGCAAGAGTGAACCAGGATGCACTGAATAACGGCAAGATACAATACTTCCCTGCTATTCATGTTGATAAGTTTGGCGGAATAAATATTATTTTTTACGATGACAGGAATACAACATCAGATTCAACGGGTGTTTTTCTTGCCCGTTCTGTTGATGGAGGAGATACCTGGGTTGAGAATGAAATAAGTGACCATAATTTTAAACCTGCTGCAATCGGCGGATTAGGTCAGGGTTACCAGGGTGATAATATCGGAATCACTTCATCAAAAAATATGCTCTGGCCCGTGTGGATGGATAACTCAAGTGGAATCTATCAAATATGGACTGTTCCGATTGATCTGACTACACTTGATGTGGAAGAAACTGAAAATTCACCTGGTGAATTTGAACTTCATCAGAATTACCCGAATCCGTTTAATCCGGGTACCGTAATCAGCTGGCAGTTGGCGGCTAGCAGTTATGTTTCATTAAAAGTTTATGATGTTTTAGGAAATGAGGTTGCTATTCTTCTTAATGAAGAAAAACCACCGGGAATTCATGAAGTAAAATTTCATTCAGTTAATTTACCAAGCGGTGTATATTTCTATCAATTAAAAGCTGATGGATTTAATGATACAAAAAAGATGATAATCTTAAAATGAAGTTAAAAGTCAGGACTGGAGTCCTGAGCTACGTGAATAAAATTTTTTTATCGCTCGCTCTCTTTCATCCATTCATCAAAAATCATTGCAAACCTTCGGGGTGATTCATCATCAAGATTAAAATAGAGTGAAGGTTCAATCAGCTCGAGTTCAATCAATGCAAAATCATTATCCTGAGTCCTTACAAGATCAATCCTTGCATAAAGAGGAACAGGTTTTATTTTATTTATAATTTTCTCTGCAATTTTTTTCAACTCTACATCAGGATTTATTGAGAATATTCTTCCGCCATGTTCTTCCTGCACGCGAAAATCATTTTCCTTTGGCATTTTAATTATGGAATGACTGTACTCTCCGCCAAAATAAAAAAGAGAATATTCTCCCTCATCAATTATGTTTTTCATGAATTTCTGAACCATAAATTCCCTTTTGCTGAAAACCGATTCAAGAACCTGCAGTTGATTTTTAAAATCATACTTTTTTATTCTGAATGTATTCTCCGCATTTGCACTGATATTTGGTTTAATTATTATTTCATCCGAATCCAGAAGATCAAAATAATGTTCAGCTTTTCCAGGTATGAAAGCTTTTTCCCAGACCGTATCAACAATTCTGATTCCTTTATCCTGAAGATCTTTCAGATAATTTTTATTCATATTCCATTTCATGATTGAAAGATCATTTTCCAAATGTGCTAAGGAATTATTAATTTTTTCAAGCACATCTGAAAACTCAATAGGATCAGACTGATAATCCCAAGTTGAACGGACTATCACGGCATCATATTTATCCCATTCAACATTGGACTTTCTCCACGAAATTTCTTCAGCCTCCCAGCCAAGCTTCTTTAGCGGCTCAAATACAAGCTGGTCATAACATATAAAATCTGCAAGACTGTCCATAGACAGGAATACAACTTTTTTCATAAATAATGGTTTATAATTAAGCATCTGTAAATTAAAAAAATAATATAACATTGATGTTTCAGTTCAACTATGGTTATAAAATGTGAATCAAAGTATCAAAAATTTCAATATTAAAGATTTTGGCATCAATTAGTTTTCAATTTTTTTTGTTACATTATTTTGTTAAAATTATACCATAAACTTTAGCAGTTTTTATCTAGTCAATTCAAATATTCATCAAAATAAAAATTAGAGGAACAAAAACATGGAATTACGCAGAAGAGCACTTGGTTTATCATTAGGTATCATGTTTGGTCTTACAGTTTTACTTGGCACCTGGTGGCTTATGCTTGCCCGTTCAGATGCTTATATTTTCTCCAAGTTAGCTACGTTCTTTATTGGATATTCAGTTTCGGTTCCGGGATCTTTCATTGGACTATTCTGGGGATTTGTTTACGGGTTTGGTATTGGATTTTTATCAGCCTGGTTCTATAATTCTTTTTGCAAAATGATATACGAAGAGTAAATGTCAATCATCATAAATGATATAACATGAAAAAAATTTTGGGGATATCCGCATTCTATCATGATTCTGCCGCAGCTATTTTAATTGATGGTAAAATTATAGCAGCAGCACAGGAAGAAAGATTTACCAGGAAAAAACACACATCAGAATTTCCACTAAATTCCATTAAATATTGTTTAGAGTATTCCGGCTGCAGCATTGATGAACTTGATGCTGTTGTCTTCTATGATAAACCTTTATTAAAATTTGAAAGGTTATTAGAAACCTATTACTCATTTGCACCAAGAGGATTATTATCTTTTTTAACTGCTATTCCCGTTTGGGTTAAAGAAAAATTATTCTTAAAGAATCTGCTTTATGATGGTTTGACTGAAATCGAAAATTATGATAAGAAGAAGTTAAACCTGTTATTTCCTGAACATCACCTATCTCATGCGGCAAGTGCATTCTACCCATCACCATTTCAGGAAGCTGCCATATTAACAATTGATGGCGTTGGGGAATGGGCAACAGCATCCATCTGTTATGGAAAAGATAATAAAATTAAAATGCTCAAAGAGATGAGATTTCCACATTCGGTTGGTCTCCTTTATTCTGCATTTACATATTACCTTGGGTTCAGAGTTAATTCAGGTGAATACAAATTAATGGGTTTAGCACCTTATGGTAATCCTAATTCAAAACAGACTAACGAGTTCATAAATTTAATCAAAGAACATATTGTTTCTATTAAAGATGATGGTTCAATATGGTTGAACCAGGGTTACTTTAATTATGCAACCGGTTTAAGAATGGTTCACGATAAAAAATTTGAAAAGCTTTTCGGATTTCCAGCTGTTAAACCTGAAAGCAAAATTGATCAGCCTCATTGTAACCTGGCTTATGCTATTCAAAATGTGACTGAAGAGATTGTTTTAAAAATGGCTAATGAAGCCAAAAGAATTACCGGGTCAGATTATTTGTGTATGGCAGGAGGAGTAGCACTTAATTGTGTTGCAAATGGGAAATTGTTAAAAGAAAATATGTTTAAAGATATTTACATTCAGCCCGCGGCTGGTGATGCAGGCGGTGCTTTGGGTGCAGCTCAAATTGCTCACTATATTTATTTTGATGAAGAACGAATCCGCCTGAGGCGGACAGGAAATATGGATGAAATGCAGGGGGCTTACCTTGGACCTGAATTTTCAGATAAGGAAATTATAAGTGCATTTAAAAAATTAAAAGCTGTATATAACAAAGTTGATGACTTTTCTGATTTATGTTCAGAGGCTGCAGAACTGATTGTAGATGGAAATGTAATTGGATGGTTCCAGGGACGAATGGAATATGGACCAAGAGCTTTGGGGAACCGAAGTATAATTGCCGATGCAAGAAACCCGGAAATGCAAAAAAAATTAAACCTCAGAATTAAGTATCGTGAAGGCTTCAGACCTTTTGCCCCATCTGTTTTAATGGAAAGTTCAAAAGAGTTTTTTGATTTAGATGTTCCTTCGCCATACATGCTGCTTATTGCAGATCTGTTGGAGAAAAGAAGAAACAAATTGCCCGATGATTATCTTGATTTAAATCTTTGGGACAGACTTTACTTTACAAGGAGTGATGTTCAGTCAATAACTCATCTCGATTTTTCAGCGCGTATTCAAACTGTTCATAAAGAAACAAATCAAAGATACTGGCAGCTAATTAATACTTTTAAAGAAAAAACCGGCTATGGTATAATTGTTAATACCAGCTTTAACGTGCGCGGTGAACCAATTGTTTGCACACCGGAAGATGCATATAAATGTTTTATGCGAACCGAAATGGATTACCTTGTAGTTAATGATTTTCTTCTGAAAAAAACTGAGCAGCCTGATTGGCAAAACAGGGAAAAATGGATTGAACAATTTAAATTGGATTAATCCTTCTTAGAGTCTTTGAGCCTTTGTGGCAATAAAAACATTTTATAGCCACGAAGTCAATAAGTCACAAAGTTTCACAAAGCTTTAATGAGAAAAACAAATGAAAGCTGATACATCTAAAACAATGCTTACTATATCAATGGGTTTGCTGGCTCTTCACCTTATTTTTTTATGGAAATGGGCGATCATAGTTTCGCTATTAATTGGGATTATAGGAATAACATCTCCGTTTCTAAGTAAAAAAATTGAATGGGTCTGGATGAAATTAGCTGAATTGTTAGGTTTGGTAGTTCCTAAAATAATGTTAACCCTCATATTTTTTCTTTTTCTTTTTCCGATAGCACTTTTATACCGAATATTTAACAAAGATACATTAATGCTATCTAAGAAATATAATTCCTATTTTATAGATGTTAACCGGGAGATGGATAAAAAAAGTTTTGAAAGAACGTGGTGATTAAAGTTGGGTATATAGGTATAAGGTATAGAGTATAATCTTAACCTTTATACCTATATACCTTATACCCTATACCTTATACCTTATACCCTATTCCTACCTTCTACTTAAATATTTCCGTTAAAAACTCCTTCATCTCAGCCCAGCTTTTCTCATCAGCTTCTTTATTATATGCTATAGGTATATTGAATTTTTTACCCGTGCTGTCTGCAGCTGGATTTGAAAAAGCATGTAAAGCTCCGGGATAGCTAACTAACTTATAATCAACATCTGCATCATCCATTGCCTTTTCAAATTTATCTACCTGCTCTTTTGGTACAAAAGGATCATCACCACCGGTGCAGACTAAAAGTTTTGCTTTAACCTGTTTTGGATTATTTACAGTATCTGGTAAGCTGCCATGAAAACTTACAACACCATTCAGATCATTTCCTCCAAGTGCCATACGAAGTACAACACCACCGCCAAAACAATAACCTATTGCAGCAATCTTACCAGGATATGTTTGCGATTGTGCTTTAAGAAAATTTACACCAGCGTCAAACCGTGCTTTTGCTGATTCCATATTACTCATTACTTCAGTTGCAGATTTACCTGCATCATTAGGATTATCAACCTGTTTTCCATCACCGTACATATCAATTGCCAGGGCAACATAACCAAGCTCAGCAAGCATCTTTGCCCTTCTCCTTGAATAATCATTATTACCCCACCATTCATGAACAACAATTACTCCCGGTCTTTTACCTTCCTGGTTTTCATCGTATGCGAGGAATCCCTTAAGAGTTGTTCCATCCGCTGTATAGGTAACTTCTTCTGTTTTTATGGATGGTTCTTTATCGGTTGTTTTTTCTTTCTGTTCAGAACAGTTAAATGAAATGAGTAGAATGAACAAAGTGATAATTGTGTACTTCATAGCACCTCCGGTTAAATTTGTTTTAACTTAAAATAAAAAGATATTTGTTAAAATAGAATTGCTGCTTTAAGGACATCAACAAAGTTGCTTGATATTTTAAGGGATTTACCTTCTTTTTTCTTTACATTGTTTGGAAATTATTAAAAAAAATAATAACATAATCCTTTGAAAGAAGCACAATTAAATGAATTTAAGGTAAATAAAGAAGGAGAATGAAATGGTACTAACATTAGGTTTAATGTTGTTAATACTCTCAGCAGTATGTTTCTTATTAGCAGTTCTAAATGTACCCAAAGTGAACTGGACTCCATTAGGTTTGCTGTTTTTTGTTTTGTCTTTTATCATTAAGTAATTGTTCACTTGGTCGGCAAACCCCTTTAATTTAGGATTGTAGGGGAAAGTCTTTTCCACTTTAAAAAGATGTAGTTCCTTTTTCATCCCTTCGCTCGATTGTCGTGCTGTAAACATGTTCTTATATTTTAATCGATCATATAAAATATTTAAAGTAAGAGGTTTAAAATGAAAGCATTAAAAATATTTGTCCCGGTTATTCTGCTTTCATTAATATTTCATTATTGCAGCACTGTTCCGATTACAGGCAGATCTCAGCTTAGCCTGATTTCAGCTTCAGAAATAAATGCTTTAAGTTTTCAGCAGTACGATGAATTTCTGAAACAAAATAAATTGAGCACAAATGCTGAAAAGACTAATATGGTGAAGCGCGTCGGATTAAACATCAAAAGTGTTGTTGAAACTTATTTTGCAGAGCACAATCTTTCCAAAGAACTACAGGGATATGCCTGGGAATTCAACCTGGTTGAAAGCCCTGAAGTAAATGCCTGGTGTATGCCGGGAGGCAAAGTTGTTGTTTACACAGGAATACTTCCCATAACACAAAATGAAACCGGATTAGCTGTTGTGATGGGTCACGAAATCGCACACGCAATTGCTCAACACGGTGGTGAAAGAATGAGCCAGGGTTTATTGCAGCAATTAGGCGGTGTTGCTCTTTCTGTTGCATTGAAAGACGAACCCGAAACAACACAGAATCTTTTTATGACAGCTTATGGTGTCGGCTCTACAATCGGTGTGATTCTTCCATACAGCAGGACGCATGAAAGCGAAGCAGACAGGCTGGGATTGATATTTATGTCAATGGCTGGTTACGATCCTAATGCTGCTGTTGATTTCTGGACAAGAATGTCACAAAGCAAAGGCGGCGCTTCACCTCCGGAATTTTTAAGCACACATCCATCAGATCAAACTAGAATTGCTGATCTAAAAAAGCACATGCCGGAAGCTTTGGAATATTATAAGAATTGATTTGATCGGAAGAAAAGCTAAATAATTTTGTTGCACCACCCTCTTTGAAATGAGTTTGCAATAAAACTGTTAAACAACTAATTATTTTTTTCCAGATGCTTTGGATTGTTTAACTGATCATTTCATCAAAATCATTTTTTTAGTTTCAATAAAACTTCCCGACTGCAATTTATAAAAATAAACTCCGCTTGAAAGACTATAAGCATCTCCGCCGGAAGCGGATAAGCCTTTGGCAGAGAATTCAACTTCATAAGTACCAGCAGCTTTTTCTTCATTAACTAAAGTAGCAATTTCATTACCTAAAACATCATATACTTTCAGTGAAACTAACCCCCCTGTTTTCCCCCCTTTCAGAAAGGGGGGACGAAGGGGGGTTCAATGGGATTGAGAATTTTATTTTTGTACTTGGATTAAACGGATTTGGATAGTTTTGGTCTAATGAAAATTCCTGAGGAATTCTTTTATCATCTTCCACCGAAACAAGCAGCAAGACAGAAATGTAACAGCTTTTTACAAGGGTATCGCCTCCCATTGAGTTTGAAGGAATCAAAGTTACTTCATATTCTCCTTCAGAAGTATAAACTATGTTTTGAGGATTTTGTTCAGTTGATGATGTAGGTGTTCCGCCGGGAAAGCTCCATCGCCAGCTTGTTGGCAGAAAAGAAGACTGATCATAAAAGCTCAAACCTGTACCTGCAAAAATTAATGTTGAGTCTGCTGTAAAATCAGCCACAGGCCTAAGCGGTTTATTTGGTTTGTATGCTTTAATCTCTGTTCCTGAACCGATAAGAACTAAAATTCCATCTTTTGCAAGCGCTGGCCCGGTGTAATAATTATAAGGAATTGCCAATTCCCATATTAAAGTCTGAAGATCGGAACTGAAGCAATAATATTTACCCCCCGTATCCAGGTTATTGCATACATAAACTTTTCCTTCACCATCAACGGATATGGTTGGGAAAAAACCTGCATCAACAGATACTCTTGACTGACTGAGTAAGTTTCCGTTTTTTGAGCTTAATAATTTTACAGTATCATTATCAATCACATAAATATTTCCATTTAAATCTGAACCAAAATATCCGGGCATTTCTGCAACTGGAGTATACTCCCACTTAATGGAAAGTTCTGAGCCGTTATCTTCAAAAGCAAAAAGGTTCCCGCCATCTCGTTTTAAATAAATTGTGCCATCATTGCCGATAGTGATCGGCCACTCCTGGTCGCCATCTCCCGGCAATGCAGCAGATTCGTATTTAAACTCTCCTGTTTCAATATCAACAGCAAAAAGTTTTTTATCGGTAGTGATACTTCCTGTATAATGATAAAAAGTATTTTTATAGATTGCATAACCAGCATTAGGTCCGACCGGAATTATATAATCATAGCTCCAGATAGTCTGCCCGTTATATTTGTCTAATCTTTTGCCTCTTACAACAGGATCACCATTACAGGCAAATAATATTCCCGCATTGCCTCCAAACATATTTTCCTGAACTGCCCACTTAACAGAGCCATCATCCGGGGAAAGAGCATAGAGTGAATCGTTTGAATAATCGTGTGCATAAACTGCATCTTCAGAAAAACCCACGGCATACATTATGGAAGTTGGATAAACCTGTTTTTCCCATAACAAGCTGCCATCTGTAAGGCTTCTGCATTCCAACTTTGCAGTGTAAGAAGGAGTAAACACAACTCTTGAAGTAACAAATTTATCGCCATAAGTAAATACAGAATTTCCCCAAAGTGATGTTGATGAATTAACTGTCCAGGCAGGAGTGATAACACTATCCGGACCAATAATTTTACTCAGACCATTTCTTTGATTACTGCCGCCGACAGTTGGCCAGTTTTGTGAATATATATTAATACCTAAAATGAATAATGTCAGCGATCCAAATAATTGTACAATTGTTTTCATAAATACTTTTTAATTATTTCTTCAAATAATTTGTAAAATAAAAATTCTATAAGCAATATAATGATGACAGGCAGCAAAGAAACAGGAACAGGTAATTCTATTAGGACTATGCAACAGGTATCACTTTGGGTAGTAACATAATAATGTTCTCCCAAACATAATATATGACCACCCCTTTTTCCCCTCCTCCGCCTACATTTCGTTTCGGACGGGCAGGCAAGAGGGGACAACTTCGCTCATTGGAAAAGATAGCATTGCAAATTAAAAGATAAGACGAATAACAAAATCCCCTCCTTTGGGAGGGGTTTGGGGTGGGTTTCACTTCTTTACATTTTCATCTATCCACTTTTCTATCGTCTCCAAAACCTTTTCAAGATTATATCTTAACTCCGTATCATCAAATCTTAAAACTGTAACGCCAATCTCATTTAATCTTTTGTCTCTTGCTTCATCTTTCTTTTCAACTCCATAATGGCTTTCGCCATCTATTTCTATCGCTAGCTGCAAGTCTTTACAATAGAAGTCAACTATGTAATTATCAATTGGTCTTTGCCTGTCAAAGTCGTAACCTCTCATTTGTTTCCCCTTCAGATTATTCCAAATCATAATTTCTGTAAAGGTGCTGTCGTTCCTGAGTTTTCTTGCAAATTCTTTTAGGTTAGGATTGTACGGTATGATCTTTCTTCTTTTCATTGCAGTAATAACTTAATAATATTCTTTCTAACAAACGTATTGACCCACCCCTTTCTCCCCTCCCAAGAGGGGACAGCTTCTCTTATTGGAGAAGATAACTTACCGTTGAAATGACAAAACGAATAACAAAATCCCCTCCACCGGAGGGGTTTGGGGTGGGTTCTGGATTTTTATTTTTCAATTCTCTATTATAAATAATAGATTAAATGAAATTCCCAATGAAAGATTTTTTAAAAATTATTCTTATCCTTTCGCTCCTTTTTATTGCTGCAGGCTGTGGCGGAGAAACCGAAGAAACCCCCGAAGTTTATATAACTGAAGGATTGAAAGTTCGACCTCTGCGAAATTTTAAATATGAAAGAACAGAAGTCCGCATTGAGCGCGGAAAATATTTAACCGAATCTGTTTTGCAATGTTTTGGATGTCATAGTGAAAGAGACCAGTCTAAACCGGGAGCCCCTATTATTGAAGAGAAAAAAGGTGCCGGAGCTATTACGCTTGAAGAAGAAAATTACAGGATGGTTGCACCAAATATTACTACTGATGAAGAAACAGGTGCAGGAAAATGGACTGACGATATGCTGGGACGAGCCATAAGAGAAGGTATTGGACATGACGGACGGGCTTTGGGCGGAACAATGTGGTATTGGTCTTTAAAAAACTTATCTGATGAGGACCTCGCTTCGGTTGTGGTTTATCTCAGAACTATTCCCCCGGTTAAGAATAAGCTTCCTAAAAGAAAAGTATCGCTGGAACTGCAGAAGTCTTATGTTAACGGACCAACACCTATTTACGACCCGGTTTTACCACCCGACTTAAATAATGAAATAGAAAGAGGAAAATATCTTGTTAAAGTAGCTGACTGCGATGGATGTCATTCCGCTTGGGAAGCACCATTTAATCCCGGACTTCTTGGGGGCGGAAATTTTGTAGTGAGACAGTACGACTCTGCTTACAGCAGCAATATTACTTTTGATGTTTCTGGGATATCTTATGATGAAAATGTTTTTATAGAAATAATGCGTACAGGAAAATCAGGTACTTTAAGCGGAGTAATGCCCTGGATAGTTTTTAAGAATATGACCGATGAAAACCTTAAAGCAATATATGCATTCTTAAAAACAATAAGACCGGTAAAACATTTTGTAAATAATATTTCGCCGCCGATGGAATGCAAAGTCTGCGGACAGGTGCATGGATTTGGTAAAGCTAATACTGAAGCATTTAAAAAAGCAGACGTTTCTCCCAAACTGTATGATGACTATGCGGGGAAATATATGTTTGACGACAGCCTGTTAATAAAAATATATCGCGAGGGTGATAAGCTTATGATATCTGAAGAAGGATATGATCCTTCAGAATGTTTACCCGTTTCCGAAAAAGAATTCAGATATTTATCAGCAGGGACAAATATTACTTTTGAAAGAAATAAAAAGAATAAAGTAATTCACCTTGTGTTCCATTATTTTGATGAGGAAATTGCTAAGAAGATTGAGTAAAATGTAACGGGTTGATAATCAACCCGTCACTGTTGTCATTCGGACTTTGATTCGGAATCTTATTGCAAGGATGCGACCCACCCCTTTCTCCCCTCCCAAGAGGGGACAACTTCCCTCATTGGAAGAGAGAACGTCACGATTGAAATGATAAAAACAAATAATAAAGTCTCCTCCTTGGAGGAGATTTAGAGGTGGGTAAAATACTGCTATGAAAAAAATATCGGCGGAACTGAAAGTATTTTATTTGACTTCTTCAAATTATGTTTCATACACAATATTTTAACGTTATCTGCTGTTAGGCTTGTGCCGCCTTTAGAAAATGGAAGATCGTGATCAAAGTGGAGATTTTCTGTTGAGCCGCAATTACGAAATTATGCCAGAAAGTGATTCAGCAGGAATATTAAACTTGTTATGAAGATCTCTCATCATTTTAACAGTAAGCACTCCACTCCTGTTCAGAATTTCAGAAACACTATTTTTTCCCTCCCATCAATTCAGCGAGGTCACCTTGTTTTAAGTCCAGGCTTCTCTATTCTGAATTTAATTTTTCCACACAGGGTTTTCTTTAAATATGGTTGACTTAATGACTCTATTTACATAAATTCAGTCAGTTTGATGACGGTAATTGTATGATTATTGATAGACAAGCGAAACAAATATTAAAAAATAAAACAAAACCTGGTAAGGTGGTTATAATTTTAGGTGCACGAAGAGTAGGGAAAACTATCCTTTTAAAGGAATTTTTAAAAGAAGAAAAGGGAAAATATATTTTCTGGAATGGAGAAGATTTCGCTGTTCATGAAATTCTGAAACGAAGAAGCATTAAGAATTACCAAAACCTGATTGGAGATGCCAGGCTTATTGTAATTGATGAAGCGCAGATGATCCCCGAAGCTGGCAAAGTATTAAAATTATTAATTGATTCTTTTGAAGATCTTAGAATTATAGTAACAGGTTCCTCTGCATTTGATTTAACCAATCTTACCGGTGAACCTCTTACAGGACGGATGCATGAAATAAATTTATTCCCATTATCGGAAGCAGAGTATGCAGCAATTGAACTGCCGGAGGAAAGAAAGGATAACATGAGAGACAGGCTTGTTTTTGGTAATATGCCGGAATTAATTAATTATCAGGATCCTGATGAAAAGGCAGGCTACCTCCGTGAACTCATAAATTCATATCTGTTAAAAGATATACTTGTTTTTGAAAATATAAGAAATTCATCAAAACTTTTTGAGCTTTTGAAGCTCATCGCTTTTCAAATTGGAAATGAAGTATCATTCCAGGAACTTGGAAAACAATTATCTGTTTCAAAGAATACTGCTGAAAGATATTTAGACCTTCTCTCAAAAGTATTTGTTATATACAGGCTAAGCGGGTTCAGCAGAAATCTCAGGAAAGAGATTGTAAAAAACTCAAAGTGGTATTTTTATGATAACGGGATAAGGAATGCTGTAATTGCAAACTTTTCCCGTATAGAGATGAGAAATGATATAGGGATTTTATGGGAAAATTATATGATAAGTGAAAGGATTAAGCATCAGAAATATTCGGGAATAATTTCAAATAACTATTTCTGGAGAACTTATGATCAGCAGGAAATTGATTTTGTGGAAGAGAGAGGAGGGAAATTATTTGCTTATGAATTTAAATGGAAAGAGGATAAAATTAAAATACCTGCTGCATGGAAGAATGCTTACCCTGATTCGCAATTTAAGGCTGTTACACAGGATAATTATTCTGATTGGTTAAAGGAATAAGCTCAGCTATTCTATGAAAGAAAATTGGCGGGATGGATTCAGCCACAGGCTGATGGATTTTTCCAAATTGTGCTTCATACATAATATCCTAACGTTCTCTGCTGTTAGACTTGTACCGCCTTTTGAGAAATAACTTGCAAGACCTGGAATTTAAACCTCATTTCCCTATATTTTAATCCTTTACAAAAAGTTAAAGAACCTTCAAAATAAAAATGACAGAGAATCTTATTGTCTGTATTCTTAATACTCTACAAGACTTTTCAATTCTCCGAGAACAACTTTGGTATCGAATTCCAGTTGAAAGCGTAGAAA
The DNA here is from genome assembly GCA_964515875.1 of uncultured Ignavibacteriaceae bacterium. GTDB lineage: Bacteria > Bacteroidota > Ignavibacteria > Ignavibacteriales > Ignavibacteriaceae > RBG-16-34-14. The sequence goes on along the minus strand of CAZEWJ010000006.1, from coordinate 4,774 downwards.
AATTTTTAAGGGAACGTTGGCCTCCAAAATGGATGGCTTTCTATCAGTCTGGTGTTTTTAAGAAAAATGCTTTTATGATTAATCATTATGGACTTATTTCAAATATTTCAATAAGAACAAGAATGGAATTATTTCCTGATGAAAAACCGAATCTCAAAAGTGATAAGAAATACTATAAAATTTCCTTCAACAAAATTGAAACCTTACATAAACCAATACTAAGTCGAAGATGGAGAAGAATAGTTTTTATTAACACAACATATAATAAGTTTATAAATGCCATAGAAATAAATGATTTATTTGATGAAAGTGCCCTTGAGGATAAGCTTTGGGCTGAATTTAAAAGGCTAAAGATTCAAGCTGAAAGACAGGAATTAGTACAGTTTCAGAATCATTATTATTTTTTGGATTTTGCAATTTATTGTAAAAAAGGTAATCTTGATATTGAAACAGATGGAGATGAATATCATCATAATTCTAAAAAAGCAATTTATGATAATATTCGGAATAATGATGTTGCTTCTCTTGGGTGGAATATATTAAGGTTCACTTCAAATCAAATCTTTGAAAAAATGCAATCTTATTGCATTCCTCATATAATAAAACAAATAAATAATTTGGAGGGAATACACATAGATGAGTACTTCTCAAAAAGATTTGAAGAGTTTAGTGAGGATAGTGATTACCAGTATAATTTTTTTGATTATGACCCCGAAGAATAGAAACTTTAGCTAAAGAATAAGGATTTTATTCAATTATTGAAAACCCGATTTCTCTGAGAAACTCAAAAGTAGAATCATAAAAGGAAGGAAGCCGTGTTGGATCCTCCAAATCACCTGGAGGAATAACAATTACCATTCCTTGGCGAGCACGAGTTAAAAGAACACGATAAGCATTCTTCAAGTATTTTTTTCGTTCCTCTTTCCTAATTTTATTCCAACGACTTCCAACAAATGACCAATGTTCCCAACCACTTTCAGTGAATCTGAAATCAGCATCCCAAGTAACACATACCCAATCAAGTTCTAAACCTTGCACATCAAATTCTGTTGCTACATCTTCAAGGTAATAAGAGGATCGAGTATCATCTTTTCCATTAAGGAACCAATAAACAGGATTTATCGGTGCTTGGACAAATATTGAATGTGGTTTTAATCTTTCTGCTTGTGATGAAACTACAATACCATAACGTTCTGATCCCCGTGCTTGTTTCTTCAACCAATGTTTAGCTTTTATAAGATCTCTAGTAATGACAATTGGGTATTTTGTGTTAAGCTTTTCAAAAGTATTCCTTGAATCTTCAATATTGAGATCAAGTAATTGCTTCACTAATAGCGAAACATTCTCTGCTCGAAACGAGCGCATTGAAACAGAAAGATGCAAAGAATCATTGTACTTAACATTTGACCGTGATTCTAATTTTTCTAACGTTTCCACTGCATTATATTCGCTGTCACTAAGACGAGAGGAGACATAAATATCCCAGTCTTTAAAAGTGTTCTCCAATGAATTAATCCATTCACTAATTCCAGCCTCACCTGTATTAATCTCCTGTCCACCACCTACCAAACATACAACTACAGCCCAGTCTGTATGCCGATTTAAACATGAAATAAGAAAGGATGGTTCTGATTGATTAAAATTTGGTCTATTTTTCTTTCTTTTCATGAAATTAGAAGTTTGCTCCAAATTCCAAGCTCTTTGTGCTTCATCAAATAACACAACATGTTCAGGGGGAGGTGCAGTTTCATCTAGAAGGCATTCATCACGAAAGTTGTGTACATTCTGAATGAACATTTTAACTTCACTCATAACAACCTTTTTTTTAATTTTGACTCCCCTTTCTTTCTCTCTTTTTACCTTATCTCTTGCTAATGCTTCGCATAAAATTTTTACTAGTGGGCCATTGCCAGAAAGAAAAACACTATATAAGTCATTTGATTTATCAAAATGGGTTGTCGCTACATGGAGACCAACCAATGTTTTACCAGCACCTGGAACACCAGTTACAAAACAAATTGATTTACGAGAATTAATTTTAGAAAATTCAATTATTCTTGAAACAGCATTTGAGGTGACACTAAGATTAATTGCACTTGCATCACTTCTTGATATATCTTCAACTGAATGGTTATTATATAGCGCCATTGCAGCTTCGATTATTGTTGGAGTAGGAAGGTATCTGCCCTGTTCCCATTGTATTCTATCAATCTCATCACCTTCGGTAAAAAGTAAAACATCCCCCATCACTTTACCAAGTAATTCGATATTACTCTTAATTGGAAAAAGCAGTTTATCGTTTTGTACTGTTGCAGCAATAATTGAATATGTATTTTTAGCATTCGTAGCGATAAGGATTGGAGCAATGAATTGTTTGTGACTGGTTTCATGGAAGTTTTTTAAATCCAATGCATAATCCATAACCTGATCTAATGCATAGGAGTTGTAACCCTTTTCCCCAATTTTGAATTCAAGAACAAATATCACTGCTCCAATTAAAACTACTGCATCTATTTGCTCGCCCATTCTGGGAATAGAATATTCAAAATAAATTGATCCTTTAAAAGGAGGTAGAATTTCTTTAAGAATATTAAATTCTGCTAACCAAGCGTCACGTTGTGTTTGTTCTAAAGGAAAGTTGTTATTTAATGCCATCTTGCCAATTATCTTTTCCGATGAAGTATTTAAGAAATTGGCGATCGAATCAGAGTAGAAGGCTCTCTTCATTTAGAATTTTTTCTTAAATATCATTTTTATTCTATTCCCTTCATCCTGAAAATGGATTTTCATTCCGGGTTTAATTTTATTTTTTTTTCTTATCTCAGCAGGAATTGTAATTCTGCCTCGTGAAGTGAGTTTTGCCTGTAAACCAAGCAGGTTTGATATTTTCATCTGCCCTCCAATCATTGCTGGGAAATTTATAGAACTCATTCCCTAAAATCCACTTTCTTTAAGATTGGTCCAATCGTTTCTTAGAGATTTCAATTGCTTTATGCAGCTTTTGCTTTAGTAATTTTTTATCAGGAAGTTCTGTAAGGTATTCTGCAACTTTTATCCCGGATTTATTGAGCGTCAGTAATTCGATCTGCTCTTTATTACCTTCAGCACAAAGTATTAAACCCAAAGGAGATTTTTCACCGGGCTGCATTTCATATTTTTCGAGGTAACGTAAATAAAGCTCCATTTGCCCTTTGTACGCTGCTTTAAATTTTCCAAGCTTTAGATCAATTACAATCAATCGCTTTAGTTTACGGTGAAAGAACAGAAGGTCAATGTAAAAATCTTCATTATCAATAATTATTCTTTTCTGGCGTTCAATAAATGAGAACCCTTCACCAAGTTCAAGAATAAATTTTTCTAGTTCGTTTAGGATAGCATCCTCTAAAGATTTCTCACTAAAAGTGTTTTTCATTCCCAGAAAGTGAAGAAGGTATGGATCTTTGAAAACCAGTTCAGGAGTTAATTCATCATTCTCTCTTAAATCTTTAATCTCTTGTTTTATTAGTTTATCCGGCATTTTGCTAATAGCAGTCCGTTCGTATAACATACTATCAATTCTCTCACGCAAAATGCGTACACCCCATTTTTCAATCCGGCACATTTCAGCATAGTATTCTCTTTGTAAGGGTTGCTTTAAAGGGATAAGAGCTATAAAGTGAGACCAACTTAAATGTCGTGACAGCGAAACGATAATCTCTTCTTCATGGAAAACCGCCGCGAATTGGATCATTCTGCGTAAATTCTTTTCCTCAAAACTATTACCATATTCCTGAGTTAATTGTCGTGACAGTGTAACGACAATTTGTTTACCATATTCAGCCCGTTTACTTTCCAATATATACTGGTTTACCCGGTTACCAATTTTCCAGAAAAGCATTGTCATAGAAGCATTAACTGTAGTTGCAACAAATTTTTTGCTCTCTTCAATTAATCTTTTAAGATCGTTAAATAATTGATTTTTTATATCAGTCTTTTCTAAACTCTTCATAATTTTATTTTTGAAAGGTTATCACTTTAATCATAAGCTTAAGCATGCGGCGATGCATCAATGGAATGTTTTCATATTTCCCTCCAAGAGAAATTTATGTAACTCATTCCCTAAAATCCACTTTTCCCGCAAAAGCGGGATTAGCCTACGGCTTAAAAAACAAAAAAGGCGTCTTAAAGACGCCTTTCAGAAATCAAAAATAAAATATCTTTTTAGCTGCGTGCTTTTGCTTCATTAACAACGATATTTCTTCCATCTAATTCTGAGTTATTTAAAGACCTGATTGCTTTTTCAGCATCAGTTGGGTTCTCCATTTCAACAAAACCAAAACCTCTGGACCTTCCGGTATCGCGGTCAGTAATAATCTTTGCAGAAACTACTGTTCCATGTGCTTCAAAAGTTTCCTGTAATGTTTTGTCGTTAACCGACCAGGGAAGAGAACCTACGAATAATTTAGTACTCACTTAAGAACCTCTAAAAAATAGTAAATAAAATTCCGGTCTAATTACCGGATACACAAAGATACTGATAATAAAGAGGACAACCTACTGTTATTAAATATAAATCTTTAGAACCAGTAGTGTCCCAAATTATTATATAAAAGAGAATTTCTTGGGAATAGTTAATATATTCTAATGGTTTTACTTAACAAGGGAACTCATCCCAACCCTTCTCTTACAAAGAGAAGGGCTTATTAAATGTTATGACTTAATGTTAATCCGCCGTGGCGGACTGACAGAACATACTCATTTAAGGTTTTAATGCCAATAAGTCTCTCTCTTTTTT
>CAZEWJ010000005.1:0-167685 GCA_964515875.1 uncultured Ignavibacteriaceae bacterium | reverse complement strand
ATTACAGTAAGAAATTTTTTAACTATTTGTGTTGTTATTTTTCACAAATAAAAGATAACTCGGATATATACAGTTTAATGTGTTATGGAACATTAAAAAACAAACCGTGGCTGCATATTAGCCTGAGTATAGAAATTTCTCTAGATAACCAAAAAAAGGGAATCCTAAAGATATTATTGATGAATTAATTAAAGTTAAAAAAATAAATTAACTTGTTTTTATTTTTTTTATTTAATAGGTTATTGAGAGAGAGTAACAAGGTTAATTTATTTATAATCTTTCCGGATCCCCATAAATAATTTTTAATCTTCTAATCCTAAAAAATTTATCAATGGGACGGGTTTTGAGTAAAAATAATTCTATCCTTATAGCAGAAGATGAGAGCATTATTGCTCTCGATGTCAAGAGCATGCTTGAGAAATCGGGATACACTACTGTTTCTTTTGTAAGAGATGGGGAAACGCTGTTAAGTAAAATTGAGGAAGAAACCCCTTCTTTAATAATTATGGATATTTTTTTAAATGGAAAAGCCAGCGGAATAGAGACTGCAAATAAAATATGGGGAAGATATAATATACCTGTTGTATTTATTTCAGGTATGGATACCAGGCACCTGGAAAAAAATCTTGATTTTACAAGATATGAATTTGTTAAAAAGCCCTTCAAAGAAACCGAACTGCTGAAAGCTGTACAAAAGTTTTTACAGACCAATTGAAAAAATTTTTATTAACCATTCTGTGTCTAATCATCATTTTTTAATGATAATTATGAGTTACACAATCTTTAACAGATTTAATAAGTGCCCTTTCATTGAAAGGTTTTAATAAGAATGCATCGGGAGAAGCAGTCATTGCTTTAGTATGTGTAAATTCATCTCCATACTCTGTTACAAATATAACCGGGGTTTTTTGGGATTTTTTATTAATCATTTTAGCTGCTTCAATCCCATTCAATTTTCCTTTAAGGTTAATATCTGTTATAATAACATCAGGGTGTTGTTTGTTGGATTCCAGTATTAAATCTTCTCCGCTTTAAACTATAGCAACAACATTAAAATTATTACGCAATAAAAGCAGTTTTAATTCCAACGCTATAACAGCTTCATCCTCAGCAACTAAAATATCGTATCTGTTTCCAGTCATATTTTTATTTATCTCTTTTTTATCTACCCGGTATAAATTTACAATTATTTAACATTGTCGCAGTGATTTCAAACCTTAAACAGCTTTTCATATAAATTTGTTCTGTTCTTGTATTAGAAAGCACAGATTTTTTGTGAGCTATGACGTACTTTGAACCAAAGAAAGGAGAGAGTAATGACTTCAAAAAGAAAAACTGAGGCTGACAAAAAAGCGGACATCCGCTATAATGAATTCTTAAAATACCTTCAAAAAAGAATGAAAGAGCTTGAAATGGATGAAAAGAAATTCAGAGATGCCATAACAAAGGAAAGAAAGGTAAACTAATTATCCCCATCATTTAAAAATCCCGGCTGATTAAAACTTATTCAAAATTTTGGTAGTGTTCTAATTTCATTTTTCTATACAAATCAAATAGTGTCATCTGAATTTATTTCAGGATCTAAACTCTTTAAAGACCTGAAATGAATTCAGGGTGACAATTTTTAAAGATTATGACACTGCCAAAGTTTTAGTTCACACCCTGCTATTCTAAATATATTATATTCCATTATTATTTCTCAAAATTTTTATGAGCACTGAAATAATTGTAGTATTGGCGGTACTGGTTGTTAGCCTTGTACTTTTTATTACTGAATGGCTTCCGGTAGATGTTGTTTCAATGCTTATTGTTGCCGTACTCCTCTTCAGCGGTATATTAAGTGTGGAAGAAGGCTTTGCGGGTTTCGGTAATGAAGGTACGATTACTATTGCAGCAATGTTTATTTTAAGTGCCGGTTTATCAAGAACCGGATTAATCACTTATATAGGCAGGATATTAAAAAAAGCTTTTCAGATTAATTATACTGCGGCAGTTTCTTTAACGCTTATTGCAGCAGCTTTTATTTCTGCATTTATAAATAATACACCTGTTGTTGCAATATTTCTACCAATTCTTCTCCAGATATCGAGAGAAACCAAATTTACACCTTCAAAAATTTTACTCCCCTTATCTTATGCAGCAATATTCGGAGGTGTCTGCACATTAATCGGAACTTCAACAAATATTGTTGTAAATGCAATTGCGGTAAAGCAAGGCCAGCCTGCTTTTTCATTATTTGAAATTACTCCTTTAGGTTTATTCTTTTTTGCAGCAGGTTTCATTTACCTTTTATTAATAGGTATGCGATTCCTGCCTGAACGTAAACCGGCAACTGATCTGGCTGACAGTTTTGGCCTTGGAGATTATCTAACGGAAATTATTCTTACAAAAGATTCTAGTTCCATTAATATAATATTAAAGGAATCGCCACTTGTAAAAAATCTTGGTATTGAAATTTTGGAAATTATCAGAAGCAATGATAAGCGGTTTATTCCAACTGCTCACACAAACCTGCTGGAAAACGATAGGCTTTTGGTTAAGACCAAAGTTGATATAATTAAAGAGCTTAAAGAAACTTCCGGCATCTTAATTAAACCGGGGTTAAAATGGGCAGACTCTTTAATGTCTGCAGGAAATATTTTATTACTTGAAGCAATTGTGGCTCCAAATTCTTTTTTAATCGGGAAAACTCTTAAGCTGATTCATTTCAGGCACAGGTTTAACAGTATTGTTTTAGCTATAAGACACAGGGGAAAGTTGATAAGGGATAAGATTACGGATATAAAACTTTTAGCCGGTGATTCTTTGTTAATAGAAATTAATAAAGATGAAATTGATAAATTGAAAGAGAGTGATGCTTTTGTTTTTTTATCAAAGGTAGAACCGCCTTCATTTAAAAAATCAAGGATAGTTATTTCTTTATTAACTATAGTCGGTGTTGTATTACTTGCAGCCTTAAATATTTTACCAATAGCTATAAGTGCATTCTGCGGAAGTATTATTCTTGTTCTTACACGTTGTGTAACCCTTGACCAGGCTTATTATGCAATTGACTGGAAAATTATATTCCTGCTTGCAGGATCACTCTCACTGGGTACTGCTCTAGAAAAGACAGGTGCCGCAAAGGCCGTTTCGGAACAAATTCTTTATCTTTCCGGAGATGGAGGACCCTTCCTGATTCTTTCAGTTTTTTACCTGATAACATTAATTTTAACTGAGATAATGTCAAACACCGCAACTGCTGCTTTAATAACTCCAATAGCTATTGTTACAGCAAATTCTTTGGGAGTTGACCCCAGACCATTTCTTGTTGCGGTTATGTTTGCTGCTTCACTTGCTTTTATGAGTCCAGTCGGTTATCAAACTCACCTGCTTGTTTTTAACCCCGGCGGATATAAGGTAATTGATTTTGTTAAAGTTGGCACTCCCCTGAATATTTTATTCTGGCTCCTTGCAACATTTCTTATCCCTGTTTTCTTTCCCTTTTAGGTTTCTAACTATCAATGGGCATTAGAACTATTGCCGAAGATTTACATTTCTGAATCATCTTCTCTATATTCAGGCGCATTGTAATCACGCGACAGCAAAAGATTCAAATCACTAACCGCTTATTAGTTTTCTGAGATCACACTATTTCTTTTCTAATTAATTTATTTTTACAGTAACGATCTTTGAAAGGGAAGAAAATGAGAGCAGCAATAATAATAGGTATAATCTTAATTGTTGGGGGGATATTAGGATTCATATTTAAGGGTATAAGTTATACCGAGAAAGAGCAGATTGTAGATGTAGGTCCGATTGAAATAGAATCTGAAGAAAAAGAAACTATTCCTATACCTGAAATATTAAGTGGAATTGCAATCGTCGGAGGGATAGTTTTAGTGGCTGTAGGAGCAAAAAAGAATAAAACTCAAATTTAGTATTGCGAAGTATAAAAAAAAGGAGCTTATATGCCACCTAGAGGAGTGAAAAGTAAAAAACATAAAGACAATATGAAAAGATTAAAAAGTCTGTAAAGAAACAAGGCAAATCTACGAAGACAGCAAAAAGAATTGCTGCTGCTACTGTAAATAAAACGCGGAAGAAAAAAGGAGAAACTAAAAAGAGTTAAACTCTTTTCATTTTTAACTCAAAAATGAAATTAAGTAATTAGGGGATTATCCTTTAGGGTTACTTATCTTCTCCTGCAATTAATTTTTTTCTTTAATTATAAGAAGTTTTTAGCTACTATTTTACAAATTTGTCTTCTGTGGAATTTAGGAATGAATATGAGTGATAAAGTCTACAAAATATTGATTGCGGAAAACAATCACAATATAGCATTGGATCTGAAACAAATTCTCGAATCTCATAAGAATTATATAATAGGAGTTTCTCATTCTGGTTTAGATGTTATAACAACATTTAAAAAAACTATTCCCGATTTACTAATTTATTCTCTTCTTATAGGAGACTCTAAATCTTATTTAGATTCAATAATATACTATCACAAAAAATATCGATTCAGGATTATTTTTTTAGCGGGAATGATGGAATTGAAATTCTATAAAAATAAGTTGAAATCGGATTTAATATTGTTTTTAAAAAAGCCTTATAGTTCTTCAGAATTATTATCCCTAGTTGAACAGTCTCTTAAATTAAGAAAAACTTAAAAAATTACATTTTTCATAATTGACTTCATATTCTCCTAAATCCAATGAAGCTGTTTCATCAGGCATTTATTGTAAAAATTATTTCTTAAGAAAATTTCTACAGCCATGATATTTTATTGATTATGAAAGGCGAAGGGGAAGTTGCTCCTAAGATAATTTGTCTATTTCTAATTATTCTAAGTTTGATAGCGATATAAATAATGTTAATTTAAATATGCATTAAGGTCATTTTTTCCATATTTTAATAACTCTCTCTAATCTATTCAATCATCTATAAATTGAATGTCTTTGTCTCTTTCTAAAAAACATATTTTAATCGTTGAAAATGAAGCTATTATTGCGCTTGACTTAAAATTTATATGCGAAGAAATAGGAAATGTTTGCTCTCACATAACTTATAGCGATAAAGCGGTACAAATGGCAAAGGAGATAAAACCAGATCTAATTTTGATGGATATAGGGGTTAAAAAAGATTTAAATATTATAGATGCAACTGAAAAAATCTGTAATGAATTTGAAATACCTATTGTTTTTTTTACAAGAGCAAGTTCAAATTCATATAAAAATCATCGCTTACAGAATCGTTGTGTATTCCAGCCTATACCCTTTACAAAAGATGAAATAATTTCAGCTATAAAAACATTGCTGAGCAATTATAAATATCCGTTGAATTAGTAAAAACTTTCTTCTAAAAGTCTGTAACAAAATTTTTCTGAAAAAAATAAGCTTACATGTTCAAAAAAATAATTAGGGATTTTTTAATGGAAATACCATTGGTTGACAGTTCCCCCGGCCGATTTTTTTCAATTGAGTTCCCAAATCCTGAGGTATTTATTTATATATTTTCCAATTAGTATTTTACGAATTGGGAAAATCTCCTCCATTTATATGTATTGTTTGACTTGTGATATAGGAAGCATCTCCCGAGGCTAAAAATACAAATGCCGGAGCGACTTCACTTGGTTGTCCTGCTCTACCCATCAAAGTATCAGAACCAAAGTTAGTTACATCATCAAAATGAAGATGGAATTAAAGGAGTCCAGATAGGCCCGGAGCTACTGCATTAACTCTTATTTTTTCTTCTGCAAGATTGGCGGCAAGTGATCTGGTGAAAGTTGTAATAGCTCCTTTTGTAGAGGAATAATCAATCAGATGATCACTGCCTTTGTAGCTTGTAACACTTGAAGTATTTAAAATTACATCTCCTTCTCCCATGTATTCCAATGCTGCTTTAGTTATATAAAACATTGCAAAAATATTTGTCTGAAAAGTTTTTTCCATCAGATCGAGATCGATTTTTCTAAAGCTTTTGTGTGAATGTTGCTGCAGCATTATTAACCAGTATATTCACCTTTCCAAATTCAGAATGAACTTTATTAACAGCAGCTTTACAGAATTTTTTATCTCTTATATCCCCTGCAATTAAAATACATTTTCTTCCTTCATCCTCTACTATTTTTTTAGTCTCTTTAGCATCCTTATCTTCGCTTAAATAAATAATTGCCACTTCAGCACCTTCCCGTGCAAAATGTACAGTTACAGATCTTCCAATTCCTGAATCTCCTCCGGTTATCAGTGCAACTTTACCTTTTTAATTTATCACTTCCCTTATAGTTTTTTCTAATTACTTCAGGCTTGGGCTTCATCTTATGTTCATCGCCCGGTGGTGTTTGAGATTGAGGAGGAAAGGTTTTCGGTTTATTCATTACTTCATTCATAAAACACTCCCTATAATTCTTCCAATCAATTTGAAAATAAAAAAAGATAGTAAGATTTATTAAAAACGAAAATTCAAAATCAGCTTTAAATAGGTCTTCTACCCTGTATGATTCTAATTAGTATTACTACTAAGGCAATAACAAGTAATAAATGGATAAAACCTCCTAAAGTATAAGAGGTTATCATACCCAGCAGCCACATTACTAACAGGATTATAAATATTGTCCACAACATAACACCCTCCTTTTTAAATGTTAATTACAAAATGGTCGGGCAGAAATGAACACGAAGGGTTATAATTAATAAAAACCTCCTAATTCTTTTCCGCCCTTATTAAAAGGAAAAGATTAAAATTTCTTAGTCTTCTTCTTTCTCCACTCCTTCAGCAGCTTCAACATTTATACTGTTTATTGCTAATTCATTTAACTTTTCATTTGCTGCAGACTCTTCTTCCAATGTTTCCTGTAATAATTCAGCAGCTTTGGAGAAATTCAATTGTTCGGCGTACGTCCTGACTGTGCCATAAGAAGCGATTTCATAATGTTCAACTTTTTGTGCTGCCGCTATCAAGGCGGCATCAAGAGTATCGGATTTGTCAAACTCTTCAATCATACCTTTTCCTTCTTCAATTAAACCTTCCATCGCTTCGCACTTTTTCCCCCTGGGAGTCATATCAAGTTCTTTAAAAACCTGTTCAAGTCTTGTAATCTGGTTCTCAGTTTCTTTCAAATGTTTTTCAAAAGCCTCTTTTAATTCTTCTGAGGTTGCTTTTTTAGCCATTTGAGGAAGCGCTTTGGTAAGCTGCTTTTCAGCGTGGTACAAATCTTTTATTTCTTCTACAAAAAGATCTTTTAATGTTTTTTCCATTTCTTGCTACTCCTTTTTATTTTTTAATGATAAATAATTTTTTGGATTATATTTTTTTAAAACTCACCTACATGGTAAAAAGAATAAAAGTATATGTTTGTGAGTTGAATGAAAAACGATATATATCGGAACCAATTGTGATATATATCTTTAAAAATGAAACTGATAATATTTGAGTAGCAATATCACTAATATTTACAAAAACTTTTTTATATTTTAAAAAATTATACGTAAGGAAAATTATGATTGACGAAAAGACTTCAAATCCTCTTAGAACTTCCGGCAAAAACATTTCTTTCTGGATAGATTCCACAGAGCCTATTTTTTATAAAAAGCTTAACGAAGATATAAATGCTGATGTTGCAATTATTGGCGGAGGTATTAGTGGAATAACTATAGCTTATTTATTATCAAAAGAAAATTTAAATGTTGTTGTCATAGAAGATGGTTTTATCGGTAGTGGTGAAACAGGCCGCACAACCGCTCATATTGTAAATGCTCTTGATGATCGTTATTTTGAGTTAGAAAATATTTTCGGGGAAGAAAAAGCAGCACTCGCTGCTGAAAGTCATACTGCTGCAATAAATTTTATTGAAACTATTGTAAGGAAAGAAAAAATTGATTGTAATTTTGAGAGAGTTGATGGTTATTTATTTCTCCATCCTTCAGATAAAGAAGAAAATATTGAGAAAGAATTAAAGGCTGCATTAAAAGCTGGATTAGATGTTTCGATTGTACAGGAAGTACCGGGAATAAAATTCACTAAAGGTTCTGCAATAAGATTTCCAAGTCAGGCGCAGTTTCATCCTATGAAATACCTAAATGAGTTGTGCAACAAAATTGTTAGTAATGGCGGAAAAATTTTTACTCAAACACACGCAGAAGAGATTTCTGAAAAAATAGTAAAAATTAATAACGGGTTTTCAATTAATGCTGAAAATATTGTGGTTGCTACAAATACTCCTATTTCAAACAGGTTCATTATACATACCAAGCAGTCTCCTTACAGAACTTATGTTGTAGGATTTAAAATCCCGCATGGTTCTTTACCCAAAGCATTATGGTGGGATACCGGCGATTCTAATTCGGTATGGCCTACTCATCCTTATCATTACGTAAGACTCCAGGATTATGATGCGAATAATGATTTATTAATTTCCGGTGGAGAAGATCATAAAACCGGACAGGCAGATGAAGAAAATATTCCTGAAGAAGATAGATATAATAAACTTTACGATTGGACTAAAAAACATTTTCCCATGGTTGAGGATGTTTTATACAATTGGTCTGGTCAAGTAATGGAACCTGTAGATTCCTTAGCTTTTATTGGTAAAAATCCTGGAGATGAAAATATTTTTATAATTACCGGTGACTCTGGTAATGGTATGACTCATGGGACATTAGGCGGTATGATTATAAGCGATTTAATTTTAGGCAGGAAGAACAAATATTCGGAGCTTTATGACCCTTCCAGGAAAACTCTTAAAACCATTAATATTTTTCTTGAAGAACAATTGAATATAGCTAAACAATACCTGGATCTTTTTACAGAAGGTGATATTGAAAAATTAAGGGATCTGCCTTCCGGGGAAGGTGCAATTATGAGAGATGACCTAAAGAAAATAGCGGTCTTTAGAGATGAGGAGGGCAAATATCATATATTTTCTGCTATATGTCCTCATCTTAAATGTGTTATTGGATGGAATAAAGATGAAAAAACATTTGATTGTCCCTGCCATGGTTCAAGATTTAATTGTTATGGTAAAGTTATAAATGGTCCTGCTAATAAGGATCTGGAGATATTAGAAAAAGAAATTGCATAATCAGTAATACAAGACAAAGAAAAAGGTGCCGTTTAAGGAAAAAATATTTAACATCCATTATTTAATAATTAGAAATTTAATTTGATAAATATCACCTACAATAATTCTTTAGCCTTAAGGTGAAGCGCGTCATAAAAACAAAAAAACTTTCATTCTATATTCTTAAAAAATTAGTAATTAAAAAAAGGAAGGAATAGGTATAGGGATATGAAAAAATCACTAGTGTTTATTTTGGGATTAGCCTTAATACTCTTGGCAGCAGGATGTGATAAGTCCAAAAGTAATGAGGATAATAGCACTACCATTCATGATTATCAAAAAGAAACGACTTTACGTCAGGATATGCGCAAGCTTTGGACCGACCACGTGGTTTGGACCCGCAATTATATAATTGAGGCAGTGAATGGTTCGACGGGTGCTGAAGCCGCGGCTGACAGGTTGTTAAAAAATCAGGAAGACATTGGCGATGCAGTGGCTTCCTTCTATGGTAAAGAAGCAGGAGATAAACTCACCGGGTTGTTAAAAGAGCATATCCTTATTGCGGTTGATCTCATCAATGCAGCCAAAATAAAGGACGAGGCCAAATTCAATGAGACCAACACTAAATGGAAACAAAATGGCCAGGAGATTGCTGACTTTCTAAGCAGCGCTAATCCTGACAACTGGCCACAGCAAACAATGAGGGATATGATGAACGAACATTTAACCACAACTACAGACGAAGTCACCGCTCGATTAAATAAGGAATATGAGGACGATGTAAAAGCTTACGACATTGTCTATGACCATATTCTTGCAATGGCTGATGCATTGTCTGATGGAATAATAAAGCAGTTTCCGGATAAATTTAAATAATGTGCTTTTTGATTTTTACGCAAAGAAACTTAAAATCCGTATCTGAGAATGCGTGTTTGTAACTGTTGTATGCCCTTACTGAACTGTAAGCATCAGAAAGGGAAAATGTAACAATTGAATAAATGAATACAACTTTAAAAGTACCTTTCTATCTAAAAATTTCTCAGATCATATTAGGCATAGTTGCCCTTTTCTTTATACTATTTATTGGACAGGGAATAATAGTACCATTAATATTTTCATTTATAATTGCCATCTTATTAAATCCGGTAGTTAATTATTTATGTCGAAGAAAAGTTAATCGTATTGTTGCCATTCTTATCTCAATTCTTTTATTAATTTTTTGTTTTGCTGTATTATTATATTTTATTTCCTCCCAGGTAATTATGTTCGGCGATATGTTGCCGCAGCTTAAAGAAAAAATTAATACTCTTGGAAACCAGGGCATTCAATTTATCTCGGAAGCTTTTAATGTAAGCTATGATAAGCTAAACGGGTGGATTGTACAAATGAAAGAAGAGGCATTGACTGCTGGCAAATCACTTATTGGTCCTACTATAATTACTATGGGTGGAATGATAGCTGTACTATTATTGCTGCCGGTTTACATATTCCTTATTTTACTATATAAAGAAATGTTCCTGGAATTTATTGCACGGATGTTTCCTGCAGAAAAACATAAAACTGTTAGTGAAATACTGAAAGAATCAAAATTGCTTATTCAGAATTATTTAATCGGGCTGATTTTGGAAACCGGGATCGTAGCCATATTAAATACGGCAGGTTTGTTTATAATTGGAATCGAATATGCTCTTCTTCTTGGCGTAATAAGCGCGCTGCTTAATTTAATTCCTTACATCGGCGGAATTATTGCAATGGTACTTATAATTATAGTAGCCTTAGCAACCGAATCTCCGATATATGCACTTTGGGTATTTTTACTTTTTAGTCTTGTACAGTTTTTAGATAATAATATTATTATTCCAAAAATTGTTGCATCAAAAGTAAAGATTAATGAATTTATTGCCATAGTAGCTGTATTGATTGGCGGTGCTTTATGGGGAATACCAGGTATGTTCCTTTCTTTACCAATGGTAGCCATACTCAAAGTAATATTTGACCGGATAGAATCTTTACAACCAGTGGGATTTTTATTCGGAGATTCAACAACATCAGGGAAAAAGAAGATGGGTTCGAAAAATTAGAATTGTAGAAAACCCAAATTTTTTTAATTACTGATTAAATGATAAAACCAACTAAAGCTCAAAGATTAGAATGCAGAAATGAACCCGATAATTTAATCCCTGTAATGTACCAGACCTGGGAGAATTTATTATTTCTTCATTGGGAAGTTAAAGAAGAAGAAATTAGTAAAGGTCTGCCTGAAGGATTATATGCAGATACTTATAACAATAAAAGTTTTGCAGCCATCACACCTTTCACTTTAAAAAATTTACATCTCCCTTTTCTTCCTCCATTGCCTTTCGCCGGTAATTTTTTTGAAACAAATGTCAGGACTTATATTTTTAATGATGAAGGAATCCCGGGAATATGGTTTTATTCTTTGTATGCTAACAATGTTTTAGCGGTAGAAGCAGCTAAGCAAATCCCGCTTCCCTATAAAACTGCTGATATAAATGTTGCACAAAATAATAGCAGCATTAATTACAATCTCAGTAATATTAAAGAAGATCCGGCAGGTAAATATGAGTTTAACTACATACTAAATGGCAAATCATTTTATCCGGATTCCGATAGTTTAGAATTTTTTCTTGTGGAGAGATATTTTCTCTTTTATTTAGATAGAAGAAATAAATTAAAAAAGATAAGGGTAAATCATCAACCTTATCCATTACAGAATATTAAACTGTTAAATTATAGTCCCTCCCTTCTTAAGCTAAATAATATTAATCCTCTTTTTTCGGAACCGGTTCATGCAATATTTTCACCCGGCCCAGGTGAAGTAAAAATTTATATCCCTGAAAAAAATTAGTCAGCACAAAAATAAAAAACTAAAATTCGGGCCTGTTATTTACAAAGAAAGTTTCCCTTCTGCATATATATTTATTATTCTGCCGCTTACATTTTCATAATTTCCGGGAAGACAAATTTCCATTAACCATTCCCAATAATTGTTTGCCTTTTTGAAAGCGTGGTAGCCTTTGCAAGCTTAATCCCTGAGCATTATTTCCCGGGACCTCGGTTATCTTCCTTGTAGAAGTAAATTGTAATATTAAGCACATAAAAACTTATCGCACATTCTTTGGTTGATTAGTTCCTTTGTTAAATATATCTTGAAATTAATAACTAAATAAAACATTAAGGAGGTTTCGATGCCAGATCCAAGAGAAGAAGAAAGAAAACGTAAAGAGGAAGAAGAAAGAAAACGTAAAGGGGAAGAAGAACGTACAAAACAGCAACGTGAGGAAAAAGAAAAGATTGATCGGGAAAAAAGGCCAAATCCGGACAGAGATCAATAAAAAATCTCCATTGATTCTTAGAACTGAGATGTAATCCTGATGATTCTTAACTCAATTATCAGGATTTAGATTGGATGGTAAGTATTTTAAGCGAAAGCCTAAAAAAAAGCTATCCATCTTTTTTATTTTACAGCTCATCAAATTCTTTTAACATTATATATACCCTTAAAGTTTATTTTGTACCACAACGAGTTAGTTCGATTGGCTGTAATTTAAATTGAAAGCTGAATTATGAAAGAAAAAATAAAAATATTCTTTACATCCAGATTAGGACAAATCCTTCTTGCTGTTATTCTGCTTCTTATTACAATAAGAATTGCACTCCCTTATATTGTTAAAGACTATGTAAATAAAACCCTTAGCGAGATTCCCGGTTATAAAGGTATTGTTGAAGATGTTGATATAAGTTTATGGAGAGGCGCTTATGAAATTGAGATCGTTTCTTTAGTAAAGACCGATGGCAAAGTTCCTGTTCCCTTCTTTTCTGCGGACAAGATTGATCTTTCGGTTCAGTGGGGCGCATTGTTTGAAGGATCCCTGGTTGGTGAAATAGTCCTGGAAAATCCTAAAATAAATTTTGTTGCAGGACCAAGCGAAGAGCAGTCTCAAAGCAGCATTGATGATTCATGGACTGATAAAGTCAGAGAACTCTTTCCGTTAAAAATAAACCGGTTTGAAATTCAAAACGGCGAAATTCATTTCAGGGATTTTCACAGCGATCCTAAGGTGGATATCTATTTAAATAATATTAATGCCTCTGCCGAAAACCTTACCAACAGCAAAGATATTTCAAAAACTTTAATGGCAACTATAAACGCGAGAGGAAACGCTATGGGACAAGGCACTTTTAAACTACACACAGATATAAATCCTTTTGAGGAAGCCCCCACTTTTAATCTGGATGTTGAGCTTAAAAATATTGATCTGAAGAAATTAAATAGTTTTATTAAAGCTTACGGCAGCTTTGATTTCGAAAAGGGAACATTTGAATTATACGGAGAATTTGCTGCAGCTAATGGAAAATTTGAAGGTTACATTAAACCAATTTTCAAGAATATGAAAATACTGAGTTTAAAGGAGGATTCTGAGAATCCTCTTCAGCTTTTCTGGGAAGCAATTGTAGGAGCGGTATCCGGTTTATTTGAAAACCAGGAAAAAGATCAGCTTGCAGCAAAAATTCCTTTCAGCGGAAGTTTTGAGGACCCAAGCGCAAATATATGGGCTACCATTGGCAGCATTCTTGAAAATGCTTTTATAAGAGCACTCATTCCAAGTATTGAAGGCAGTGTTAATCTTGAACAGGTAGATTAAATATCATAGTCTGAATCAAATGAATCAATAAGTGTTATAAAGAAGGAATGAGCGAAACTTATTCATTCTTTCCTTTGTCCCTTTCCATAATAAGGAGAGGGAAACTGTGTGAGGTTATTTTTTCAAATCCGATATCCAGCATCCAGAATCAAGTATCCAAAGAAGAAATAAAATTGAATTAATCAACCCTGTTTCTCTAATTTGTTCATTAATAAAAAAGCCCATTGATCGGGCGATCAAGGGCTTCGCTTCCTTAAGTGACAGGTATGGGGGCGACCTGGCACAGAAGCAATCTTAATTTAATCATTACTTATTCAAATTTCAAAATTTGGTAAGAGATAAGGATTGTGGAGGGAGAATACAACACCTGGATTGAAGCGATTGTGGCGAACCAGAGCTTATGTTTAGTTTCGACTGCAGTTGCACTTTGTTTTGTACCGGCAGTTTGTTTAAGCGCTTCTTTTATATCTGTACGTTCCTTGAGCTGCTCAACCTCAGCCTGTTTTTTATCTGGCATTGTGTTTTATTTTTAATAATTGATAAATCATTATACTTATAATCATATATATATTAAATTTAATTAACACTGAAGGATATCATTGGTCGTTATATCACATTTTAAATTGAGTTAATTATTAAATTCAAAATAAAAAATAGAAGGAGTGTAAATGAATATAGATAATATTGTTAATACGGTAAGAATAAAGTTAGAGGAATGGATAAATATTGTGATTCAAATGTTGCCCAATATTGCTGTTGCTGTTATAATAGTTATTCTATTCTATATAACTGCTAAATTAATTAAGAAATTCACAAGGAATGTACTAAGAAGGTTTTCAGATCATATCGCTGTAAACAGACTTATAGCCCAAATAATGTTTCTCATAGTAATTAGTATTGGATTTTTTATTTCCCTTGGAATTTTGAATCTTGATAAAGCTGTAACAACCCTGCTTGCTGGAGCAGGAATTATTGGTCTGGCTCTCGGGTTTGCTTTTCAGGATATAGCTGCAAATTTTATAAGCGGAATAATTTTATCAATACGTCAGCCATTCGGAATTAATGATATTATCAAATCGAATGATTATTTCGGAACTGTAAAAAAGATAAACCTTAGAACCACAGATATTCTAACTCTCAGGGTGAAATGGTTCTTATACCTAATAAAAACGTCTTTCAAAACCCACTTATAAATTATAGTCAAACAGCTCAAAGAAGGATTGATTTAAGTGTCGGAGTTTCGTATGGAGATGATCTTGAAAAGGTTAAAAAAATTACAATTGGTGCTGTTCAGGATGTCCCAAATAGAATTGAAGGAAAAGATGTTGAATTATTCTATGAAGAATTTGGTAACAGTTCAATCAATTTTATTTTGAGAATCTGGACTAACTATACTACACAAAAAGAATTTAAACATTCCATCAGTGAAGCTATTCAAAAAATTAAAAAAGCATACAATGAAAATGATATCATGATCCCATTCCCTATAAGAACTCTGGATTTTGGAATAAAAGGAGGCGAGAAACTATCAGAGGTTTTACCTATAGATCATAATAAAGAAAATAAGTCTTAAGCACCTGATACAATCTTTGAGGAAACACGAATCCCAGGAAATCGGTTTCAATAGTGGAAGTTTTTCCTTCAAATAATTCCTCAATTAAAAATTAAGTAAAGCACATTTAGTGTAGTATTTATGAGATCATCTTTAAATGATGTTATAAGAAAGAAACGTATGATATAGATTCCCAATATTATGCAGAGCACAAGGAATGAGTACTGTTTAATTTAATTTTATATTGAATCATAAAAGATTATATGATTCATTCATAAAAAAATTTAAGAGGGCAGTTATGGAAATAATAGGGACTATCATTGTTGGTTTAATTGCAGGAGTTATTGCAAAATTATTAATGCCAGGGAAAGATCCCGGTGGCTGCATAATTACAATTCTACTTGGAATTGCCGGTGCATTTGTTGCAACTTATCTGGGTAAATTATTAGGAATTTATGAACCGGGTGAGACCGCTGGTTTTATTGGTGCAACCATAGGAGCTGTGATTATTTTATGGTTATACAGAATCTTCCTTAAGAAAAAAGGGTAAGACAAACTTTAACACTAGTAAATAACAATATTTTCATTTTTAACTAAGAGCTAATCAGATTTCTTATTTTTTCTTTTTTGCCGAAGCTTCTTTTATTTCCTCCTCCTCAACTGAATGAGTCTCTTTAATGTTTGCCTCTTTTCCCGCCATTCGGGCAAGCTTGATATAAAATTTATGAAGATGCTCTAATTCATCCTGAGTTAAGTCTTCTACATCTATTAACCTGTTACTTGCTTCCTTTGAAGAAGCGACCAATTCATTTAGTTTTAACTGAACCGCAAGCGATTCTTTGTTTTGTGATCTTTGTATTAAAAAGACCATAAGAAAAGTTACAATGGTTGTGAACGAATTAATAACAAGCTGCCATTTATCTGAAAAATTAAAAATCGGACCAGAAAGCAACCAGCTTATAATAATGCAAAATGAAACTGCAAATGCAGCGGAACTTCCAACAGCAAAAGTTACTTTAGCTGCAAAACGGTCAAACCATTCATTCAATTTTTTGCCTAATTTTTTTTTCATATAGTTATCCTGTAAAATGATTTTTAAATTTATAAAGAATAATATATTTCTTTATCCAATCTGTCTTTGATTTGTATTATATTTGAATAACTAACTCTTGTATTAGTAAAACTTTTTAATGTTAAGAATCACAAGATTAATAACTTAGTACATTTAATTTGAATAACCACGACCTTTAGGTCGTGGGCTAACGAACAGGATATTTTTTTAGGCTTTAGCCACAATCATCGTGGGCTAAAGCCCTTAAATTCTCTGTTAATATTCACCCCGACATAAATGTCGGGGTTATTAAAAAAATTTAAAGAACCAATTTATTATTAAGGGTTTGTAACTAATGATCTTAAAGAAATACAAAGAGAAAAGGAATTTCAAAAAAACCTCTGAGCCAAAAGGTAAAACAAAAAAAGTTAAAGATGATCTGATCTTTGTTGTACAGAAACATGATGCAACAAACCTTCATTACGATTTCCGGCTTGAGCTTGATGGAGTGCTGAAAAGCTGGGCTGTTCCAAAAGGTCCTTCGCTTAATCCGCAGGAAAAAAGACTTGCAATGATGGTTGAAGATCATCCTTTTGATTATAAAGATTTTGAAGGTGTAATCCCTAAGGGTAATTACGGTGCCGGCGAAGTTATCGTTTGGGATAAAGGAACTTATCATTCAATAGAAACTGATGACAGGAAAGAAAGTATTCCTTTATTAAAGAAAGGTTTGGAAAAAGGGGATTTGAAAATCACTCTTCATGGTGAAAAGCTGAACGGGCAGTTTGCTCTTGTTAATATGAAAAAACCAAAACAGAATGCCTGGCTTCTTATAAAAAAGAAAGATGATTACGCTACAGAAAAGGATATACTTAAAGATGACAGATCCGTTGTATCCGGTAAAGGAATAAATGAAATCGGTAAAGATGAAGTAAAAAAAAAGTCCAGATAGATAAATCGCTCCAAAAGAAAGAGCTCTCCGGTTTACCACACCAGAAATTTCCTCATAATATAAAACCAATGCTTGCTGAATTAACAAACGATGTTTTTTCAAATGATGATTGGATCTTTGAAATCAAGTGGGATGGCTATAGAGCAGTTGCAGAAATTGAAGAAGGCGAAGTAAATCTTCATTCGAGGAATAATATTTCATTCAATCAAAAATATTTTCCCATTGTTGAAACACTAAAAGCTTTTGATACTAATATAATACTTGATGGTGAAGTTGTTATAGTTGATGACTTTGGTAAATCGAGCTTTCAACTTTTGCAGAATTATCAGAAATCTGGAAAGGGAAAACTTGCTTACTATGTTTTTGATATCCTTCATTTGAATGGATACGATCTTACAAATCTTCCTTTAATAAAAAGAAAAGAAATACTTAAACAGATACTCCCGGACGATTTAAAGAACATCCGTTTCAGCGATCATATAGTGGGTGATGGAGAAAATTTCTATAAAGTTGCGGTTGAGAGAGGGCTTGAAGGAATACTCGCAAAGAGAATAAACAGCAAATACCAGCTTGGGAAACGAAGTAAGGATTGGCTTAAGATTAAAACAAGAAAGAGACAGGAAGCTGTTATTTGCGGTTTTACTCAGCCTAAAGGAAGCAGGGATAAATTCGGTTCGCTGGTAATTGGAGTTTATGATGAAGGCGAACTCATCTACATCGGTCAGGCTGGGACAGGGTTTACTGACCAAAGCCTGAAAGATATTTACTCAAAGCTTAAGCCATTTATAACAGATAAATCTCCTTTCAAAAAGAAAATAGAAACCAACACACCGGTAACCTGGGTTAAACCAAAATATATATGCGATGTTGAATTTATGGAATGGACTGAAGAAGGATTAATGCGTGCGCCCGTTTTCATGGGATTAAAAGAGGATAAAAACCTTGATGATGTAATAAAAGAAGAATCTCCTGATGAAAATGGCGATGAAGAATTAATTACGAATAAAAGTACAATGGATAAAGAGATAAAAATCGGAGGGAAGAAATTAAAGCTTACAAACCTCAATAAAATTTATTTTCCTGATGAAGGATATACAAAAGGTGATCTGATAGAATATTACAAGAATGTTTCGCAATATATTCTTCCATACCTTAAAGGAAGACCTGAATCTCTCAACCGGCATCCCAACGGAATTAATGGTGAAAGCTTTTATCAGAAAGATGTAAAAACTCAGCCGCCTGATTGGGTTCATGTTGAAAAAATTTATTCTGAGCATAATGAAAAAGACATTAATTATTTAGTCTGCAATGATGAAGCAACTCTTATTTACCTTGCAAACTTAGGCTGCATTGAAATTAATCCATGGTTTTCAAGAGTTGAGAATCTCGATAACCCGGATTATCTTGTTATTGATCTCGACCCGGAAGATATTTCATTCGATAAAGTAGTAGAGGCAGCAATAGCAGTTAAAGAAGTTTTAGATGCTGCTGGTGCAAAAAGCTACTGCAAAACCTCAGGTGCAACGGGGCTGCATATTTATGTTCCTCTTGCCGCAAAATATAATTATGATGTTGCAAGAGATTTTGCTCATCTTGTTGCACAGTTCGCTCATCATAAAGTACGTGCTTTTACAAGTTTGGAAAGAAGTCCCTCCAAAAGACAGAAAAAAGTTTATTTGGATTTTCTTCAGAACAGGCCGGGACAAACACTTGCAGCTCCTTACAGTGTAAGACCAAGGCTAGGAGCTCCTGTTGCTACTCCTCTTAAATGGGAAGAAGTGAAAATCGGTTTGGATCCAAAAAATTATACTATCAAAAATACTTTAGAAAGATTGGGAAAGATAGGAGATATTTTTAAAGATGTTCTTGGTAAAGGAATAGATATTGGAAAATGTATAAGCAAGCTTGAAGCTTATTCGAAGAAGAAAAAGTAAAAGGTTGTGTTAAAACAGAAAGGATGTAGCCGCCGTGTTTCAAGGGAGTATTGCACAATTCTGAAATTGTCATTGCGAGCGAGTATTCGAGCGAAGCAATCTCCAAATTAGTGCAAATAATTACTTTGAGATTGCTTCACCCACTAAAGTGGGAATCGCAATGACAAAATAAGAGTTACGCAACAGACCCTTCACGCTTGCGGAATTAATTTTTATTCTGTATAAAAGGAAATGAGTTCAGAGTTTTCTTCTCTGCCGGATATCTTTATTATGCCTATACCATTAGCCAGCCAAATGTTATAAACAAAAGTCTCTCGTGTGAAAGAAATTCTGTAAGCAGAGAATGTTCCGGCGGGAACAGTGATAGTATCATCAACAGCTTCCAATTTACAAATACGCTCAACACTTGTTTGCCAGGTTTGTCCAACAACAGGATCCTTTGGAAAAACAGCTTGAACCGGATATTCCGGATAAGATAATACCATACCGTATAGAATACCATCTTTGTAATACGCCCCGTTATTATCAAATAACCAATTGTTATTTAGTATATAAACACGCTGAGAATTTATTATGATGGAATCTGCTATCCAGAGAGTATGATAGGATAATTTTCCTGAAAATGTTTGGCGGTATGTCCATGCGTTACCAACTTTCAGAGGCAAAGGAAAAAAATTACCATTAGGAAATGAATTGGCAAAAGAATCTTCCTCTTTACTGTTTAGTAAGCTGAGAGATAATATGAGGATAAGAATAGCGGTTTTCATTTAGTTTAGCCTTTGCTTTTTAGCGTTGGAGAAAAAATTTTAAAATTTCTTTTTGTGCGTTGGGTTTAGTTGTTCAAGTCAGTCACCGATGAAACTCTTTTATAAACTACATCGTCAAAATTCTTGAAGTGTGCTGTCCCGCAATCAATTTTCAATTTCTCGCTTCCTCTTAATTCCTGTCCTGCTGATTTTGTTTCGGCAACAAAATAAATTTTCTTTACTCCTTTGAAAACTACTGCCCAATCAGGTCTATATTTTCCGATTGGTGTTGCAATTTCAAACCAGTAAGGAAGTTTAAAGTAAAATTCAATCTGCTCACTGCTCTCGCAATCCTTCGCAAACTGATTTTCCCCTCCACTATCAAGCGGAATGTAGTTTTCATAAATTGTCTTTGAACTGTCGGTAACTGTGTGAGTAAATTCGTCAATGTAAATTTCAAAGTCGCTGTCATCAAACAAAGTCATTTCGTAAAATTTATCTCCGATTTTCTCATACTTAATTCCGTCAATCATTAATTGGTGCAGCTCATCTTTGATTTTTGAAACTGCATTGTCCATAAACAACTGGGGATTGAGCAATAACTCTTTTATCCTTTTTGAATTTTTTAGTATTTCCAAAATAGTGCTTCGGGTTAATTCCGTTTTGCCTTGTATGTAAGCAAGCATATCGGGAATTTCAAAACCAATTCCGTAATCGTCATTTGCACTGTCGCTCACTAATTGTCCTTCAACACCTTCATCAGTAATCAAAACTTTTTTCTTGGTTGACCTGATTGTTGGCTTTTTCGTTTCATCCATTTTGCTAACTGCATTTGCAGCAATCGTAATAAGTTTTTCCGTATCGTAATTGACACTGTATTTTGTTTGAAATCTAATCTTCTCCCAAATCTGCAAGAACTTTGGGTCTGCTTCAAATCCTTTTCTGTAATTCACTTTCTTCTTGTCATTCTTATTTTTGTTCTGCCTGAAAAATCAACTCCGCAATCTTCCTGAATTTCCTTTTGCAATGCTTTTGCAAAATCTTCATAGCGTTCATTTGCAACAACTGTAAGTTTGTTTATGTTGCGGTCAAAAATTCTTTGTCCGTCCTGATTTACGGATAAGCGAAGTCCTCTGCCAATTTCCTGTC
Organism: uncultured Ignavibacteriaceae bacterium; assembly: GCA_964515875.1. Classification (GTDB taxonomy): domain Bacteria; phylum Bacteroidota; class Ignavibacteria; order Ignavibacteriales; family Ignavibacteriaceae; genus RBG-16-34-14. The sequence continues at coordinate 146,594 of CAZEWJ010000005.1, read as the reverse complement.
GCTTTTTTATTTCCGATTTTGTTTCGTTCAAAGTACAAATCTGAAATACATTGGGATTGTCCCAACCTTCACGCAAAGCGGAATGACTGAATATAAAACGAAGCGGAACATTCACATCAAGCAACTTTTCTTTCTCTCGCATTATCAATTTGTATGTGTCATCGTCTAATTGCGTTTCTCCTCCTGTGTCTTTTACTCTGCCTTTGTTGTCTTGCGAAAAATATCCGTTATGTATATCGTCAACCGGATAAGGAATTAAACCCTTATAAACAGGTTTGGAAATTTCCTTTTGAAAAATTTCTTCAAACCATTGTGCAAACTTTCCTTTGAGCGGGTTTCCGTTGGGATCATACTCACGATAATTTTTCACTTTGTCAATAAAAAAAAGCGAAAGGACTTTTATTCCTTTGTCTTTGTAATTCTTTTCTTTTTTCAGATGTTCTTCAACTGTTTTGCTAATCATAAAACGCATAACTTCATCGTTCATTCCGCCTTGCGTTTCACCTTTCTTCAAAACAATTCCGTTGCTAAGTTCAATTTACTCATTGCCAAAATCAATTTCATAAATTTTCAGTCCATCGTATTTTTCATTCCTGTTGGACAGCAGAAACAAATCAAGATTTTTTCCGCTTGCCGTAACCGGTTTTCTTTTTACTCCATCTTCTGTGGCTACATCAATTTTTATTTTTGCTTTAATTGCATTTCCAGTTCGTGTGATATTTTCTAATTGGAGAAATGGAGAATTAAAATCATTTTCGCTCACCACTGAATCAACCTCTATCTGCTTTACTAAACCCAAATCATACGCTTTTACTGGATTGAGCGAATACATTAAATTGTAAAGGTTCGTATGCGTTGCAGAATAGCGAAGCGTGCAAAGCGGACTTAAATTTTCAATTGCTCTTTTACGGATTTCCGTTTCCATATTCTGCGGTTCGTCCACAATCACAATCGGCTTGCAGCTTTGAATAAATTCAATCGGCTTTTCCCCGGTGAGTTTATCGTTTGGCTTATTTATTATATTTTCATCTTTTGCAAATGAATCAATATTGATGACTAATACCTGAATAGTATTTGCAGATGCAAAACCTCTCAAATTTGAAACTTTCTTGCTGTCATAAACATCATAAGTAACAGGAACTTTGTCATAAAGATTTTGAAAATGCTCGTGAGTAATTTGCAAATTTTTCAAGACACCTTCACGGATAGCAACCGATGGAACTACAATTACAAATTTTTTGAAGCCATAAAGTTTATTCAGTTCATAAATGGTTCGGAGATAGACATAAGTTTTTCCTGTGCCTGTTTCCATTTCAATAGAAAAATTCCAGCCGTTGCTTATGATTTCATCTTTAGTTGAAACTTTCAAGCCGTTATTTTTTTGAACAAGCTGAATATTTTCTGTCAACTGGTCAAGGCGGGAAAAATCTAATTTGTTTCCGAAACCGTTTTCAGTAAGCAATGCTCCCGGCTGAGTGATTGAAAATTCAAAGTCGCCACTGCTCAACGGCTGTCCTTCAAAAATATCAGTAATGGCTTTTACTGCTTCTAACTGGAATTCCTGTTTGCTGTCAAAGTGTAGTTTCATTACCGATTATTTTCTTCGAATTACAGCAATGAATAGTTCTTTATCAATGTCATCAACAAAATCGATTTCCGGATAAGAATCCAATGCTCTTGGAATGCCACTTCCAATTCCAATATAGGGGAGCAAATATCTAGCGTTCGAAAAAAGAATTTGGTTGCGAGCGATTGATGTATATGATTTTATTTTTTCAATTGTCAAATTGTTTGGCAGTTTACCCGGACTGATTATTTCAATTCGATTGTCGAAAATAAAAACTTTGATTGATGATTGTATGAAGTAGTCCCGATGAATCAAAGCATTCACTACTAATTCTTCCAATGCCTCTTTCGGAATTTCTAACTCACCTAAACTATTGAATGATTCTTCAACCTGAACCTTACGAAGATTCCTAAGCATGAAACTCATTGTCTTTTCATATAACTCCGATAAGTTGCCTTCAAACGGGGGTTCACTATCTCTGTATTCTTTACCAGCAATATCATTACCGACAAAAGCAATGCACTGAACAGAAAAAACAGGTTTGAATGCCTGAGGTTTTTTTCCGAACAATAACAAACCGGCAAGAGTTAGTTTATTATCTTTTGCCAATCCCATATTGTTTAGAATTTGGGAAAGTGATTGACCAAGGTCATTAAAATTTTTCCCTGTTTTCTTTTGAACAAAACTTTTAAAAAAGTCAACAGCAATGTCGTTTAGAGTAGTGTTTGCAACAGGTTCTTCATCCGCTGCAAGATTGCCACTACTTTGGAGAAGACGTGCAATTTCATAATTTGAAGTTACTCTGCGTTTATTGGAAACACTCTTTATCCAGATCGCACCATTTTTGTCCTTATAGGGTTTTCTTAAACCCTCGTCAACATAAACCAATATCAGTTTTTGATCCTGAATTTCTACTGTTTCAGTTTTTATGTTAATAGGGTCTTTTACATTATTAGTGGCGGCGTTGAAAAGGAGATCGTTAATTTCCTGAATTTCTTTAAAAGATAACCCGTTCAGCGCACCAGTTTCATCATTAACGCCGATAATTATAATCCCGCCCTTTGAATTAGAAAACGCAACCAATTCTTGACTGATTTTATGAGCGTCATCCACCCGTTCTTTGAATTGAACGGTGCTGCTTTCGCCTTTTGCTATTATGTCTAAAAGTTCTATTGGTTCCATAATTCGTAAATCATTTTTCGTCTTTCAAATGCTTCATCTCCGCCCTCCATGATGGTTACAATGTTCTTGCGGATATTGATGTCATCAATGCTTCCTATTGTAGCAGATATTTTTTTGTTGTCATAACGGCAACTTACAATCTGCTCGCAATCGCCAAGCACTGGGATATTCGGATTGTGAGTTGCAAAAATGAATTGTGTTTTTGTTTTTAAATCGCGTAGCACTTTTATCACATCATCATAAATTGTTTGGTTATCCAAATCATCTTCGGGCTGGTCAATAATGATGATGTCATTTTCTTTCAAAGAGAGAAGAAAAATTATGAGCGCTGATGCCCGCTGACCAAGTGAATGTTCAATGAGCGGTTTGTCTTTATAAAATATTTCAAAATAATCCGGCACTCGATAGGTTAAAAATGTTCCGAGATTTTCTTCAAAACGAATTTTGAACGAATTGAATTGACTACCGCCTGAAAGAATATCGCTGACTTTAGTTGCTGATGTAATTTCATTCAAGTCACGATATATTTCAATCAGGTCTGAATACTCATCAACCAATGCCTGAATGTTTTGTTCCCTGATTCCAGTTCCCCGAATACTGTCTTTTAAGAATTCTTTAAACTTTTCTTTATCTCCTTTAAACTTCATTACAATCTTAATTGAAGATTGGTCAGCATTGATTTTTTCAATTTCCTCACTCACAAGATTAAACTCATCATTCCAAAGTTTCTGTAATTGTGTAAGTGAAACAATCAACTGCTTTTGAAGTTGTGCGGTTTTATTTTTTATTTTTTCTAACTCTTTCAACTTGAAATTCGTGTTCTCTAATTCCTTTGTGTATTTCACATAATCATCTGCCTGAATGTTGGGGAGATTTATTTCTCGTTTGATTTTGGAAAATTCTTCTTTCAAATCTTCATACCTGTTGAGGAATTGCTTTTCTATTGCTGAAAGATTCGCGTTCTCTTTCCTCATTTGTAAAAGCAGTGTTGTTAGTTGATTAAAAAGATTGACAAAACTTTCAAATGATTTGTATGCTTTATCAATTAAGTCGGCATTTTCCTTTGACTGATAGCCAAGGTACGATTTGAAGGTGTCTTTGTAGTTGGAAATAAATTCTTCGAGATTGGTAATTACATCCTGCTCAAACTCTTTTAACCTCTTGAAGCGATTAGCATCTTTATCAAATTCAATCTGGCGGTTCAACTTCTTATCAATTTCATAGTCAGTGAACACTTTCAGATTGTGTTCCAAAGCTGCCTTCTTTGCTTCAAGGTCTGGCTTTTGTGCAAGTGATTTGTTATGGCGTAAAATATCATTTAAGATATTGAGCACCTCAGCATTTTTTTCTTCAATATTTTGTCGTTGAGTTTTTACTTTTTCACCGATTAATTGATTAATCAAACTTTCAATACTATTAGAACCTTTAATGTTGGAAAGGTCTTTTTGACCGAAGTAAAGCGGCTTCTTCAGTATTCCTGAAATTTTTAAACTGGAATTTAGATTGCCGTTTACATAAATATTTGTTCTGTCGCCAAATATTTTCTCAGCGACAACTAGGTTTCCTTGGTGGTCTATTATTTCTAATCTTGTTTTCCCGCCACTGCCAAGAAAGTTTGCGATCAAGTTATTCTTATAATCAATGTCTCTATCCTTATTTTCTTCGGATTTAATCAGTAAGATATCTAGGGCGTATCGAAGTGTTTCCAATATTGTCGATTTGCCACTGCCACGAATCCCGATTAGATTATTCATTGCAGGATTGAGAAGCACTTCTTTTATTTCTTGCTTACTGCTGGTAAATGAAATTGATTTTATGTATGCTTGCGTGAGTGCAGGAATTTCTTTTTTCACTCTATATTTCCAATCCATCAAAGCATACTTCACGGCATCAAAGTTGAATGCGCCAATTTTGATGAAAGTTTTTTCTCCCTTACCAATTTCCTCTATGGATTTTGCATCTGAACCCTCTACAAATGCAGGAAGCTGATTGTTGAACCATGTATTCAGGTTTTTAATCTTATCGCGTGTGCGAACCTTTTGAAAACCTAAAACAGTTTTTTTGAAAGCAGGATTATTTGCAAACTCACTAATTCTCCCTCCATCTAACTCCTCCAAAAAACCACTACGTTGCTCAATGTGAGCCATTATGAGAAAATAATTTTTCTCAAATTTATTGAGCAGATCAATTGTTTGAATTAAACTATGGTTTGATCTTCCGTTTTCATTCTCATAGTTTGTCTTACCTGAAAAAGTTGAAGTTAGAAATTGACTGATCAAATCATTTCCACTTTCAAGCCACTGATCGGGATCAAAAACTACAAGTGTATGAATACCATTTGAACCATCATTTACTGAAAGTTCTACACCAGGCAAAACATAAATTTCTTCCTTCCGTGCTTTTTTTGAAATCGCCTTGTATTCTGAACACGCAAACTTGTTGTGGTTTGTGATAACAGCAAGAGAAATTTTTTCCTCCTTCAATGTATTAATGTATAAATTGATGCAATCATTTTCAACACCAGAGTATTGAAATTTCCTGTCTTCTTTTGTATGCAAATGAAAGTCGGCACGAATCCAGGTTGCACCGTTCTCGAATATTTTCATTGATTTTTTTTCTTCCATAATTTAATCTTTTATATTGTTTTAAAATCAATTTCTGCATCACGCATTTGCAATACAGTGTTTGTTTTCAGTTGGTCGTTACCAGAAAAAAGTTTGTCAAGCGTAATTACCTTTTTCGGCTTCGCTGAAATAATTTTATCAATGAGTTGCTGATTCATTTCTTCCAATGCAATGATGAGCTCACCATTGGCAATAGAGAACACACCCCTTAATCCCCTCTCAAGAGGGGAAACTTTGTCGGTGAGTAAATACCCTGATTTGAGAATTAACTCGTAAAGCATATTCTCTTTTTCGCTTCCTTCTCTTACCGGATTGGTGAAAGCGTCCAACTGAGTTTCTAAATTTTCTTCCGTGATTTCATTACCTCTCCATATTTTGAAATTAGAAGATGAGAGTTTGAAAACTTTGAAACCCAAATCAGTGGTCAGCGGTGATTGGTCAATGGTCAGTGGCAATTCACCTTCTTTTTTCTTTTGGGCTTCTTCTACTTCTGTTTGTATTTTTTTAATTGCTCTTCTTATTCTTTCTTTTGATAAATCTGCAATTGTTTTATATCCCGCTTTAAATGCTTCTGTAGATTCTTCGCACAATTCAGGAAGTTGACCAATGATAAATTTTCTGCTGCCTCCATCTTCTTTATTTTGCTCTAAAACGGCTTGTGCCGTAGAACCTGAACCACCAAAAAAGTCAATTATAATAGAATCCAAATTAGAACCAATTTTTAGAAGTTTTTTGAGTAGTGGCGTTGGTTTTGGATAAGTAAAAACTTCCTTTCCTAATAAAGCATCTACTTCTCTTGTTCCAATTTCACCTGTTCCAACTTCTTGATGTTTCCAGAGATTAACAGAAACTAAACCTTCGGGCAATTCTGATAAGAATCTTTTTATTCTTGGATATTTTTGTTTGCCATCCTTACCCCAATAAAACCTATCTTCTTTTTGAAGTTTCTCATATTTTTCAAAACTATATTTCCAAGAATTTACAGGATGTTCAACTTCTTTTCCTGTAAATGGGTTTTTAATTTTGTATGCAAGATTTTTTCTTTCTTCTTTAGTCCTTTGACTAACAAATGATACACTTGTCCAAGAACCTCTTGGGTCATTATCAGGGTTTGAATAAATTTCATTGGTTGATTCTTCTCTTGGCTCACGAAGCATAGTAAGGTTGCCAGTTTTTCTATAGAGAAGAATATAATCTGTAACTGAGGAAAAAAACTTTACATCATTGCTTCTTCCATATCGTTTTTCCCAAACTATTTGTGCAACAAAATTCTCCTCACCAAAAATTTCATTCATTATCAACCGAAGATTATGAACTTCGTTATCGTCTATGTGAACGAAAATTACACCGTCATCACGCAATAAGTTTTTTGCAAGAAACAGGCGGGGATACATCATACTTAACCAGTTGCTGTGGTAGTGTCCGCTGTCCTTGCTGTTTTTGCGGAAGAATCCTTCTTTGAGCAAATAACCTTCTTCGTCTTTATCGCCAATTCTTTTTTGGTATTCCTCTTTGCTTTCCTTAAAACTGTCGGGGTAAATAAAACTGTCGCTTCCCGTGTTGTATGGCGGGTCAATTTCTATGACTTTTATTTTTCCGTAGTATGCTTTCTGCAACACTTTCAGCACTTCAAGATTTTCGCCTTCAATAAAAACATTTTCGGTAGTTTCAAAGTTTATGGATTCTTCGGGAGCGGGTTTCAGCGTTGCGGTTGTAGCTTGCTGCAATACTTTAAAAGCGTCTGTCTTGCCAGCCCAATTCAAAACATAGCGTTCGTTTCGGAACTCAAGGTTTTCTTTTCCAAGTGTTGCCTGAAGTTTTTCCCAATCAATTTTTCCTTCTGTAATGGCTTCGGGAAAAAATTGTTCCAGTTTTTCCAACTGATTTTGAAGTATGTCTAAAGATTCTCCTGTCATTATTTTAGTTTATAAAATTTTTGTTGTAAATATAAAAGTAATATCGGACATATTTTTTCTGCGGGAAAATTTGGCTCTTTTGACTTTGCCCCTGCGTTTGGTTTGTGCGGTTGGGGCAAAAGCAAATGTGGTGCATACCAAAATAAAAAATAAAAACTAATGCACCTCTTTTGCATTTTGCGAAGGGATAGCCAAACGGCTTTGCCGAAATTGTTGCTGTCCCGTCCTTGTCTGCCTGTCAAGTTAATGGTCGTCCTGTTGTTTTTTAGGGTTGCCTATAACGATTTACAGCTTTAAGAAGTAAGGGCATTTGAAAAACTTCAGCTACATTTACTTCTTGTAGCTACTTAAAGATATTTAGTTGAGTTTATATTCTTCAGTCCTTATTTCGTAAAGCTGCTGTTAGCGGCTACCCTATTTCCTTTACTTCTAACGAGCACAATTTCTCGTTTTTGACTTTAATTTTTTTTCTTGCAAATAATGTATGAATCTCCATGCTTTGAAACCTCTCTGTACTTATCTGGAGCATAGCCTTCGTAGTAATAAAGAATTTCAAAATCTGCAAAAGCCTCACGAAGCCTATTTTTCTCAATGAAATATCGAATCTTGCAGCAGTCTTCCTTTTTCCTAAAGGTATTAGGCTCAATCATTCTTTCAGTAGAAACATAATCAGTAAATTCTGGGTCAAGATAATTTCGTAATGACATAACGATAATGCCAGCCCGTTTCACCGTCTGTTTAAGCCCTATAAGCAACCTTTCAAAATCACTTCGCTTCATGCAGCAGCCAACAAGTAAGCAGTTGATCACGTCATAAAAGTTTTGGCGATAAGGATAATTTATTACATCGCCATACTTTATTGAAATATTTGTAAGCTTATTATCACTTGTAAATGCACGCAAACGACTTAAATATATTTTGTTGTTATCTATAGCTGTAACCTGGAATCCCTTCTTTGCAAAGAACACACTATCGGCGCCTTCTCCACAACCGACATCAAGCAAGTGCTTCTCACCTTTTAAATAACGCAACGCTTTCTCTGCAAGGGGATCGGATTTAAAAGGATATTCAAAACCATACTTATTTCTGAGCATGGTAGCTGAAGTACTCATAGTATGATTACATTATTCTCTCTTCAAGTTAATAAAATTGCTTAAAGTTTGCCGCTAACTAATGAAACAACGCAATATTATTTGTTTCAGTCTTATTTATCAAATCTCGCAGACCTTTGGCACATACGGCCAGTTCATATTTACCTCCTAAAATATTTTTTGAGTTTGTCGGGTGTTAAAGAATTCTGTAATTGAGTTTGCAAAAGTTTATACTCCTCTGTTGAATTAATCCTTTCTATGCCTTGTGCAATCGTTTCAAATATTTGAGTTTTCAATTTTAGTACTTCTAGAGAGTCTGAAAAATTTGGTTCATACATTTCAAATAATTTATCAATAATGTTAAAGAAAGAGTCTATTAAAAAGACTGAATTATTTGTCAAATTTGTAAGCAACTTTCTTTTCTCTTCAATGATTTGCATCCTTTTTCTAATCTTTTCCAATGCTACTCCGATACTTTTAGAATAAAGATTTTTAAATGCATTATTGCAACGAAGTTCTTTGTCGTAGTCAGGTTCCAAGTCACTAAATTTTAATAAACTTTTCTCCTTATCAGTCCCCAGAACTGAAACAGCATAAGTAAAAGATGTGCAATCAATGTTGTGTAAAAATTGATTTCTATATTCCATAAGTAAAAGAAATTGCTTGTGTTCCTCTTTATTAAATATTTCCAAGTCAAACAATAAATCAATTTTGCTTTTGAAAGAAAGGTTACCACTCTTGTTTGTAAATGCTTTTCGCTCTTCACTTTCAATGCTCAAGTATATCAGTAATATTGAGTTTACATTTTGTTCAACATTTAGTGCTATATCCAAAATTTCAGTACGTAAAGGAAGATTTTTGTCAGAAGTCATTTCTTGTGATTACTTAATTGTTATCAGTCGGTTGAAATAATGCAATGCTCTTCTATGACAAGATAAAATAATAGATGAGAATTAAATGCAATATTATTTTGTTTACTTCTCACTTCCCTTTCAAATACTTATCAAGAAAAGTTACAATAGCACCATAACCTTTTATCTCGTTCTCTTTCTTAACAAAGCCATGTCCTTCATCAGGGAAAACTACATACTCAACGGGTACATTATTTTTCTTCATAGCTTCAACTATCTCATCAGATTCAACTTTAAGAACACGGGGATCATTTGCACCTTGTAAAACCATAACAGGATTTTTGATTTTATCTGCATGAAATAGAGGAGAAATATTATACAGGCGAACTGAATCAGGAGAGAAAGGATCGCCAAGCTCTTTGTACAATGCTTCTCTGAATGATTCCCAGTATGGCGGAATTGATTTGAGAGTCCGCAGCCAGTTTGTTACACCAAAAATATCAACACCGGCTTTAAACTCATCCGGGTGAAAAGTCATTGCAGCCATAGTCATATATCCACCATAAGAGCCGCCAATAATTCCTATCTTTTGTGAATCTATGTAATCCAAAGTTTGCAAATATTTTTTACCATAGATGCAATCAGCCAGATCTTTCTCACCATGGTTAAGATCATCCATCTTATAAAATGATTTTCCATAACCGCTGCTGCCCCGGTTATTAACAGCAAGAATAGCATAACCATGGTTTACTAAGAATTGTATAAGAGCAAAATATCCAACTCTCGTTTGTCCTCCGGGACCACCATGAACCCAGATTAAAGCCGGAACTTTATTATCCGCAGATGCATTCAAAGGTTTATACCAGATAGCAGGGATTTCAAGATCATCAAAAGATTTGAAACGGACTACTTCCGCTGAGGCAAGATCATCAGGATTTATTTCAGGATTAAGTGTATTAGTAAGCTTTTTTATTTCTTTAGAATCAAAATTATAAACATAGATATTGCTTGTAGCTTTTGAGCTGCCGACTGTTAATCTCATAAGCTTTTCATTTGGAGAAATAGAAACTGCAGTTACATCTCCATCGGGTATGTCGGGAAAGTTCACTTCCTTGCCGGTCTCGTTGTTGACAATTTTTAAACTGTTTTTCCCATCTGCATTAACAGCAATAACTTTATACTTTTCATGCTCAGAATCATAACTGTACATTACATCCCAGTTAGTTTCAAATACTGTCTTACTCTCACCGGTTGCAAGGTCATAATGCACGAGATATTGAAACTCTTTATTTGCATCCGTTATATAAAAAAGAGATTTGTTATCCTTACTGAACCCGGAGGCATTGTATATTCCTTTTATACCCAGATCGGAAATTTCTTTCATCTCTTTTGTAGAAATATTATAAAGATATAACTTGTTTTCGCTTGTAGTAATGTTCCGGCTAAGAGCAAGATTCTTCTCCTCCCAGGAGATTGCATTTACGTCCAAACCTTTATCGTTCCTGTAAATCATTTTTGATTGCCAGGAGCCAACTTCCATTTTATAAAGATCAAAGAATTTAGGATCGCGTTTGTTTGAAAGATAGAAGAAAGAATTCTTATCAAGCGACCAGTCTAAAAAATTTGCCTTCTCAAGAGAATCAGGTGTAAGGTCTTTAAGGGAACCATCTTTGTTAAGTAGATAAAGATGACTTATTTCGTTTCCCCCTTTATCCGATCTCTAAATAATATCACCCGTTGAAGGAACGTAATCAACAGCAAAAAAGGATTCAACTTTGGAATTAGTTACCTGGTGTTGTTTACCATCGGCAATGGAAATCTCGTAAACGTTATATATTCCTGATTCATTGCTTGTTACAAGCAGACGGGATTCATCGGGTGAGAATGAACCTCCGGATATTTGCTTATTTTTGTAAAAATCTTCTATGGCATATTGCTTTACTTCTCTTTCTTTTTTCTGTTCACACGAAAAAAAGATTGAGGCTGAAAGAATTAACATTGTTAAGAAATTGAATTTCATTTTTTTATCCTTATTAATTAAAAAAAATTTATGGGCTTATTTCCACACCGCCAGAATAATTCCAGCAGCTCAAGCTCTTACGTAATTCTATTTCTGTAATGTTCGGGATTTCTGTGTAGATGTGCAATGCCGTGATGAGAATTTCTTCCGTTTCTTTTACATATAAGATTGCATAAGGAAAACCTTTTAGAATACAACGTCGTGTCCGCACACCTATCTTTGTCCATCCTTCCGGGATTAACTTTATTCGTTCAATAGATGAAGAAACTTCCTGAAAAAAGCGAAAGCCTAAACCCGGTAATTGGTGATCATAATACTTTACTGCTTCATCCAATTCAATAATTGCCGGAGATATTAACCGGATTTTCAACCGTTATATTTCTTTTTTATTTCATCCCAGTTTTTTGTCTGAAGCTCTCCGCGTTTATATGCCTCATACCGTGCTTCGGATTCGGCAATCCAGCTCTTTTCAATTTCCGGATCCGGTTTATCAAGACTATATAAAATTGCTTCAACTAAACGAATGCGTTCTACCGGTTGAAGCCCGATTGCTTTCTTAGCTAATTGATCTACCGATTCCATAGAATAATTCTCCCGTTTTGTTCTTCTACAGCTTTGTACAATATAAATTATAATTCATTATTGGCAAAGTTATTTTAGAAATCCTTTATTACTTTTACTACATTAAGCTTAAAATCATTTCCACACAGCAAGTATAATTCCAGCAATTATAAAAGAAACAAGCGTATAACCAGTATCAATCATCCAGAGCTTTGAATGTCTTCCTGCAAAAATGCCGTGAACAAGAGAAGTTGTTCCTGCAAAACCAAACCAGCACATAAAGGCAATCCATGCACCGCCTCCGGCAGTTGAAGCCTGTGCCCAGGAAATAAAAATAGCCAGTACATAAGATGAGATGAGTCCCTGCAAAAAAGCTACAAGGTAGTTTGTAGGCTTTGCATCTTTTTTAAGCTCTTCTTCTGATTTATTAATTACAGACATCCAAGGCTTTGCAAACAAAACCGGTGAATACCATAATCCTCCCAAAAGAAAAATTATTATTGCAGAAACAAAAACAGCAAGATAGTTTATTTCAACGGCGGTCATTGAGGTATCTCCTTTTATAATATTTTTAACACTTCGACCCCGAAACAAGTTCGGGGAAGGCTTTCACTCAGTGGGGAAATTTTGGTAAGAAACTTAATTAATATTAATTGAGGTGTCAATCGGGTAAACAAATCGTAGCACAGATTACTAATCTGTGTTACGAGGATTTTGTTTGTAATTATAAAATAATTGCATCTTGCTTTATCAAATCTAAACTGACATTTTTACTCTCCAATAAATCAAAATCATTTTATGAACCCATGGAAAGGACTTAAAAAGTTACCTCACGATATGTGGGTAATTTTTTTTACAACTCTTATTAACCGTACAGGAACTATGGTTCTCCCATTCCTTACACTTTACTTAACAAGCGAGAGAAGAGTAAGTCCGGCAGAGGCTGGTTTTGTTATTGCGGTTTATGGTTTTGCTGCACTTGTAACTGCACCGGTAATAGGCAGGATAAGTGATAAGATCGGTGCATTAAAAGTAATGAAATTCTCGCTGATTTTTTCAGGAGTCACTCTTTTTCTTTTTTCTTTCATTACAAACTATTACCTGATTTTGTTTATAACTTTCATCTGGTCTGTAATTAATGAATCATTCCGTCCTGCAAATATGTCTTTGATCTCAGAGGTTACCGATACTCCCCAAAGAAGAACAGCATTTGCATTAAATCGCCTTGCAATAAATCTTGGAATGAGCGTAGGCCCTGTTGCGGGAGGTTTCCTTTCTCTTATTGATTTCTCTTTACTCTTTTATGCTAATGGATTTTCCACTATAGCCGCCGGGCTGTATCTTACATTTGCTAAGCTTAATTTGAAGAGAGAAGAAAGTCATCCCGATCTATCGGGAAAAGCTGAAGAACCGGGTCTAAAATTTTCTGTTTTAAAGGATAAAATATTCCTCTTCTTCCTAATCGGGATAACTCCCGTAACCATTGTTTTCTTTCAGCATATTGGTGCAATGCCCATTTTTGTTGTTAAAGATCTTGGTTATACAACGGCTGCTTTTGGTTTATTCTCAGCAGTAAATACTGTTCTTATTATTATAGCAGAAGTTCCTTTGAATGAATGGATGAGCAACTGGAGATATAAGAATTCATTGTTTCTCGGTGCCCTGTTTTGCAGTATTGGTTTTGGCGGCATGGCTTTTATTAATGAAGGGATTGGTTTAGCAACAACAATAATTATCTGGACAATTGGTGAAATGATTTTCTTCCCGGTTACAGCAGCTTATGTTTCGGAAATTGCTCCTCCTAAAAAGAGGGGAGAATATATGGGATACTTCCAGATGACATTCAGTGTAGGTTTTATGCTTGGTCCCTGGCTTGGTACAGAGATTTATGAAAGGTTCGGTCCTTTTAATTTGTGGATAATTATTTTTTGTGTCGGGATGATTTCTACTCTGCTTATGCTGTTTGTAAAGGAAAAGAAAAATTAAAAAATCTAAAATTTTATCTTGATTTAGTGTTTTTTTTGTAAACTGCATTCAGCTTTTTGAAGAAAAGTTACAGGAAGAATTTGGAGGCTTTTCGCAAACTGCATTAACCAAAATTAAACGTGTCATTTTTGTCAGTATCGGAGAGGGATGCCGAATGCTAAAATATTTAATAATATTTTTTTGCGTTGTTATGCAGTTAGATAGCTTTGCACAAGTGGTAATAAAAGAAGAAGTTTACTTATCTCCTAAAGGAGGAGGCGATGGAATAGAAAGTGGTTTAACTACACCTTTTTATGGGGATGTGGATCTCTTTATAAATAACTGTTCTAATATTGGCAGTTTGAAGATTGAACTAACTGTTGGAAACACAGTCCACATTGTAAAAGATTGTAATTGTATTCCCAATCCTATGTGTACTTGTATTGGAAATTTATTATGGATTATTGAAGATCAACCAGCCTATTCACCTGTAAGTCTCACTGCAAAAATATGTAGTTCCGGTACCTGGATTGATCTATCTGTTACACTGGGCTCCATAATAAATAATGTTGTATCATTTACTATTTACCATGTTAATTACCCCGAAACTCCTCAAATCAATAAATCCGGAACTATTACGTTTGCTGCAAGAACACCGCCTGGTTGTGATCCTGAATTTGATTGTGAGGAAGAAAATCCTTCTATTCCAGAAATAATACTTGATGGGATACCATCAAGTTATAATGCGAATTTATTATCTAAAGATCCTTGCCAAGAAAATCCAAATTGGGTTTCTTTTTTTTCCCCAACGGGTAAAAATATAAGCGATTTTAGTATTGTAGAATATTGTTTTAATCTTCAAACTCAAACATGGCAGTATAAAATGGATAATTCTAATATAATTAAGATTAAAAATATAATTGACTATTGTACAGACAACTTACCACCAAGTACATATTTTGTCGAAACCTTTGATGATATACCGCATTGGTATAAATGCAGCTTAATATCAACCTATGAAGCAAATTTAATGAAAACATATGGAAATTATCCACAATACATTCTGAAACCTATTGTTTTTCAACATGAAATGAGACATTATGCTCAAGCTGATAGTATTGTAAGATCTTCTGAAATGGTTGAGTATTTTAGGGATTTATATGAAGACAAAGTCGAATATGCATGTGAAGATTTTGAGCATAACAGTAATGATGCTTTGAGGATAAGGAGTGAAATTTATTCAAATGTTGTATTTGAATTCCAAAAAGAATTTGCAAAACAATGGAATAAATTAAACCCACAAAAACAAGAACAATATCTTCAAAACCAGGTAAGTTATCTAATTGATAGTTATATAGACTTACTTAAGGATTATCAAGAAATAAACTGCAATTGAGGAAAATATGAAAATAATTTATTCTGCATTTATAGTTTTAATTTTTATTATTTCTAATGGAAAACTCTTATCACAATGTAATACAGAAACTTTGTTGGCGAAACTAAATTCTGATAATAGAGTTGACATTTATGAAGCCATTGATAGTTTAATTATCTGTAACACAACTGAAGCTATATCTGCTTTGGAAAGTAAATTCGATTCTGAGCAAGGAATAACTCTTAAAAGTTACTATTTAGATGCCCTATATAAATTAAATGCTGAAAATATTCTAGATCTTACAAATACATTTATAGATGAAGTTGATAATTTATCAGCTCCAAATAAAATTAAATTATTTAATAAACTATTCGCTGTTGATATTTTGTTCGAATTTGATGACTATTCAAAAGCTGATCTAGTTATTGATATTGTGGATTACGACACATTGGATGTCCAGACGTTAGCAATTAATTTATTGGAAAAAATAATACAAAATGTTCCGAGCCTTGAAGAAGGAGCAAAATCAAGATTGATTTCGCAAAGTTTGAATGCACGTTATGGTTGGGATAGAAGCAGGGCTTTAGATATTTTGGTTGATAATTATGGTAATGAAGTGATTGATGTAGTTCTTGAAATTTCTGAAAATGATCTAGATATGGCTGTAAGAATGAAATCTTTAAGACACTTGGTTTCATTAAACTATGGCAATTTAAATTCATTTTTAATACAAAAAATTTACGTTGATGAAGATCCAAGTATTAGGATAAATATTGCTGAATCTATACTAACAATTTTTGGTAAACCTTGGGATTTAAAAGCAATAATAGTCTATCTCCCAAATGAAACAGATACAGTTGCTTTTTCGGTAATTGAATATTACAAAGATGAATTCATCCCCCCCGAACCAGATTCAACAGTTACCCCATACCAAATGTCAGTAAATCTTTTGGTTTATAATGACAGCTTATACACTTATGGCTGGATTACTAATCAAACACTTTATAATAATTATAAAACCCGCTTAACGAACATTAAAAAGTATATTTCAAAAAATCAGTTGACCAATGCGGTAAATGAAATAAATTCAATGCTTAATTCTATTGAATTGCAGCAAGGTGATCCGCCAACTTTAACCGATGAAGGGTATGTTTTTCTTCATTATCACCTTATTTATATAAAAGACAGAATAACATAATTTAATTTTAATGAGGGTTCTATGCTAAAAATTTATTTTCTTTGTTTATTCCTTTACTTGTTCAATGGATATGGACAAACAATTCATAAAGTTCCTGTGGCTTCAAAGGATAATGTAATTGAATTAGCTTTTAATAATTCTTCTAAAGAGGAGATTAAGAATCTGAAAATAGAAGTTACGCAAGCACCTGATTGGCTTGTAATCAGAAATAAAGAAACTATTATAAACGGAATAAAAAGTTATGAAAACAAATCAGCATCATTCAGCTTTGATATAAATAAGGAAGTTGTTGTTGATGAGAAAGGTGAAATCGTTTTTAAAATAACAGACAATAAGAACAATGCTTATCATAAAACAATAAATGTTGTTACCACCCCACCTGATAAATTTGAACTAATGCAGAATTATCCCAACCCGTTTAACCCGGCTACAACAATATCTTTTCTAATTCCCAAACAATCATTTGTAAATTTATCTGTATATAATTTACTTGGTGAGAGAGTCGAAATTCTTATAAATGAAGAAAAGCTCCCCGGCTTTTACCAGGTAGAATTCAACGCAAACAATATTGCAAGCGGAGTTTATTTCTATACATTGAAATCAGATAATTACCTTCAGACCAAGAAGATGGTAATTTTAAAATAAGCTTTACTTCTATACTGGTTTTTAGTTTCGAGATTGCTTCGTTCGAAGACTCACTCGCAAAGACAATATAATAATCACTTCTTCAGCAGCTTAAAAGCATGACCCCATTCATTTTTCAGAAATCCATTGATGCACCATAATATGCAAAGCGGCTCGATGGCTCTTGCTGCTTCCGCTTTACCCATATCTTCTACTTCCCACCCAAATGATAAAAGAATATCATTCACCCTTTTTCTTGCATTCTCATCGTTGCCGCAGATAAACATTGTTGGTGTACCATCCTTAAATTGCGGCTTATACATGAACGCATTGCCAACAATATTAAACGCTTTTACAAACTTCGCATCAGGCACTGATTTTTGTAATCGTTCCATTAGTGATTCTTCCAACGTTGTAAAGAAATGTATCACTCCATTAGTCGGCGGATCATCACTAATGGGGTTTGTAGTATCAATAATAATCTTACCAGCAAGGTTATTCTTCCCGGCTGAATTAATAACTGCCTCCGCAGCAGTACCTTTTGTTGCCAGTACAATCTCTTCACCAAACTTAGCCGCTTCTTCAAAACTCCCAACTGAAGCTTTGCTGCCTGCTTTTTTTAACCAATCATTCAGTTTCGATTCATCTCTTGTACCAAGTTTTACTTCATTTCCCTCTTTTATAAAAGCAAGCCCAAGCTGCTGCGCAACCGGCCCGGAACCCAGAATACCGACTTTCATATATACATCCTTAAAATTTTATTTTTTTCTTAAAAGAATATATAAATGGAATTGGATAAAAAGAAACTGCAAGCCACATTGAACTCCTCTGGAGTTCATGTTTTGTATGTGGCACTTTTTTCTACAAATATTTAACTCCTATGGGAGTAAGAAAAAAAAGTTTTTGCAATTTGGTTAATAATATTCTGCAACTCCGGAGGAGTTGAATGTTTGTAGAATTGAATGACAGAAAAAAATAGAGAACTCCATTAGGAGTTCAATGTAAAAAGAAGTTCGATATGCCAGATTTTAAATCCGGCATATCTCTCATTTTCATTTACTAATCTCATTTACTAATCACCTTTCTAAATTCCTGAACCTCCCGAAAAAGATGTACTGCCAATATCAGCATTGCCAAAATATGTAATTTGTGAGCCGCCGCTTTGGGATGCATTTAAAGTCCCATTCATATTAATTGCGACTTGTGAACCACCGGATAAAGAAACATCTGTATTTTTAACAGTAAAATCTTTTAAATGAAAAATTGCTCCACCTGAACCATTAACTCTGCGTTTGCGCCTTTACCTTCAAGAGTGAGCTGGCTTCCTCCCGAAAGATCAATATTTATATCTGCACATTTAAGAGAGCCTTCCAGTATTGAACCGCCGGAAAGACCACAATCAAAGCTTTTTGAAGAAGCATCCATATTTAGTTTGCCGATACTGCCGCCGCTGAGATATTTATTTCATCCTCCCTGTGGTAATTTTTTTTATCAATATAGAATTTCAATTCATCTCCATCTTTTTCAACCTTCAGGTATTCAAGATCCTTTTCATCAGCTTTTACCTGAATGCTATATACACTGGATTGTGAAATATCAACTTTCATTCCCCACCCCACACTAACCTTTTGAAAATCTTTGTAGTCGTAATTTTTTGTTACCTCGCCTGCAAAAACAGTTGAAATAGTTAAGAACAGAATAAGTATTATTTTATTAAACATATTAACCTCACAATTATTTTAATGACTGTTGGAGATTAGACTTTAATCTGATAAGAAAGGTTGGGGTGATTTGGATTGTTTAAGCCGTAGCACAGATTATTTATCTGTGCTACGAAAGGTTTTGTTAAAATTAAGTTTGCTGTCCGGTCGCCGTACTTTGGCTTTCCGTTTTTTTAGGTTTTCTTGTGAATAAAAGAATAAGAACAGCAATAACAAGCACAGCAATTATAATATATAGCCAATTTATGCCGCCCGGATAAACCGTATCTTTCCATGAAGCTATCTTCACTTCAATTGAATCTCTATCATCTTCTAAAAGCATCTTATTACTAATCAGGAAAGGTACCCAGTTGGGATCAACTTCCTCATTCCATGTGCTGTCCACAAAATTTTTATATGTGGCTTCTGCTTCGGCATCTCCCTTTTCATCTGCATTCTTTATTTCATCATCAATAAAATTAGTAACTACGGAAGTAAACTCCTTACCGCTTGAAAAGCTCTGCAGGCTTATATCATTCTCTGCAAACGCATCGTTGATTGATTCCCAAACTTCCCGGTTGAGTTCGTTATGCCATCTGGTAAAAGCTTCATCAATATCTTTTAGTTCATTTGTGCTTTTACCTCTTTCAGAATAAATCTCAACCATTGTTGGCCCAACACTTTTCCATATTTGGGTGAAATTTTCCTGGCGGTTTTTAAGATCATCAATATCCTTAGCCTGTAACCTGGTAGCTTCAAGAAATCTTATATTATCATTTACAGCTCTTTTAATATGATAAAGAACATTTGTTTTTTCAGCCTCAGAAAGAACCTGCTGCCTTTCCCGCGGACTAAGGTCTTCTCCATCTCTTAATGTAGGGGGAAGCAGACTGTCAATCATGCTTAGCACTACCTCATCTCTTTTCTTCAGCGATGCACTGAGCCGTGCTATGGTTTGTTCAAGTGCAGCGATACGTTCACCGGTTTGTTTTTCCAGCTCTTCAAACTGAACTGTAAGTTCCCGATTCCTGCTGTTAAGGGTATCAATATCTTCTCTTAAACCCGTAACTTCAATATGAAGAACATCAATCTGGGTAAAATCCCCTTGCCTGAGAGTATATGAATTTCTCAGTTTATCAATGGTTTTATCAAAATTATCGGGATAAAGACTCTTGTCTAAAAGCTCTTTGTTCTTAGTAAAATCGCTTCTCAGTTTTTCTATATTATTTTCAACTTCACTAAGTGCTGCTAAAGAATCAGCATCTTTGATTTCCAGCTCAATCTTGTTGACTCTTTCTTTAAAATTCTGCACAATCTCATAATCCGATTGTGCGAATAAAAAATTCATTCCGAAAAGGAAATGAATTAAAACTATGCTGATTATTAATTTATTCTTCATCTTCTTCCTCATTCTGTATTCCATCATTTGTTAATAAATGTTGATTGCCTCCTTCAACAAGCTCTACATATGGAGGTCTTTGATTGAAAGCTGGCTTGCTTATACCTGTTGTATCAGATATCTGGATTTTATTATCAAGACGCAATTCCCCATCATTAACATTAAATACATAAACATTCTTAAAATTATCCGAAGTAATGTAATAATAGCCCTTTGCATCTCTTATTATTCTTACTTCTTTATTAAGATAGGCAGAAGAATCCTCCGTCTCTGCAAGAAACATATTCTGCGTGTTGAAGAAGAGAGCATGCCTGTCTTCTTTTACAAAGCCATCTTTATTTACTTCCAGTACAGACTCAACTGGCCAGGAGAAATCAGCCGGTTTTAAAGCAAGCGGAGAACAAGCTGTAAGTGCTAAAAACAAAAGCAGCATAAAATATTTTATTATTTTCATTTGAAATCCTTTAGTAAGTGAACAACTTAATTCGTTAGAAAGTTAGCTTAAAAAGTTATTCGCTTTAGTAATAGAAATCACAAATGGTTTAATGTTCAACAATTCTTTCTCTTATAAATATTTTTTAGGATGATTTTAAGGACGGATACTAATGATTTGTGATAAAGATTAAATTGCAGGCAAATATGCAGCACAGACTTCAGTCTGTATTAGCAATGCAGAATGAATTCTATGCTGCAAATTGTGAATGAAATTAATTTTGTTCAGAATATTTCTCTTTCAACTTATTCTTAAACACCTTCTCAAACTTTTCAACTTTAGGACCAATTACAAAAGAGCAATAACCCTGGTTTGAATTATTCTCATAATAATCCTGGTGGTAATCTTCTGCAGGGTAATAATTATTTAAAGGTGATATCTCAGTTACAATCGGACTATCCCATGCACCCGACTTACCAAGTTCAGCTTTATAATATTCGGCTTTCTTTTTCTGTTCATTATTATGATAAAAAATAACCGAACGGTATTGTGTCCCGACATCTGCACCCTGCCTGTTTAAAGTAGTTGGGTCGTGTGTCTTGAAAAATATCTCAAGCAGTTCATCATAAGAAACAACTTGTGGATCATATCCAATTTGAATTACTTCTGCATGTCCGGTAGTTCCATCGCAAACCTGTTTATAGGTAGGATTTTTTACATGACCTCCTGCATAACCCGACCGAACCGTTTGCACGCCTTCAACTCTTTCATAAATTGCTTCGGTGCACCAGAAACATCCTCCGCCAAAAGTTGCTTTATCAAGATTTAAGTTTTGAGTTGAATCCATTTCATTCATCTCGCTTTCTGTATTTATTGATTTTTCTTCCTTACAGCCATACCCTGTAATGCTGCATAAAAAAATTATTAAACCGATTGCTAAAACATTCTTTTTCATAACTATCCTGTTTTTTACAGGCAAATATCCTTAAATTCTGCCACTGAATTATAACAAAATAATAACATTTAGTTAAAAAATCTTTGCAAATAAAAGACTTGTTATTAAATGAAATAAAACCTGATAATGTCAAAAATATTTTGATTGTTCGGCAGCACAACCAACTCGGGGATATGCTTTGTTCTGTTCCTCTTTTTGCCGCGATAAGAAAAAAATTTCCACAGGCCCATATAACTTTAGTTGCATCACCTATTAATTATGAAATTCTTTTCAGTGACATAAACCCGTATATAGACAAAGTTATAACTTACAGGAAAGCCTCATTAAAAAAGTTAGCCGAATTTTATAAAGAATTAAAATATCATGATTACCAGATAGGGATAGTTCCTTCTACAGTTTCTATTTCCCGTACTTCGCATTTGATAAATTTTTTTTCGGGTGCAAAAGTCCGGGTTGGTGTTAGAAGCATAGACGGCAAGTCTAATTCAATGAAATATCTTCTTAATGCTAAATCAGATTTTAAATGGGATGAATTGAAGCTTCATCAGATCGAAAGAAATTTAGATGTAGTGAGACAAATCGGCTGTAACCTTACTGTAGAAGAAAAAAATGAAGTAAGGATTCATTTAAGCGATGATGAGGTTAGATTTGCTGAAAATTTTATCAATGAAAATTTCCCTGACAAAAATAAATTAATTTTAACTTTTCACCCCGGGGCCGGAAAAATCGTTAATAGGTGGAAGATAGAAAATTTCATCAGCTTAATAAAAATGCTTTATGAAAAATATAATTGTTATATTTTAATCACATCCGGAGCTATCGATAAAGAAATTGCACATTCGGTTAAAAAAAATCTAAAGGCATTAAATATAAATTGTAATTTGCTTGAGAATACAGAGATTAGAAGAGTAGGAGCAGTCATAAAAAAGACGGACCTTTATATAACTAATGACACTGGAACGCTCCACGTTGCTGGAGGAGTTGGTGCAAACATAATTTCATTGTTTGGCCCTACACATGGGTATGAATGGGCACCGAAAGGTGAAAATAATTTTTATATTCAGTCATCCACAGCGAATATTAACGACATAACAGTCAATGATGTCTTTAACAATGCTTTCAGTTTTATAGAGAATATTTTAGAAAAGAAGAAAGCAATTTAAACAGTTACATAAAAATGTAATTAACTATTTTATTGAAAAAATTATCGGGAAGTTTAACGTGCATAAAAAAATAATCTTCATAATTTTCGTTTTCTTTTCCTTCATAAACATTTATTCGCAAACAACTCTCCCTTCATTCATAACAGATAGCCTTGATGCCTATGTTGAAAAAGCATTAACAACCTGGCAGATTCCAGGGGCTGCTATTTGTGTTGTTAAAGATGGAGAAGTTGTGGTGCTGAAAGGATATGGTATTCGGGAAGAAGGAAAAAATGATAAAGTTGATGAGAATACTTTATTTATGATCGGTTCAAACACAAAAGCTTTTACAACGACTGCATTGGCGCTGCTTGAGTATGATGGAAAATGTTCTCTTGATGATAAAGTGCAAAAGTGGCTGCCGGATTTTACTATGAAAGATCCCTGGGTTGCAAAGGAATTAAACCTTACGGACATAGTCTCACACAGAATGGGAATGGAAACTTTCCAGGGAGATTTTATGTACTGGACTTCCGATCTAACATTAAATGAAGTGATCCAGAAGTTCGGGCAGCTAACACCAATGTACAGCTTCAGAACAAAATGGGGTTACACTAATGCAGGTTATGCAATTGCAGGTAAAATAATAGAAAAGATAAGCGGCAAAACATGGAATGAATTTCTTAAAGAAAGAGTTTTTAGTCCTTTAAAGATGAACAGCACTTTAGCCTTGTCTGAAGAATTAAAAACTGCTGATAACGTTGCAATACCACACACAACAGTTGATGGAAAAACTGTCCCGGTTCCAATACCAGATATTGATAACCTTGCACCTGCGGGAAGCATCAGCTCTTCCGTTAAAGATATGAGCAACTGGATTATTGCACAGCTTAACAACGGCAAGCTTGGTGAGGAAGAAATTATTCCTCCTTCAGTTATTAAAAAAACAAGGAAGCCTGCTTCAATTGTTGGCCGGGTTTCTCACTTTTTTAATAAACAGCACTACGGGCTTTATGCACTTGGCTGGGAACTCCAGGATTATGAAGGGAGAGAACTTGTAGGGCATACTGGCGGTGTAAATGGATTTGTTACTTCTGTTACTTTAGTCCCTGAAGAAAATCTTGGAGTTGTCGTTTTAACAAATACAGATCAGAATGGATTATTTGTTGCACTCAAATGGGAAATAATAGATGTATTCCTTGGGCTGCCTCATAGGAATTACAGTGATACTTTTTATGAAAGATTTGGTACCGGCAGAGTGAATGAAGAAAAAAGAATTACCGAGCTTCGTGATTCTGTAAATATGAATTTAAATCCATCTCTTTCTCTTGATAAATATGCAGGAAGGTATTTTCATGATGTTTACGGTTATATTGATATTACAAAAACCAGTGATATGCTTGAGATGAGTTTTGAACATCACTCAAGTCTAAACGGAAACCTTGAAAGTCTTGGTGAAAACAGATTTCTATGCACATACAGCGATCCGATTTATGGTGTGAGAGTAATTCCTTTTGTAACTGAAGGAAATAAAGTTAAATCATTCACTTTGAGTGTGCATCCATTTGTTGAGTTTACTACTTATGAGTTTGTAAAAATCAATTAATAACTTTAATATATTCATATAAAAATATGAAACTGCTTTTTATATACATATTGCTGCCGATAATAGTTTTATTTTCATTCTGCTGCAGTTCTGGACCAAAACTTATCGCAATGAATTGTATTCTTCCTTATCCTGGTTATATGTCCCGGCAAACATCAACTGATTTATTAAGTTTTCTTACCTGGGGAAACGAAATAGCTGATGAACCCCCACAAATTATTGGTGGTATTGACAGTCTCATTAACAAAATCAAGTATCCCGAGATCGCAAGAAGATCCGGAATAAAAGGAATAGTTATCGTAGAATTTATAATTGACTCATCGGGAAATGCAACAGAGATAAAAATTATAAGTGGATTAGATGCTGGCTGTGATGAAATATTTATAGAAGCTTTAATTACTCAAAAATATATCCCGGCAAAAAAGAATAGTAAACCTGTCAATCAATTAATGCGTTCTGCTGTAAAATTTGATTTACATTATAAATATGTGGAACCTGCCCAAATTTAAACAAATGATTATGTGGACTTGCCCAAAATGCAAACAAAGATTCGTAAATAAAAACCACTATCATTCCCGCGGATTTGATTATTATACAGAGTTGATATAAAAACACTATTCGCTCTCAAAATTTTTTGGTTCCCAATCCTTACCTTCACAAGGGACATAATCATTGGTAGGATGCTTATCATATTTGATGCATAATACAGCGCTTTTATCAAAGTGCTTACAACTTGAACAAAGAGATGATTCAAATATGCTTTTATTTTTTTCTTCAAATCTCTTATAACTGCGGATTGCAGGATGAATTACAAATCCATATAAAATAAAAACAATTGAGGTCCACCAGAGAGAATAATTTAAATAATCCTTTAAGACCCAAACCAAAGGAATTGAAACTGCTAAACGTATCAATGTCCAGAAAACTATATCGCCCACTTAAAAAATCCTGAGTTATTCTATTAAAATTACTAAAGTAAATAACCAATCTTATAAATTCTATTACATTGAAAATTCCAAACCTTAAATTCTAATTCCATTGCCTCAGTTTTGTGATTACATTCCAAATAACAGAATACTTCCCATTTTTGTTCCTCTGTACTTGAAAAGCCTCTATGTTTATGGTTATGTTGAGATAATCTTTGAGAAAGATTAGAAGTAATGCCAATATAAAAAGAGTTTTTATTTGATTGTATGATGTAAACGTAATATTTTTGTATAAATAAACCCTGAGGGGTTCAAGGATTAAGAATAGTGAGCGCGGGTGGTTTCGAACCACCGACCCTCTGCTTAAAAGGCAGATGCTCTACCCCTGAGCTACGCGCCCTGAAAAATTAAATGAGCGCAAATATAAATAAATGACTTTGGTATATCAAATTTTGAATGAATAGTAAAACAATTATTATAACTGGGTAATATGTCAAAAAATGCAAAAATACTTGTCTGTGATGATGATGAAACTTTATGTTATTTGTTAAAGGAACAGCTTTTAGAAGAAGGTTTTGTTGTTGATGCTGTCTATGATGGAAGTTATGCAATAGAGGCGATAAAGAAGAAACATTATGACGTTCTTCTTCTTGATTTAAATATGAAAGTAACTTCGGGCGAGGAAGTTTTAAAATTTGTATCCGATTTTAATGCTTCTCTCCAGGTTGTAATTCTCTCCGCACAATCTGAAATAAGAAAAGCTATTGATTGCATAAAGATGGGAGCTTATGATTTTATAACCAAGCCTTATAATTTTGATGAGCTTGTTCTCGCAGTAAACAGGGCGGTGGAACACAAAGACCTGCTTGTTAAAACAACTATCCTTTCAAACCAGATAAATAAAAAATCCGCAAGCAACATTATAGGCGAAAGCCCCGAACTGCATAGGGTTATAAATCTTGCCAATAAAGCAGCAATGTCAGATTCAAATATTCTTGTTGAGGGTGAAACCGGAACAGGAAAAGAATTATTAGCCGAATACATCCATAAACATTCTGCACGCGAAGATAAACCATTTGTTGTTATCAACTGTGCTTCGCTTCCGGATCAATTAATTGAAAGCGAGCTTTTCGGACATGAGAGAGGCGCTTTTACCGATGCAAAAAGTACTAAGCAGGGTCTTGTTGAAATAGCTCATGGCGGCTCATTATTCCTCGATGAAATCGGAGAACTAAGTTTATCACTCCAGCCAAAGCTGCTAAGATTTCTTGAGAATGGGGAATACAGAAGAATCGGCGGTATAACAAGCCTGACTTCAAATGTAAGAGTAATAGGTGCGACAAACAGAAACCTTATGGACGAAGCTGATAAAAAAAATTTCAGAAAAGATCTTCTATTCAGGTTGAATGTAATAACTCTTACTATTCCTCCTTTAAGAGACAGGCGAGGAGACATCCTTCTTCTTGCGCATTATTTCCTTGAAACCAAATCGCCTATCAGGTCTCCGAAAAAACTTTCACAAAAAGCTGAGGAAGCTTTACTATCATATTCATTCAACGGCAATATAAGGGAGCTTGAACATATCATTGAGCGGGCAATTATCTTTGCTGAAGGTGAATTTATTCAGCCCGATGATTTAAGCCTTCCGAATGTAGGTTCTCAAAGCAGATCATCGAATATCTATGAAGATAATGGCAGTTCAGAGGATATTATGAGCATGGAAGAGATTGAGAAACGGCATATAGCAAGAGCACTAAGTTTTTTTAAATGGGACAGAGCACAAACTGCAACACGACTTGGGATAAGTCCAAAGACTCTTTATACCAAAATCAAAAAATATGAGATAAGACAAGACTAAGATTTTTCATGATTGATAAAATCATTTCTAAATACGCCCTCAAAGAAATACTTGAACTTGATAAAGATTCCTTAGCCATAGCAGATAAGGATCTGAAAATCCTCTGGTTTAATAAAAACTTTAAAAAGAATTCAGGTACTGAGAGAATAAAGGGAAAGAGTGTTTCAAAACTTTTTCATTATTCGGAAATTGAATCTCTTCTTTTAGATAAGCAAAGACCTGCTTCAATAAAAATTCCCGGTTCAGATAATAACCTGCTGGTTACACCGCTTAAAACTGATAAAAAGCTTGATGGCTATCTTTTAAAATTTGAAGTAAAAAACAAATCTGCTGTTAAGAACAATCTGCCTCCCGAAAGAAGTATTATTAATTTCCAGCAGGAATTCAATGAAATATTATCGTTTATTGTTAAGGAAAAATCTCTTACAAAGATAACGGATGAGATACTAAATAAAAGTATCGTCTCGAGCAGAAGTTTATTCGGGCTTATACTTTTAATAGAAGACAAAAATAAATTTTCTTTTCATTATTATGATCCTGATAAGCACATCGAAAATCCTGATGAAGCCAACCGCGGTTTGAAGGATAATCTGAATTACATTCAAAGATGGCTCTCCATAAACAAAAAAACTTTGTTCATTGAAAATGTAAAAACCAATATAGGTTTTCATCTTACGGAAATATTTGATTGTAAATATTTAGTTGTTCTTCCATGTTTTTTTGAAGAATTAATGATCGGGAATATTATACTTGGCAGGAAGAGTAAGTGCTACACAAGCGAGGAAACCGCTATTCTCGAGCGGCTTTCATCATTACTTGCTTTTGCAATAACAAGCATCCGTACCCGCGAACTGAACTTAGCTCTTGAAAACAGATTGGTCCAAGCACAAAAGCTGGAAACAATTGGAAAGCTTTCAAGCGGTATGGCTCATGATTTTAATAATCTGCTCTCAAGTATTTTCGGGAGTCTTAATCTTCTTAAGAAGAGAGTTCCGCAAAGTGAAAACGTAACAAGACTAATTGACAACATTGAAAATTGTTCTATTCGAGCAAGAGACTTAACTAAAGGACTTCTCACATTTGGAAAACCAACGCCAAAGAGAAAGGAATTAATAAAACCCAACCTCTTATTATCCGAGATGATAAAAGTTATCTCTCAAACTTTTTCAAAAAAAGTTGCATTAAATCATGATATAAGAGAAAATTTATATGATATGTTGGGAAATCCAACCGAAGTTTACCAGGTATTGTTAAACTTATGTGTTAATGCAAAGGAAGCTATGGATGAAAAGGGAGGTATACTTACTCTAAAAGCCCGCAACATTACAGTCAGTAATAAAAATATTATAAACTATCCTCTTTTACATAAAGGAAATTATGTCTGCTTTACGGTTAGAGATAATGGTTCAGGTATAATTGAAGATAACATTCAAAAAATATTTGATCCTTATTTTTCTACGAAAGAAAAAGAAACCGGCTCCGGGCTGGGACTTTATGTATCTTATGGAATTATAAAAGCTCACAACGGGCACATAGATGTTACAAGTAAATTAAATGAAGGAACCCAGTTTGATGTTTATCTTCCTTCTTATGAGCCGACCAAAATTGATAAAGATTCACCTTCCGAAAAATTAATCCTGCTGGCAGATGATGAAATTATGCTGCGGGATCTATTAGCAGAGCTTCTTGAATCAAGCGGCTATACTGTCATCCGGGTAATTTCAGGAACCGAAGCTTTAAAAGTTTTAACGGAAGAGATAAAGGTTGATCTTATAATACTTGATTATAATATGCCTGAAATGAATGGATTGGATTGTGTAACTGAAATCAGAAAGTTTAATAAAGAGGTCCCTATAATTCTTTCATCAGGAAGCCTTGGACTAAATGGACATACAATTGATATGAAAAAAATGGGCATTAACAGCTTTGTTAACAAACCTTATGAGTTTGATACAATGCTTGCTACAATCCAGGAATTAGCCTGAAGTTTCCGTTTTTTCCTTCTCTACGTCAATCATTTTAATATCTTTAACATAATCAGAGAAGACGGGTTTCTTTATCGAGTTCAACTGGTTCAGCACATCACTGATCTCTTTAATTGCCGAATCTATGTAATTTAGCCTTTTCATAACAGCTTCCTTAGAAATCACTTCTTTATTAATTTCTCTCTTAAGAGCAGCGGAAGATAGACTCATCAATGTGAGAGGCTGTTTTATTTTATGATTAGCTGTTACAACAGTTGCAGCAAAAGTATTTTTCTGTTCTGCCTCAAGATATTTTTTTTGTGCTTCAGAAAGTTTTAAAGCAGAATAAACTCTTGCAAGAAGCTCAACCTTATTGAAAGGTTTTTTAATATAATCGAACGCACCTGCTTCAAGACCTTCTTTTGTATCTTCAGCACCTGATTTTGCTGTTACAAGTATTATAGGAATGTTGACTGTTGAAGGATTGCTGACAAGTGTTTTACAAACTTCGATGCCATTCATTTCCGGCATCATAACATCAAGCAGAATTAAATCCGGGAGCTCACTTATAGCTTTGTTGATTCCTGATTTTCCATCATAAGCAGTTAATATCTCAAAGCCTTCGGTCTCAAGCCTGTCCTGCAGCAGGAATACATTTTCAGGTAGATCATCTATAACAAGTATTCTTTTCAATTTAAGTTAATCCGATTTTGGTGAATAGTTTTTCAATTTTAAATGCTAAAGTAACCGCATTAACGGGTTTGGGTATGTAATCATTAAATCCATGTTTTAAAATAATTTCACGATCACCAACCATTGCCTTTGCAGTTACAGCAAAAACAGGAATGTTTACTAATTTAGAATTTTCTTTTATCTTTTTTAAAGTCTGAAATCCATCCATCCCCGGCATCATTATATCAAGCAGTATCAGATCAGGGCTTTCATTTTCTAATAATTCAAGAGCTGCCTGACCGCTGTTTGCCAGTAATGTTTTACAACCGCAGGATTGTATAATTTCATTTACTGTAAAAAGAGTATCCTCATCATCATCTGCCAATAAAACTGTACCTTTAAATTCTGTTTCATCTTTCGGATCATCAGCTTGTAATATATCGTCTTCCGTCTCTTCCTCGGTTTCCTCTTCAATAGTTTTACGCTCAGCCGCTATGTTAGGCATCATTGAGTATTCTTCGTGCATCCTAATTCTGTCCCGGACTATTTTAAGGACATCAAGAGGATGGCCTTTTGACTTAACAGTTATTTCTTCAACAGTATTATGCAGTGAAGATTTTTCTGCTTCACTAAGATCTTTAGCAGTACTTATAATTATAGGAATATGTCGTGTTTCTTTGCTTGATTTTAGCTTATGAGATAAGCCGATACCATCTATATTAGGCATTAGCAGATCAAGGATAATGAGGTCTGGCTGTATCTCTAATATTTTATTGTAAGCAAGCTGGCTATCTCTGATAAATTCAATTCTTACCTTTTCATTTTTAAAAGCGCTTTTGAATTTTTCAAATTCCATTTCATCATCATCTACAATAACTATTTTCTCAATTCTTTTTTTAGCCATGTTTTCTAGCTTTGCAAAGGCTGATAAAAGCTTTTCTGAAGAAATTGGTTTGACAAAATATTCAAATGCGCCAAGTCCATATCCAAGATTTTTATCTCCCATTACTGAAATAAGAATAACAGGAATATCTCGTGTAACAGGATTTTCTTTAAATTCTTTCAATATGTTCCAGCCATCTTTTTTAGGAAGCATAACATCGAGTGTAATAGCAAAAGGCTGCAAAGCAACCGCCTTCTCAAGCCCCTCCTCGCCATCTTCAGCATAAGCAACTTCATACCCGCGTGAAATTAAGTATTGCCCGATTGTATATCTTATTTCAGGATCATCATCAATAATCAGTATAGGATGTTTCCTGTTTTTAAGCAGGGTTTCAATATTTACCTTTGGTTCTTCCGGTTTTTCAGCACGGATCTCTAAAACTTTTAATGGGATGCTGAATGAAAAGGTTGAGCCTTTTCCAATTTCACTTTGAACTGATATTGAGCCATTAAGCATATCTGCGATTTTCTTACAGATAGTTAAACCCAAACCTGAACCGCCATATTTCCTTGTTGTAGTTCCATCTATCTGCCGGAATTCTTCAAAGATAATCTGCAAATCGCTTTGAGACATTCCAATTCCGCTGTCAATAATATCGAATTTTAATGTATCGCTGTCTGGTGCGGATACAGCTAATTCAACACGACCTTTCTCTGTAAATTTAACAGCATTGCCAAGAAGATTAATTAATACTTGTGTTACTCTTCCTTTATCAGTACTTATTTGAACATGAGTATTAATTTCCTTAGTTAATTTGAATTCAATATTCTTATTCAATGTTAATGGAGTTACGGCACTTTCAACATCTTCAATTAATTCATCAAGCAGAACCTGCTCTTCACGGATTTCCATTTTACCTGCTTCAATTTTACTGAGGTCAAGAATATCATTAATCAGGTTCATTAATCTTTTGCCGCTTTTTAAAACAACTTCAAGCCTCTCTTTGTTTTTTCCTTTAAGAGAGCTGCTTTCAAGAATTAATTCGGATAAGCCAAGGATAGAATTCATCGGTGTTCTTAACTCATGGGACATATTAGCTAAGAACTGGGATTTCATATGTGTTGATTCTTCTGCACGCTCTTTTTGAACAGCAAGCTCATCTGCTTTTTCTTTAATCTCTTTGTGAAGTTCAATAAGCTTTTCATTCTGCTTGGTTATCTGCTCATTCTGTTTAAGGTATTCATCATTTAATCTTGTTAATTCGGAAACAAAATTCTCCAGTTGAACCAGAGCAGTCGCATTTGTTAAGCCAATTGCAAGCTGTTCCTGTATATTTGAAAGATATTCCCTTGCTTCAGAAGTTGGTTTATCAAATCCACCAAGTTCAAGAATAGCAATTGCTTTGTTATTATAAAGTATCGGTATAATCAGAAGTGATCTGATTTCTATTGAGAGCATACCTGTACTAACCACTGGCAGATTATTCCCGGAATTTATTTCAACTGTTTCATGATTTTTTATTACAGGTTTAAATAATTCTGATTTACTATTAATGCTTTCTTCCTTTAAACCATAAGAACTTAAAAGTGATAGCTCTTCTTTTTCTACAAGATAAAGTGCGCCAACAGAAAGATTACATGTTTTAATAATCTTTCTAAGAGCAGCTTCTGATATTTCTTTTAAAGTAGGATTCTGATTTATGAGAGTAATAAACTCCGAATACTCTTGCTTTGATTTATGATTTCTCTCAAGATCATCAAGCATATTATTGAAAGCTTTTGCGAGTTCACCAATTTCATCTTTACTTTTAATGCTGATTCTGTTTTTAAAATTACCGCCTTTTGTTATCTCTGCAGCATGGCTTAATTGTGTAAGCTGTTTTCTTATTTTATCCGTGAAAATAAAAGAAAGAATAAGAGAAAGAAGAACTCCGGCTATTCCAACAATGGCAAGCATTGATTTAAGACTCGACCGAAGGTCTGCTGCTTCACTAACAGTATTAAAGATAAGAAACCCAATACCGTTGTTTATTTCAGAAACATTCGAATCCTGAAAGATAGTTGCTACTAAATCAGATTCGTCAGTGCTTTCTGTAAAGAGCTCAAAGTTATTTTTTGATTTTAATTCTTTATAAGCTTCTGTAAGATTAAAAATATAATTCTGGTTGTTACTCTGGTTTGATATTTCAAAAGGTGAGTCATTCAATATTACTGCAATTTCAGCATTTATCTTATTAGAAAGATTATTAAGAAAATCCGCTGATAAAAGACGTCCGTAATAATAAACACTCCCCTTCTCATCAATATAGTTTTTTACGACAGCATGAGGATTATTTTTAAAAAATTCTTCCAGGGAAAAAATATTTTTTTTCAGAAAAATACTTTCCCGGGAAAATTCTTCTGAGAATTTATCCTGGGCTACTTCTTTGAAAATAAAATCTATATTCTGAGGAGTATAACCGGCGGCAGGGTTTTTTACATAATTCTGAAATTCATCTTCCGTATCCTGCAACATTTCCCGGTAGGAGTATATAAAGTCGTTTGCAGACTTGATAAGATACCGGGACCTTTGCGAAGTCAAAGTGTTGTACATTATTGAATAGAATGCAAACGCAGAACTTGCAATAATAAGTACAACTATAGCAAAGTTGATTAACAGAATACGATAGCTTATTTTCATACTTACGTATCTCTTTGCAAAACTTTTCTGATTGTAATAAGCAGTTCATCAAAGTCATAAGGTTTACTGATAAAATCATTGGCTCCCATTTTGGCCGAATCAATTGCACTTTTAACATCTGCATAAGCAGTTAATACAATTATTTTCGATTTTATACTCTGTTCATTAAGCTCTCTGAGAACATCAAATCCATCCTTGCCGGGCATCTTAAGATCCAGCAGCAGTAAATCAACTGCGTTCCCAGAGAGATACTGAAAAACATCATCACCGCTGTTAACATAATCAACGCTGTAACCTACTTCCAGTAATTCATCTTTAAGTGCCGCACATAAGCTAATATCATCATCCACAATAAGTATTGATTCCATATTCTTCTATTTGTCTATTTCGCATTTTGTCGTTCGTTAAGCTGATAGAATTTAATCAACTCTTTATGTTTATCAACTTCACCCTTAATTAAATTTTCAGATGTAGAAGTAGATGAGAGCCTTTCCTTAAGAGTAGGAAGTATTTCAACTTTTAAAAGGATTACAAGTTCTTTTTTCCTTGAAATATTCTGATCACTTCCAAAAAGGTAACGGAGACCAAAGAACCACCAGGGGAGATCTTTAAGAAAAGGAATTCCTGTTCGAACGACAGTTTCATCGTTTACAAAAAGACCACCAAGAACTGCCTGTTCGCCATTAAGCAATACAGTCTGGGTTTCTGCACTTGTTTTCCTGATTTCAGAAGTTGTCTCACTCTGAACAAAAGAGCTTCTTTCTACGAGTACATCGAGAAGGGTATAATTAACATTGTCCTCCTCGTAAACGTATGGAGTTACTTCTATTATTGTTCCCGTCGGGAAAAATTTCTCAATAACGTTGCCTGCAAAATCTTTTTGCTTTACAGAGAAATCTGAACCAACCTGTATTCTTCCTTTATTTCTATCTCTTACAATAATATTAGGGCTGGCAATAATTTCTCCAACGTTTTCCTCTTCAAAAAATTTAAACATTGCAGTGGCTTCGCCATAAAAATCTCCAAGATCAAAATTTGACTCGGAATTTATTTTAAAGTCCGGAGGATTTTGGGTCGAAGTACCACCTTCTAAATTTGGGGTAGGATCACCTATTATTTCTCCGCCAATATTAAACCCGTCTTTAGACAATAAAACTTTCCAGTCAATACCTCTGTTCCTGGCTTCATTAACATCCATTTCAAAAAAGACTGCTGATATTTTTACATCTCTGGAGTCAACTGAAGCATATGTTTCAGCTGTCCGGTCAAGAGATACATCGTCTTTTCTTTTAATAACTATTATATCTTCTTTTTCTTCAAAAGTAAGATTATGATACTGTACCAATACAACCAAAGCTTTATCATAAGCCATGTTGCTTATTTCTAAACCAATCGGCTGATCAGATTGAACTGTAGAAACAATTCTTCTTCCCGTAGTGCTTTCGCTTATTTTACTTAAAAGCTCTATGGCCTGATCGAATCTTACATTAGCAGAAAGAGAAACTAATTCATCAGGGCTTACATTGCCTTTAAATTCCCTTTCAAGATACTCCTGTGGAAAAGACTGCACCGCCAGTAGTATTAGAACGAAGAATGCATTAAGTGTTGTTTTCATTTTTTACTCTCTCAATCATTTATTTTTGTTTTCTTTTTCAAGTTCAAGTTCTATTTTTTCAATAATTCCACCCTTGTTAAGGATGAAGCTTACTTTGTTTCTTTCATAATCTATCTTAGTTAAATATCCTAAGTAAACAGGTTCACCTTCCCAAACTAAGTATGTGCCGCCTTTGTTGTCCGAAAGGAAAGCGCCTTCCGGAATAAGAGCAAGCAGCTTAGCTCCCTGTACATCAAGAAGCTCATCATAATTAGGTGGAATTTCATTCCTGATAATTGGATAGAATGCATCGTGAACGGGAGCTGTTGTAAGATCATTCTCAACTAATGAAGCAGTTACAAAACGATCTGTAGAAGAAAAATAAGTTCCTGCAGTCAAAGTGAATCCAACTAAGAAATTAGGGATCCCCTCTTTATCGTTTACAACAAGATTCCCTAAAGATAAGCTTGTTATCTTTTTTAATTCTTTACTTTGTTCTATTGAATAAATAAGCCTGAAGAAATCATTATATGTAGCTCTTCCGGTTAATTTATATTCATGGTAAAAGAATTCCTTATCCGGTTTCTGTTCCAGATATTCAACATCAACCTGAGACAATTCTGAGTAAGGAACACTCGCATTATTAATAAAGTTATAAAACTTTATTGAAGACAGGTCTTTAGGAATATTAAATTTCCTTGCAGCCAGAATTGAATCCAGCACTGAAGATCTTTTAAAAAGATCCTGGTACTGAAAAGTCAGCTGTTCGGTATTGTATTCATTAGCTTTTAACTCTTCGAGCTTAGCTCTTTTTTCGTTCAGCTTACTGCGTTGAAAGAAAAACACATATACGCCGCTGATAAAAACTATCAGCATAAGTAAACCTACTAAACCAAGGGTGCTTCTTAATTTCTTATTCATTGTGTTACACTACTTTTATAGTTTGATAAATCAAATGTTAAAAGAAACTTGTAAGTATTCTTCTCACGAAGAGCTTCATAGTTTACACTTTTTAGAATTGCAGATTCAATTGAATATGCAAATTCAGTAAGTACATTTCTGTCAAGAGCATAACCTTCTATTGTAACTTTACCTTCGGCAAAATTCAGTTTTGTAACCCACATGCTGTTTTTACTTCCGACAAAGTTCGATACATGCATCAGTACCTCCTGCCAGACTCCGGTACCTGCTGCTGCAGAGTCAAGTATTGCCTGTGTCTGATCAAAACCGGAAATTTTTGTTTCTAACCCTGCAATCTGTGCTAGTATTTCCTGGTTTTGTCTCATCAGGATAGTCTGCTCTGCAATCTGGTTATCCAGCTGGTTAATTTCTTTCTGGTTCTCAAGTATGTACTGTGTTGCAAAGAAAGTTACGCCAAACAGTAAAGGCAGCATAGTATAACCATGCCATCCAAACTGAAAGAATTTCTGATCTTCTTTTACATATTTTGGTAAAAGATTTATTCCGGTATGTAAATTTTCAAGCTCATCATAATATTCAGTTGCAACAGCTACCGGTACGCTGAAAGCTGAAAACTTTTCTTTTTCTTCAGGTGTTAATCCTCCCAGATCAATATCATTGAATTCCAGGCGGGAAACATTAGCTTCGGGGAATGTTCCATAGAAAGAGAGAATAAGATTCTCAGAGTCATCTTCACCACAGACAATTATATTATCCAGTGAAGAGATTCCGCCGTTTTCCATTTCAAGTAATATTTTAGAGAAGTAAACATCGTAGGTATGAAGATTAAGAGTACCAATATCTAACGTTGCTCCGATATGTTTTAATTTACGTCCCTGTAAAAAAATCAGCTTACTGTATTCTTTCCCTATGTATACAATTAATGATTGATCATCCGGGAAAAACTTTTTGGTTTTAGCCACATAATAAGCAAGAGAGATCTCTGCACTTTTTACAGAAGGTATTTTGTAATGCCTCTTACCATGATGACGGGCTAATGAGTTAATCATACTTATACCGGCAACTTCACCGCCAAGGAATACAGAAAGAAGAGATTTATCTGCAAGCTCAACATATCCAAGGTTTTGCTTCTCAACAGCTATGTTTTTCGATTCCTGTATATCATCAATGATATCATCCGCTACTTTTGCTGTTGCAGCAAGTTGTTTTGAACCTTCATAAATATGATAATGAAGTGCAGGTTCAGTTAGTGCAGGAATGAATAAACTTTTGTTAAGATTAATTCCTGCTAAATTATTGGCAAGAGTTGTAACCGTAGAAGCTGCCATTTTACTCTCAAGTGCAGTATCCTGGCTCTGAATCTTTTCTAAATCCAATTCAGTGCCTTCAATACTAAGATTTGAGATACCTTCTTCGAGATCAATGGTAGGATGGACAAAATCCACACCTGCGGTTTTAAGAACCATAACCTTACCATTAACCTTTGAGACTACAGCTACTTTGGTATCATTGCCTTCGCAATAAATACATATTAAGGGTTTCATTTTTAGGCCGCCGTTAATAATTGTTGAATTCTTGTTTTATTATTTGCATACGCCACTGCATTTTCCAGTGATATTTTTTTTTCAAGGTATAAACGTTTTAAATCCTGTTCCATAGTTATCATACCTACATTGCCGCCCTGGTTAATCATCATATAAATTTCACTTGTGTTATTATTTTTTATTGCAGCCTTAACACTTGGGGTAGCAATTAAAACTTCTTTTGCCATAACACGTTTCCCATCTAAACTTGGAATAAGTTTTTGAGAAACTACAGTAACCAAAACGTCTGCTAACCTGTTTCTTACCCGCTCCTGTTCATAAGGATTAACTTCTGCTATGATTCTGTCTATTGATTCTGTTGCTGATGATGTATGAAGTGTTGAAAAAACTTTATGTCCTGTGTCAGTCACTTCGAGGGAAGCCATAATAGTATCAGGGTCTCTCATTTCACCGATTACAACTATATCAGGATCCTGTCTTAATGCCTGTATAACACCATCTTTAAAAGTAAGAACATCGCGTCCTACTTCTCTATGTCTTATTATAGAAACTTTTGATTGATGAACATACTCAACAGGTGAAGCGATAATTACTATATGGCAGGGATCAAAATTATTATGATAATCAATAAACGAATCAAGAGTTGTTGATTTACCTGAACCTGTTATTCCCGTAACAAGTGATAATCCGAACTTAATGTAATTGTGGCTCATCATCTTTACGATGTTAGGGTGAAAGCCAAGCGATTTAAGTGGTCTGATTGATTGGTTAATAGCTCTCATATTAAGAGCTAAAGTATCAAGATCATAATATGCATCTGCTCGGAATCTTACATCAATATTTCTTCTCTCATAAAAGAATGTATAACTGAAATCCAGGTTTCTTGTAAGTGCAAGATATTTTCTTTGGTTTGAATTGAGCAGATTAATTACAAGTGCCGCTGATTCATCAAGTGAAAATGTTGGAAGATCTTCTATCCTGTGCTTTTTACCAAAAATTCTCATCCAGATGCTTGCTGTATTTCCATGACCACCAATTTCAATATCTGAAGCATCTCTTTCTATCATGCTTGTTAAAAACTTATTGAACAAATTTCTTAAAGCAATTCTTTCTTCGGAAGCCAGAGTTTCAATATTCTCTAAAATGTAATTAACCCTATCAGGCCCGGTAGAAGCCTGCGGAATTGCTTTAGCCAATTTTTCAAGAATATTTTTTTCTTTAGTGACTGCCAATTTATTTACTTATTCTTATTGCTTTTAATTTTAGTTTATTTCGTAATTCTTACTTGTTTTAGTTGGGAATATTTACTCATCGGATGTTCCGGCTATTACCTCTTCGAATGATGTAATTCCCATTTTTACCTTTTCTAATCCTGTATCCCTGAGTGTTAACATACCATCCGCCTTAGCCTGAACTCTGAGCTTTTCTTCATCAACTTCAATACCAGAACGAACTATTAACTGACGTATTTCTTTTGTAAAGTAGAGCGATTCATGAATGGCAATTCTACCTTTGTAACCAGTATTATTGCACTTTACACATCCTTTGGCTTCATAAACAGAATGACTTTTAAAATCATCTACCTTAAGATTAAGATGCTCAACAAGTGCTTCATCAATTTTACTTATTTTCTTTTTACAGTTATCGCATAACCGTCTTACCAATCTCTGGGCAACAATAATATTAATTGCATAAGCAATAAGGAAAGGTTCGATACCCATTTTATAAAGACGTGCGACTGCACTAGGTGCATCATTAGTATGTAATGTTGAAAAGGTTAAGTGACCTGTATTAGCAAGTTTAATTGCAACTTCGGCGGTTTCTTTATCTCTCATCTCACCAACAAGCACTATATCAGGATCATGACGAAGTATTGATCTGATCGCTTGTTCAAATCCCATTTTATATCCTATCTTTAGCTGCCGTGCACCAGTAATTACATACTCAACAGGATCTTCAACTGTAAGTACATTTACAGTTGGATCAATAACCTGATGAAGAGCCGCAACAAGAGTTGTACTTTTACCGCTTCCCGTTGGTCCTGTTAATATCACCATCCCCTGGGGCTGTTTTATTGCTTTCTCAAATGCTTTGCGTGCGTATCCTGCTAATCCAAGTTTATCAAGATCCTTAATTACTTTTCTATCATCAAGAATTCTTATTACAACACTTTCAAATTTATTTTTAAGTTCGGTTCCAACTGTTGGCAAAACAGAAACTCTGAATCTTATAATCTGACCATCAATTTCTCTCTGTATAAAACCATCCTGTGCCATCTCTCTTTCAAAACGGTCCATTCCTTTTGATCTGTCTTTAACTACTGCAACCACAGCTTCAGGAAGAGTTCCATCCTGGATATGCCATGGTTGAAGATTGCCATCAATGCGGATTAATATTTCTGTTCTGTTTCCCGGCTTAGGAACAAAATGGATATCGCTCGCACCCTTTCTTACCCCCTCAACAAGTGCACCTTCAACTAGATTTATAAGAGCACTCTTATTTATTTCTGCATCGAGGGCATCTTCATCTAAAGATTCATCGCGCTCAATGTGCATTTCTGTATTTTCTGCTTCCTCCATCATCTTTAAGAATACGTTTTCGGGAGGAATGATTGTGTTGACTAATTTATCATAATCTTTTTTTCTTATAAAAAGGACTTCATATTTTTTAGCATTAAACCCGAATGCAATCTTTGGAATATTTCTATCTGTTGGATCTACTGCTATAAGAATTAATTTATCTTTAATCCTCTCATCATACATAAAGGGTAAAACTTTATGTTCGAGCATCTGCTGCTTAAGACCTTCGGGAGAGTTATTAACTAATTGTTTTATTGCATTTATTTTTTGAAGAGGAATTTCTTCAATGGAAATATCCAGTTCACGGAAAGCATAAAGAATTGCAACTTCCCTGAAAATCTGGTCATGATCGTAACCAAACTCTTGCACAAGTATTTGAGCAAGATTTCTTTTAATCTTATTTTTGTCATTATTTTTTGCATGTAATGCTTTTTCCAGCATTGCACCATCAATTATTCCTTTTTTAAAAAGGAGATAACCGATTTTATCAGTCATTTCAAGATTAGTCTCAATCATATTAAGTTTATTTTATTTTCAAGAATGATATTCTAATTCAATTTAATCTTCTTAAACTTTAGCACAGATTAAATAATCTGTGCTACGGAAATATTAAACTATATTTTTTCCCACGTGGATTTGGTTTGATGCACCTGGTGTTTTAGGTCTTACCGTTGCGGTTTCTGCAGATACGAGTGTCAGTGCAATCATAACAACCATAATTACCATTGCTATAGTTATCTGAACAAATTCAATAAAGTTTTTCAATTTATAAACCGTTTCACTTTCATAATAGTTTGCAAGCTGCAAGCTTGTATTTTTAAGAGTACCGGTTTCTTCTCCTGAGTGAAGCCTTGAGAGAGCAGTTTCAGTAAAAACACCTGTAGCGATGAATGCATCGGTTACACCAACACCTCTTTTTATCATTAGAGGTATCGCAATATTTTTTACTCTTTCTTCAAAATACCTGTTGCCCGTTGCTTCCGCAGCTATCCTGATAGGCTCTATACTTTCTGCAGAACCACTATAAAGAGTATAGAATACACGGCAGTAAACTTCAATTAATGTTTTATGAATTAATGTTCCAATTACCGGGATTTTGATTATATACTTATCAACTATAAAACCTCCTTTTTTAGTTTTAGCAAAACGCCATAATACTAAGGGAGGCAATACTGTTAGCACTGTAACAAGTATAAAATTCTCAGTAAGAAAATCGCTTAATGCTAGTGTGAATGCTGTCATCGGCGGAAGGTCAACACCAAACTTGACAAAAAGCTTTGCTGTTTCGGGGAATATATATCCTACATAAAAAAGAACAGCAAGAAAGAGAACAAATAATGTTACCGCGGGAGTTATTAATGCACTTCTTAAATTCTTTTTGAACTCCTGCCTTCTCTCGAGGAATTTAGCAGTTGCCCTGTAAATCTCTGTCATGTTACCGCTCTTAGAAGCAAGCCCTAACATATAAGCGGTAAATTTTCCAAAGACATGCTGATATTTTAAAAATGTAGCTTCGCTGTCTGCACCCTTTTTAAGATCATTATTAATTTCTTTTAATGTTTCCTTGAGTGTTTTATTTTCTGTATCGTTTATAAGCAGGGTTAAGATTTCACTATAAGGAAGTTTCTGTTCAAGCAGTTCAGCACTGATTTTTACATAAGATACCAGGTCAGCCTGAGGAACTTTACCCTGAAAATCAAATAGTTTTTTATTGATTGAGAGTACGTCAAAACCAAGTTTTGTTAAAGCATCATCTACTTCTTTTTTAGTAAAAGCTTTTTGTTCACCTTTAACCGGTTTTTCTTTACCTTTACGAGCTCTGTAAACGAAAGTAGCTTTTTTCTCAATTGTATTTATTTTTAACTGATTTTTTTCTGCAAGACGATGTATTCTTTTTTTACCTTCTGTGATTGTATTAGCAGAGAGAGCGCCGCTTATTGTTTGCCCATTTGCTTTGCGAGCCGTGAATTTAAATTCAACCATACTATATTCTCTTTATATTAATTTGTTGATATGTCTCAATTCTCATTCCAAAACAAAACAAGTATATAATTATCTTTTTCGCATTTTTTATGAGATGTTTAGAAAGAATTACACTTGCTGATAGGGCAGAAAGGAATGATTAAGAAGAGTATAGAACAAGGTTAGCGGGAAGTGCTGGCAGGATTGATATTTCGGGATTGGCAGAAATAAAAGAAGACTGATAAAAATTTTAGGTTACTATCCCTTTTGTTTAGCTAATTTAACAACAGTTTATTATTTTCCAACCGGAGTTAAAGTTTATAAGCTAACATATTTATGATGATCGGTTGAAAAAAATAAGATTTGATAGATATGCTAAACGAAGACTGAAATGGAGAAAAATTCTTGAAGAAGAAGCTATATTAACTATCTCGCAGCCTGATTATAAAGAATCTACTATTAAAGATCGTTATAATAGTTTTAAAGAAATATCTGGTAGGATAATAAAAGTAACTCATAAAGAGACCGAAAATGAGGTTTATGTTATAACTGTAATGGTAAAGTCCAAAAATGAAAGGTTTAAAAAATGAAGATTGAATATAGTAAAAAAGCCGATGCATTATATGTTTACTTTAAGGAAAAAATTGTAACCACTTCAAAGGAAGTTGAAGAAGGTATTATGCTTGACTTCGATGAAAATAATCAAATAATTGGGATTGAAATTTTAGACGCATCCCAAAGATTTAGCAAATCCGAGATTGCTAACATAAATATTGAAAACCTTGCCGAAGTGCTTGAATAGATTATCAGACTATTGAGAATTCATCCCTTCGTTAAGAGTTATTTAACTTTTGTCCTCTTTGAGGTATGTTTTACTCCTTTGGTGAACAAAACAAGTATATAATTATCTTTTTCGCATTTTTTATGAGATGTTTAGAAAGAATTACACCTTTACACAGGGCAGAAAGGCTTTTTAGCTTTAATGGATAAGTGATGGTTAAACAATTTAATATTAATGATAGGATACTTTTTAAAATAAAAAAGGCTGATAAAATTTTTATCAGCCTTAAATTGTTTACTAAGTTATCTTAGTTGAACAATCATTAGAACATTTATTGTGTTAAAACTACTGCGATACTGGTTGGTGTAATTGTAGCTGTGTGTTTAATATTTGCTCCTGCATCATTCTTCTCAGTTCCTGTTCCAACTATTGTAACTGTTTGAGCAGCAACAGTTGCGACATAATTACCATTAGCAGTTGTATCCAACTGTGTAGCAATTGTCCATAAAGTGCCACCAAGAGAAGCATTAAATGCATTATTACCACCACCCATTGAAGCTGGCTTTTTGTAGTGCTGTTGTGCCATAGCACCAAGATTATTTAAGTCAGATACTACACCGTCTCTGTTTGCAGCAACAGCGTTAGCATTGAACAAGTTGATACCAACAACTACAGCGATACCGACTACGATAACGCCAAGTACGATTAAGAGAAGTTGTTGTTGACCCATTTTTAGATCTCCTTTGTTTTGTTATTAATTAGTTAGTTAGTTTTTGTTATTTATTAATTAAAGCGAACATCATCTTATTACTACAGAATTATAAGAATTTGAAGTTACTGTAGTTCTTACTTCAATTGAGTCTGGACTTGTAACTACTTCAGTTCCCGTGCCAGTTATTTCTAATTCATCATGCTGGATATTTGATATAGTATAGTTACCTGTTGTGGTTGATTGCATACTGCCGGGAATTTGCCATCCTACAAAAGATTTTCCACCACCGCCAAATTCTCTGGGTTTTTTAAAGTAGCCAATTGCTATAGATGCAAGGCTGTTACATTCATTAACTAATAGATCTCTCTTATTATCAATTGCACCTTGCCTGAATAACTGTATTGAGATAGCAATAGCAATTCCTACTATTATAATTCCCAGTACAATAAGTAAAAGTTGTTGCTGTCCCAATATTTGATCTTTCCTTTATTCCTGATATTTCAAATCCTTTTTGAAACCAGATGACTTACTTTACATCTTCTTTGTAAAAATTACTTTGTCTGCTTAAAAGCATTTTGTAATTTTTTCCTTACGAAGTAATTTTTGCTTTTGCAAGTTTCCCTTATTCAGAATTACTTAAACTAAAGCAGTCAATTAAAATTTTTCAAAAAACATTCGATTTATAATTCCGCTATAGAAGTATAAAAAAACGTGCCATCAGTAGTGATTTCCATATTATTTAATAGTAAGATAGTTTTAATTGAAAGAGATGGTAAAAACAATTGTAGCTTTTACCTTTAAATCCTACGGCTTTTCGTAAAAATTACTATGTAATATTTTTGAGCTTAAATGTGGCTTGAAGGCTGTTCCCTGTCCAGTATAAAATGTGGTTAAACTATTTGATAATAACCTATCAATTTATCCCCAATACGACGGGCTAAAAGATTATTAATTCTAAAAGGCATTTTGTTTTCAAAAAAAATTTCAGAATTAAAAAATCATTTTGAGCTGAAATACTTCCCTTTCGAAATAGCATTTTGTTTTATTTCTAAAATTAGTCTCAAGATGCGTCAGAAAAATTTTATGCCAACAAAGAGGAAACTTCATTTATCAATTGTTTTTAAATTTTTATATCTCTGGCAAACCGTTTGGTAATATCTGGTGGAGTCAAAAATTGCCCTCACTCACCATTGTTTCGGAATGACTCCTAAAAGAACTAACTAAGAAACGTTCTAAAAAAATTAAAAGGATAATTAAGAATGAATACCGGACAAATGATGCTTGCTTTAGGAGCGATGATTTTACTATCAACAACAGTATTACGAGTTAACAGTAATTTTCTTATGAGTGATACTGTGCTTGATGAAACAAAGTATAATTTTCTCGCTACTTCAATCGCTACCTCAATAATTCAGGAAGCAAAAAAGAAAGCTTTTGATCAGGCTACTGACAGCACTTCTATAGATGATACTAATTTCCTTACTGATCCAAACTCGCTTGGGTCAGAAGGTGGTGAGGTCTATATTAATTTCAATGATTTTGATGATTACAATGGATATTCAGGAGCAGATTCAACAATGC
This sequence comes from uncultured Ignavibacteriaceae bacterium, assembly GCA_964515875.1. Classification (GTDB taxonomy): domain Bacteria; phylum Bacteroidota; class Ignavibacteria; order Ignavibacteriales; family Ignavibacteriaceae; genus RBG-16-34-14. The sequence continues at coordinate 101,729 of CAZEWJ010000005.1, read as the reverse complement.
CTTCTGCAGTTTTTAATTACACTTGCACAGTAGAATATGTTGATGAAAAAAATCCTGATGTTACAGCAAATAAAAAGACATGGAATAAAATACTAACTGTTACCGTTACCAGCCCTTTTATGCAAGACGAAATTACAATGTCAACAATTTATAGTTATTGGTTTTTTAGATAGGAGAATATAATGGGATTCAGCAGCTTACTTGATATACTCGGTTCAACACTAATTGGTGGAATGTTATTACTGATCATGTTTCGCCTTAATGATGCAGCAGCAGAAAATACTTACAATAATTCAGGCGAATTAACAAGCCAGCAGAACATTTCAACAATTGTACAAATTCTTGAAACAGATTTCAGGAAGATTGGATTTTGCAAGGACTGGAATAAAATACCTTTTCCCTCGCAATCTATAATAATGGCAGATTCCAATAAGATAAAATATTTAACTGATATTGAAGCGGACGGTATTGTGGATACAATGTACTACTATACAGGATCAACAAATGAAATTCTTACTACTCCTAACCCGAGAGACAAATATTTATATCGCGTAGTTAATGGGGGTCTTCCTGTTCAGGTTAATTTAGGAGTAACAGAATTTAAATTAGTTTACTTCGATGTTATGGATGATACTTTAGATTTTCCGATTGCTGTTCCAGGACAAATTAATAGTATGCAAATAAATGTTGGTGTCGAAAATGTCAGTGCCTACGATAATCAATACTCTACAGTTTTCTGGAGACAGGTTCGATTAGCAGCTCAAAATTTAAATAATAGATAAGGAGACAAAAAATGAACGGTAAAGCAACACTTTTAGTAGTAGCAGGTTTCAGTTTAATTTTTCTGATTGTGGGAAAAAATTTAGGAAATATTTCAAGCCGTGCTGTTGATAACTCTGTTGAGTATTATAATCAGACGGTTGCCCATGAGCTTGCTGTTAGTTCTGCAAACTTAGCTGCAAATCAAATATTCTTTGATAATGAATGGGATAATGGATTTTCTAACTTAAATTTGAAAGGTGGAAAGATTAATGCTGACGTGCAGACTATTGATCCAATCAAGAATATTAAAAAGATTACGGCAACCGGGACATATCAAAGTAAAACACATACTGTTGAAGTTACGCTTGCGCCAAGCAGCTTTTCAAAATTTGCTTATATGTCAACAAACGATCCGTCAAATCTCTACTGGACAAATGCAGATACAATATATGGTCCGTTCCATTCACAGGGTAATATAAATGCTTACAGGCATCCGGTATTTTGGGGTAAAGCAACTACAAAAGGTAAAGTAAAATACTATGAGAGTGAAGCAAAGGATAAACCATATTTTTATGGTGGTTTTGAACAGGGAGTTGATCTGCCATTACCATCTGATGGAGTTAGTGATATTGAGGAGGCTTCAAAATCTGGCGGTAAATTTTTTAATTTGGATGATGAGGAAACTCTCTATTTAACTTTTAAAGGGGATTCAATAGCATACAAAATTGTTGATGAAGATGATGACGATGATGACGATGATAACAATTGGACAACCGTTTTAGCTTCTTCTTTTACCACCAATGGAGTAATTTTTGCGAAAGATGGAAATATCAGATTACAGGGAAATGTAAAAGGTCAATTTACAGTTGCTACTGATGAGACTATTTATCTTGATGATGATATAGTTTACAATTCAGATCCAAGGCAGAATCCAACTTCAACCGATATATTAGGACTTGTTGCTAAAAAGAATGTTCTTATAACTGATAATCTGGCAAATTCAAATACTATAAATATTCATGCCTCAATCTTCTGCGAAACAGGCGGTTTCGGTGCTGGATGGAATAAATTCAAAATTTCTAATGGGAAAATTAATCTTTTAGGTGGTATTCAGAATAAATCCCGTGTACAAATTGGCGTGATTAACGGAGGTAATCTTTTAGGTTTTAGTAGAGCATATAAATATGATAGCAGATTATCTCTTATGTCGCCTCCATTCTATCCGGGAACAGGTATATTTGAAATTGTATCCTGGCAAGAATAATAATTATAAAGGCTCTTCAAAAGAGCCTTTTTTATTTAAAAGCTTTTTTAAGTGAGTTATAAAAAAATATTGGTTTTTAGATAATATCTTTTTCACCTGGATAAATTGTGTTACTCTCTCAATCTTCATCCAGGGAGGGAGGCATCCCGACTCGTTGGGATGCTTTCTCTTTTTAAACCTCCCTTTCCTTTTTAAACTAGTCTTGAATTGACTTACTAAATAAGCTTTATATAAAGCTCTCTCAACTGCTCTTCGCTTACTTCGGATGGACAATCATCCATCAAAGAAAAAGCGCTTGCAGTTTTGGGAAAAGCGATTACATCACGAATTGAATTTTCTCCTGCAAACAGCATAACCATTCTGTCAAAACCAAAAGCGATTCCGCCATGTGGAGGAGCACCGTATTTAAATGCATTCATAAGGAAGCCGAATTTATGCTCTACTTCTCCTTTTGAAATGCCAAGAGCTTTAAACATCTTTTCCTGTAATTCAGCATTATGAATTCTTATGCTTCCCCCAGCTATTTCGTTTCCGTTTAATACAAGATCATAAGCTCTTGCTTTTACATTTGCAGGATCGGTTTCCATTAATTCAATATCCTCAGGCCGGGGTGAAGTAAAAGGATGATGCATTGCATAAAACCTTTTTGTCTGCTCATCCCATTCAAACAAAGGAAAATCTGTAACCCACAATAATTTTGGTTCAGCATTGGCTTTAATAAGATCAAGTCTTCTTGCCATTTCCAATCTTAACGTACCCATAATTGAAAGTGCTTTAAGACGTGAACCCGTAAGAATAAAAATTAAATCGCCAGGCTTTGCATTAAGAGATTTTACAAGATTTTCTTTTTCCTCTTCAGTAAAGAATTTCATTACCGGGGCTTCAAGTCCCTCTGCTTTAACTCTAACCCAAATTAAGCCGGAAGCACCAAGCTTCTTTACAAAATCTGTGAGAATATCAAGCTGGTTTCTCGTATAATCCCCACAGCCCGGGGCCACAAGACCTGTAATAATTCCTTTGTTATTCAATTGATCCTGGAAAACCTTAAATGTTGTATTTGCAAAAACATTATTGAGAGTTTTCATTTCAAGATTGAAACGGAGATCTGGTTTATCACTTCCATATATTTCTATTGCCTCATCAAAAGTTAGCCTGGGAATCGGAAGCTGAAGTTCTTTATTCCATATCTCTTTAAATAAAATTTTCATCAGGCCTTCAGTCACCTGGAATATATCTTCTCTATCTATAAAAGACATCTCAACATCTATCTGTGTAAACTCAGGCTGGCGGTCGGCCCTTAAATCTTCATCACGGAAACATTTTACAATCTGGAAATAACGATCAAATCCTGCAACCATAAGAATTTGTTTATAGGTTTGGGGTGATTGAGGAAGAGCATAAAATTTCCCTTTATGCATCCTGCTGGGAACAAGATAGTCTCTCGCTCCTTCAGGAGTGCTTTTCATAAGAACAGGGGTTTCAACTTCAATGAAACCATTCTTATCAAAATATTGTCTTGTTAATTGATACATCTTATGACGAAGCAGAAAATTTTTCTGCACAGAGTGTCTTCGCAAATCAAGATAACGGTATTTTAATCTTAAATCCTCGCTTGCATTTACATTATCGCTGATGGGAAAAGGAGTAGTTTGTGCTTCATTAAGAATTACAAGCTTTTTTACCATTACATCTATGTGCCCGGTTGGAATTTTAGGATTATCCGTTTCAGGTGGACGCTTCCTAACTGTTCCTTCCACAGAAATAACAAATTCATTCCTTAACTTTCCACCAAGCTGGTGAGCTTCTTTATCAAATGAAGGTTCAAAAACAACCTGAGTAATTCCATAACGATCACGGAGATCAATAAAAATTAATCCGCCTAAATCGCGGCGTGTATCAACCCATCCGTTTAGTACAACATCCTGTCCTATATTGCTTTCCCGTAGTTCCCCGCAGGTATGAGTTCTTCTCTTAAAAAGCATTTTCTTTTCCTGAAATCAAAAATTTAAGTGGTAAAAATAACCAATAAAGAAAGGGGTTACAAATAATAATTATTCTTAATTTTATAATATGAATATCATTCATCTTATACGGAAGAAAAGGGATGGGAAAATTTTAGAAAAAAATGAAATTGATTTTTTAATTTCCACATACACTAAAAATAAAATTCCTGATTACCAGTTTTCTGCTTTTTTAATGTCTGCCTATCTAAGAGGGATGAATCCAGAAGAAACTTCTTACCTAACTAATGCAATGCTGCATAGTGGTAAAGTATTAAACTTAAATTCTATCCCCGGAGCTAAGATAGATAAACACTCAACCGGCGGTGTTGGTGATAAGACTTCTTTGATTATCGCCCCAATTGCTGCTTCGGCCGGAGTTAAAGTCCCCATGATTTCAGGAAGAGGACTTGGGCATACAGGAGGAACTCTCGATAAGCTTGAGTCAATTCCTGGCTTCAGAACAAATCTGTCTATTAATGAATATAAAAATGTTTTAAAGAAATGCGGAGCTGTTTTAATTGGACAAACAAAAGATATAGCCCCTGCTGATAAAATGATTTATGCTTTAAGAGATGTTACTGCAACTGTTGAATCTATTCCATTAATTACTGCAAGCATAATGAGCAAAAAGCTGGCAGAAGGAATTGATGGACTTGTGCTTGATGTTAAAACCGGTAACGGTGCATTTATGCAGGAAGAAAAAGATGCTGTTGAACTTGCAAACTCTCTTATCTCAACTGCAAAAGCTTTTAATAAAAAAGTAATTGCTTTCATTACAGATATGAATCAGCCATTGGGAAATTATATCGGCAACTGGCTGGAAGTTTATGAATCAATTTTAATTTTTAAGGGAGAAAAGAAAAACGATCTGTATGAACTATGCATTAAGCTTGCCGGGGCAATGATCTTCCTTGGAGAAAAAGCAAAGACACAAGAAGAAGGCGAATACATTGCTGAAGAACAGATTAAAAATGGTAAAGCTTATGAAAAATTTATAGAAATAGCGAAAGCCCAGGGTGGCGATATTAGCTATATCAACAATCCGGGAAAATATCCAAAACCATTTTACAAAAAAATCATCAAATCATCTGTGAATGGTTATTTAAAAAGCGTAAATACATTTGAGCTTGGTATGGCTGCTGTTGAGCTTGGTGCAGGAAGAATGAAGAAAGAGGATAAGATTGATCCGAAAGCCGGAATGATCTTTAATTATAAAATAGGAGATAAAATTAATAGGGGAGATGTGATTGCAGAAATTTTTTCTGATAATAAAAAAAGTATTTTAAATGTTGAAAAGAGATTTAACAATTTGGTGGGATTTTCAGATAATGAAATCAATCCGCCAAAACTTATAAAAACAATAACCGAGGGAGAATAACAATGGCTGACAAAAAGGAAATAATCCGGAACCTGACTAAAAGTTACTGGATGGAAATTGAAACAGTAATGAACTACATCTCAAATTCAATTAATCTTGACGGCGTGAGAGCAGAAGAAATAAAAAAATCTCTGGCTGTGGACATTACTGAAGAAATAACACATGCACAGAGACTTGCTAAAAGAATTAAAGAACTCGGTGGAACAGTCCCCGGCTCATTTGATTTTAAAGCGGAGCAGAAAAAATTACAAACTCTTGAAGATACAACAGATGTTGTATCTGTAATTGAAGGTGTAATCGAAGCAGAAAATGGTGCAATAAAACAATACAACAAAATAATAAAATTGTGTGAAGGCATTGATTATGTAACTCAGGATATTTGTATACAATTGCTTGGAATGGAAGAATCTCACAGGATTGAGTTCCTGGGATTTCTGAAAGAGTACAAGAAATAATTATTATATAGTAATATAGATAAGCTTTCTGCTCTTTAACCCTTGATAATTTCTTAACAGGATTTATTTATATTAAAAGTGTCTTTGAGTTCCATTATTTAAAAAGTGAGGGTGTGTTATGTTATTTATAATCGCTTTGTTGGCCGCAGTAGTGGCAGGTTTAGTTTACTTCAATGCTAAAAAGAGATTTAACAAACCGGAAGCAAATTTTGCACTGATCGGTTTTGTTGTTGCTACATTAATTATAATCCTTCAATTCTGGACCATTATTCCCGCTGGTCATGTTGGAGTAATTGATTTCTTTGGTAATGTAAGTGATAATACTTTATACCCGGGAGTTAATTTTGTTAACCCAATGGCAAATGTTATTAAATTCGATGCACGTACACAGGAATTAAAAGAAGTAATGAATGTTCCTTCAAAAGAAGGTATGAGCGTTGAGCTTGAAATTAGTCTGCTTTATAGTCTTAGTTTTGCAAATGCAAATAAAATTTACAAAACTGTTGGTGAAGATTATGTAGAGAAGATTCTTATTCCACAATTCAGATCGGTTGTACGCGGGGTAACTGCCAGTTACGATGCAAAAGCTTTATATACTGAAGAGAGAGAAATTTTATCCAAACGCATAGAGACAGATCTCTCAAAACTTGTTGAAGCCAGGGGTATTACTTTAGAAGCTGCACCTTTAAGACAAATAACTCTTCCTCCGGGACTCACTGTTGCTATTGAAGAAAAGCTTAAAGCTGAACAGGAAAGCCAGCGAATGCAATTCATTCTTCAAAGGGAAACACAGGAAGCTGAAAGAAAAAGAATTGAAGCTCAGGGAATTGCTGATTTCCAAAGGATTGTTTCCCAGGGAATAAGTGACCAGCTTCTTAAATGGAAAGGTATTGAAGCTACAGAAAAACTTGCAAATTCCAGCAATACTAAAGTTGTTATTATCGGTTCTGCTAAAGATGGCTTACCAATTATTTTAGGAAATCAGTAAAAATATTTACGTGCATTATATAGAATTTAGTATTTTGAAACTGATTTATGCAATTTGAATGGAACAGAGAAAAAGCAAAGAAGAACCTAACAAAGCACAAAGTATCTTTTGAAGAAGCTATGACAGTATTTTATGATCCATTATCAGCAACTTTTGAAGACCCAGAACATTCAATTAATGAACAAAGACTAATTACAATGGGATACTCCTCAAAAAATCGTTTACTTGTAGTAGCACATATGGAGAAAGGAAAAACAATACGTGTTATTAATGCGCGTCCAGCAACTGCTCATGAAAGGAAAAGACATGAAGAATAAAGGGAAAAAAAATAATGATGAGTTAAAATCCGAATATAATTTTGATTATTCCAAAGTTGTTAGGGGTAAATATTATAAACAGCTTCTAAAGGAGGGTGCGAATATTGTTATGCTTGAACCTGATGTGGCGGAAGCATTTGCTGATTCCGCTTCAGTAAATGACGCATTAAGATCTTTACTAAATTTAACAGAAAAGACCCGACGGTTAATAAGCAATAAATCAAGCTTTTAATTGTAACTGTTGAAGCATTGCGTTTTGTAGAAAGGATTTACATAATGCACATTATCGGAAATCCCTTAATTCAAAAAGAGTTACAGAGTCATTTTTTTCTTACAATTTTATAAATCCTTTTGTTTTAGAGCATTTACCTATCCTTTTGAATTTCTCCAAAAAATATTTTCGAAACTTTTTATCCACTCTCTTGCGAACATTCCTAAATCATATTTATTTATAATCACTTGATGACTTTTAATTAATAGGCAATATGGAATTTCTTCGCAAGCGAGGGATAATTTTATAACAGAGGAAAATTTTTTCTTGTTTAAAGTTCCCTATTTATCTTGCAAATGACATCCAAATAATCCAATAAATAAGTTTTCGAAACTCGCATCCAACTTATTTGACTATATAGTCAATTGTTTTAAATGATTAACTTCACTATTTTTGAACCAATTGGTCATATTGAGATTTTTATGAGTTCTTTTATTGGTTTTCTTAACAACATCCTCCCCTTTCTTTATATAATCACATTCGCAGTTTACTCATATAATTTTATGAAAGCGGACAAACGTTTGACTAATTACAAACGTCTTTTTCTATTTTCAACCCTGTTGTTTCATCTTATTTATCTTCTTACAAGAACAATAGAATTTAACCATCCGCCAATTACTAACGTGTTTGAAATATTCACTGTTCTTGCTTTTTCAGTTTCCTTTTCTTATTTCATTCTGGAACTTGTTACGGATATTAGTGGAACAGGTCCTTTTATTATAATCATCTCCATAATTTTCCAGATTATCTCTTCAATCTTTATTGAAGATTTAATTGAAGTAAAAGAAGTACTAAGAAGTAATTTACTTGGCTCTCATGTTTTTACTGCTTTACTTGGACTTGCCGGGTTTACAATTTCTGCTGTATATGGATTCCTTTACCTCACTCTCTATAAAGATGTAAAGCTGAATAAGTTTGGTTTGGTTTTTAACAGGCTTCCGAGCCTTGAAGTTCTTGAGAAGCTCAGCTACCTATCTGCAGTTATTGGTTTTATACTTCTTACGATTGCAATAACAATCGGCGTAATCTGGCTACCAAAAGCATTTCCTGATTTTTCATATTCAGATCCAAAGCTCATCAGCTCATTCCTGGTATGGCTGCTTTATGGTTTAGGCATTATTAGCAAAAGTTTAGGAAAGTGGAGAGGAAAAAAAGTTGTTGTGCTTTCTATAATAGGATTTGTGGTTGCAATTATGTCAACGATGTTAAGCAATTTTCTGGCAAAAAGTTTTCACTCATTTTATTAAAAATGAACTTAATCGCTGTTTGCATAAATCATCATACTGCTCCTGTTGATGTAAGAGAATCGTTCTTCTTACAGGACGATGAAACAAGAAATTTTATAAATGATATAAAAAAAATTCTTAAGGAGGGGCTTGTAATATCAACTTGCAACAGAACGGAAATTTATGGTTTACCTGTTAACCAGCATATTACATCACAGGATATTCAGAATTTTCTCTTCGAATATAAATTAAAAAAAGGATTGAGCCCTGCCAGCGGGCAGGCAAGCTCAGAATTTTTTCATCATTTTATTTCCAAAACTGCAATTGATCATTTATTTGGTGTAGCGGCCGGAATTGATTCTTTACTAATAGGTGATAATCAGATTTTCAAGCAGGTAAAGGAGTCAATAGAAATTGCAGAAGAGATGCGCTTTTCCGGTTTCCTTATGAAGAGAATTTTTGATGCCGTAATAAGAGTAGGGAAAAGAGCAATTACTGAAACTGGAATAAGCGAAGGGGCTGTAACTATAAGTTATGCTGCTGTTCAACTGATTGAAAAAATATTTTCATCATTGAACAAAAAATCTGCGCTGGTAATCGGTGCCGGCGAAACAGGAGAGATCGCTGCTAAACACCTTGTTAAAAGAGGGATAGGAAAACTTTCCCTAACAAACCGGACTTTGGAACGTGCAGAAAAACTTGCAGAAAAATTAAAAGGGAAAATTATTCCTTTTGATAATCTCGGGGAACATCTTCACGAATACGATATTGTAATAAGCGCTACAAGTGCCGATAATCTTATTCTTACAAAAAAAGATATTGAAGCAGCCATGAAGAAGAGAAATTATGCTTCAATGGTTTTAATGGATATTGCTGTACCAAGAGATATTGATCCTTCTTCCTCAGAAATAGAATATGTTTTTTATCATGATATAGATTCTCTGAATATAATTGTTGAACAGAATCTTGAAAAAAGAAAAGCAGAGATACCGAAAGTAAAAACAATAATTAATGAGGAAGTTAATAATTTTCTTACATGGCATAACTCTCTTGAGGCAGCCCCTACAATAAAAATATTACGTGATCATTTTGAGGCTGTAAGAAATGAAGAAGTAGAAAAGAATATAAATAAATTCTCTGAGCCCGACAGAGAAAAGCTCGATATCATTACAAAACGAATTATTAATAAATTACTTCATCAGCCCACTGTTGAATTGAAAAAGAATAATGAGCCGGGAACAAACACTGATGACTCTGCAATGAAAATAAGTATAATTAGAGAATTATTCGGAATAGATAAGAAGAAGAATGAGTGAATGGTTGAATGATTGTATGGTTTGTATGAAGAAATATTTTTCATTCATCCATACATCCATTCAGTTATACACTTAGAAAGATTGTTACATTTTTTTTATTGATGAAAGAGGGATGAATAATATAATTTGAAGAAAAAAATAGTAATAGGATCCAGGGGAAGTGATCTTGCATTATGGCAGGCAAATTTTGTTAAAAGAGAACTTGAGAAAGCAAATAAAAATATCTCTGTTGAAATAAGAATCATCAAAACAAAAGGAGATAAAATACTTGATGTTGCTATCTCAAAAATCGGGGATAAAAGTTTATTTACCAAGGAACTTGAAACTCAGCTTCTTGAAAGAAAAACTGATCTTGCAGTTCACAGCCTAAAAGATCTGCAAACTCATCTTCCGGGAGGTTTAAAGCTTGCTGCTGTTTCAAAAAGACACGCGGTTGAAGATGTCTTGATCGCAACAAAGAAAAAAACAACCTTAAAAACGCTAAAAGAGAATGCTGTTGTTGCAACAGGTTCTTTAAGGAGGAGATGCCAGCTTCTTCATCTTCGCCCCGATATCAAAGTTGTTGATCTTAGAGGTAATGTCCCATCGAGGATTGAAAAATTTCTTAACTCTGAATGGGATGCAATTATTCTTGCAAGAGCCGGTGTTGAAAGATTAAATCTGAAAAAATATATCTCCTCTTACATAAGCACTGATGATATTCTTCCGGCAGTCGGACAGGGTGCGCTTGGAATTGAAACCCACATTGAAAATGATTTTGTGAATGAACTGCTTTCATCTCTTCATGATGAAGACACACACAAAGCAGTTCTTGCAGAACGGGCTTTACTCAGAAAGCTTGAAGGAGGATGCCAGGTTCCAATCGGGGCTTATGCCCAGGTAAAACCAAACGGACTTCATATAGACGCAATGGTTGGTAAACTTGATGGCTCACTTACTTTCCGAAAAAAAGCAAGAGGCAGCAAAAGCAAACCGGAACAGCTTGGGATTAGTCTTGCTAATGATCTTTTAAAAGCAGGAGCTAAAGAAATCCTTACTGAGATTTATAATTCTGTTAGGGTAAACCAAAATGTGGTGGTCTGATGATTAAATCATCTTTAACAATAATTTTTTCTTCTTTTCTCTTTGCTGCATGCTGTACCTGCGGTAATGTAAATATTGCGGATGTTGATATCCCTGAAAAATTACAGAAGAAAGCAGATGAATTTATTATTTCAAAAACGGGTAAAGAGTTTTTTAATAATTACATAAAACCCGACTACAATAAAATAACAGAAGTAAAAGACGGTTACCTGATGGTTTACAGTTTTTCAATTCCTGATAAAGAAGGAATTGACGGAGAAATAAGATTTTTAATTGATTCGCTTGGAAATGTTAAAAAAGATAAAGAAATAGTCGGCATTCCAGATTGCAGATCAAATTCTAAAAATTGTGATTTCAAAATTTCAAAAGATGCGGCAATAAATCTTGCACAACGTGCCGGACTGGAAGAAGGAATAAAAGACTGGGAAGTGAAATTTTTGTGGAGTACTGAATATGAAAAATATACCTGGCAAATAAGATCAACTTTATCTGAAACTAAAGGAACCGAATATTATCGTGGTTCAGGAAAGATAATGCTGGTTGAACCGGGTAATGGAAATATAATCGAAACAAAAGAATGGCGTGTAAACTAAAATGACTGTTCAGGAAAGAAGAGAAAGCAGAAAAAATCAGAAGCGGGAAAAAATAATTGAAACTGCTTTTGAACTTTTTTCTAAAAAAAGTTACCACGAAGTGATGATGGAAGATGTTGCAAAGCTTACTTCGATTGCAAAAGGAACTGTCTATAATTATTTCAGTTCCAAGGAGGAGCTTTATTTCTCCATAATGAAACAGCGGATGGAGAAGCTTACAAATTCACTAACAGAAAAGATATCGAATGAAACAAACTCTCTGGATTCTCTCCGCTCATTCATTACTCATCTTTATATGTTTATGATGACATATCAGAATTTCTTTCTTATGTACAGGAAAGAAAGTCTGCATAGAGATAGTGAAACCAGCATTGAATTGAAAACTCTTGAAATTAAACTGAGAAAACTTCTTGCCGGAATTATAAGAACAGGTGAGATTAAAGGTTTATTCAGACAGATTGATGAAGACTTTTTTGTTAATGTAATACTCGGAAGTATTTTTGGTGCAGTTCAGAGGGGAATTGATAATAAAATTGATGAGCATGAAACCAGGAGAGAGAAGGAAAAAATCTTTGATTTTGTTCTTCATGGTTTATTCCCTGGCTTTGATGATAAGAAAATCCTGCCATTAAAAGATAAAACTATTGTCATCACAAGAACAGTTGAGCAGTCCAAGGAATCTTCTGCGGTTTTCAGCGAGCTTGGTGCAGTGGTTATAATTTTCCCTACTCTTGAAATTGTTCCTCCATCGAGCTGGAAACAATTTGATGAAGTTGTATCTGACAGTAGGAAAATTGATTTTATAATCTTTACTTCTGCTCATGCGGTTAAAATGTTTATTGAAAGGACTAAAGAATTAAATATCAACTTTAATTTTAATAAGATAAAAATTGTCGCGGTTGGAAATAAAACAGCAAGTATTTGTAAAAGTTCTGGTATTCCCGTGAATATAATTCCCTCTGAATTCAGCGGGGATGCAGTAGTTGATGAACTTTCAAAATATAATCTGAAAGAAAAAGTTATTTTTGTCCCCCGTTCTGCAATAGGGCGTGAAGCTTTACCGCAGGAATTAAGAGAGCTTGGCGCAATTATTAAATCTGTTCCGGCTTACAATGTTTCTCTTCCATCTGAAGAAAGTATTAAAAAAAATATCGGGCAGTTAGATGCAAATAAACCTGATCTGTTCATCTTTACAAGTCCATCAACTTTTGAGAACTTCCTTCAGATAATGAAAATTGAAGATCCTGTTAGATTTTTTAAAGAATACCTTGTCGCTGCGATTGGCCCAACGACAAAATCTTCAATTGAAGAGAGAAAAGTAAAGGTTGATATTATGCCGGGTGAATTTACAATTGAGGGACTTGCAAAAGCTATTGTTGATCATTATAAGATTAAATAATCCCCTCTCCTAAGTCCCCTCCCTGGAGGGGATTTAGGGGTGGGTAACTCCTTAAATGGAGCAAAAAAATTTCTTTAACATAAAAAATATCCGGAAAGTAACTTGAACAAACTTAACAACGATCTTTTTTTGAGAGCATGCAGAAAAGAACCTGTGGAAAGAACACCAGTCTGGATTATGCGCCAGGCAGGAAGGTATTTGCCTGAGTATAGAGCAGTACGCAAGAAAGTTGATTTCCTTACATTGTGTAAAACTCCTGAGCTTGCTGCCGAAGTAACAATCCAGCCGGTTGATATTATTGATGTTGATGCTGCAATTATCTTTTCCGATATTCTTGTAATTCCCGAAGCAATGGGAATGAAGCTTGAAATACACGAAGGCAAAGGGCCAATATTTCATAAACCAATACGAACTGAAGATGATGCGAAGAATTTAAAGAAGATTGACCCCGCTAAAGATTTAAAATATGTTCTTGATGCTGTTTCGCTTACTAAAAAAGAATTGAATGGAAGAGTTCCTTTAATTGGTTTCAGTGGATCACCATGGACTTTGCTTACTTATATGGTTGAAGGAAAAGGTTCAAGAAATTTTTCTAATGTTAAAAAGCTGATTTATAATAATCCTTCACTCGCTCATTCTGTTCTTAGTAAGCTTGCTGCTGCTGCCGCCGATTACCTCTCGGCAAAGATTGAAGCAGGTGCAGATGCTGTTCAGATTTTTGATACCTGGGGAGGAATTCTTTCACAAAATGATTTTGAAGAATTCTCCCTTCGGTACATAGAAATGATTATTTCTAATCTCAAAAGAAAGAACGAGCCTGTTATTGTTTTTGCTAAAGGTGTTCATTATAAGCTTAAGAAATTATCCAAATGCGGCGCTGATGTTATTGGGCTTGATTGGACAATGGATATCGGAAGAGTGAGAAAGAAAATCGGGAAGAGAGTTGCATTGCAGGGAAATCTCGACCCTATTGTACTTTATGCAAGCGAAGAAAAGATTAAAGAAGAAGTTGTAAGAATACTGGATTCATTCGGTGAAGGGAGCGGGCATATTTTTAATCTTGGTCATGGCATTCTGCCAGATGTTGACCCCGAGAAAGCCAAAGCTCTGGTGAGGTTTGTGAAAGAAGAAAGCAGAAGATTTCACCACAGAGATACAGAGGCACAGGGAGTTTGAATAAAGAAGAGCTAAATAAATTAAGCGGGATTATTCTGGATTCTGCTATTGAAGTTCATAGACAACTTGGTCCGGGTTTTACTGGAAAGCGTTTTTGAAATTTGCCTTTGCAGAGAATTGGAATTAAGAAAAATCGGATTTCTCAAACAGGTTCTTGTTCCTATAATTTATAAGGGAAATAAATTGAATTATGACTATAGAATTGATATACTGGTTGAGAATGATATTATAGTTGAATTAAAATATGTAGATATTCTGCATCCTGTATTTGATGCACAATTATTAACCTATTTTAAGATTATCAAATAAGAAATTGGGACTTTTAATAAATTTTAATGTCCCAAAATTAGTGGACGGATTTAAGAGATTGATCAATGGATATTTTTAATCTCTGTGTCTCCGTACCTCTGTGGTGAAAGGATATGATTTATGTTTGAAATAGATTTAGCAAAGTTCAGGAAATATGATAAACCCGGACCCCGTTATACAAGCTACCCAACTGCCCCGCAGTTTAATGAGAACTTTAAAGCAGAGCAGTTTCTTAATGAGATAATAAAAACAAACTATGGCAAAAACCTTCCAGACTTATCTCTTTATTATCATCTTCCCTATTGCGATACACTCTGTTACTTCTGCGGATGCAACATGATAATTACAAGAAATCGGAGCCGGGTAAGTGATTATGTGACATACATAAAGAAAGAAATGGACTTGCTTAGAAGCTATTTACTCCCGGACAGAAAAGTCTCACAGCTTCACTGGGGAGGAGGAACACCTACGCATCTCAATCCCGATGAAATAGCAGACCTCGCATCATTCATTAATATCTCTTTTAATTTTAAAGAAGATTCCGAGAACAGCTGCGAGATTGATCCGCGCGGACTTACAAAAGAACATCTTGAAGCACTCCGCAATAACGGTTTTAACAGGATTAGCATGGGTGTGCAGGACTTTAATGAAAAAGTGCAGAAGTATGTTAACCGTATCCAGCCGGAAGATATAACAAGACAAACAGTACAATGGGTAAAAGAGCTTGGTTTCAAAAGCATTAATCTCGATTTGATTTATGGACTCCCCTTCCAGACAGTCGAATCTTTTGCGGAGACAGTTGAAAAAATAATTGATATTTCCCCAGACAGGATTGCGGTTTTTAACTATGCTCACGTTCCCTGGATGAAAAAACATATGGCATTAATCCACCAGGAAGATTTGCCTGCACCTGAAATAAAGCTTGATATTTTAAAAACAACTATTGAACAGCTTACAAGTGCAGGTTATGTTTTTATAGGAATGGATCACTTTGCAAAACCTGAAGATGATTTGGCAATAGCATTAAAAGAAAAGAAGCTTTACAGGAACTTCCAGGGATACAGCACAAATGCAGATGCTGATCTATATGCTCTTGGTATTACAGGCATTAGCCAATTGCATAATGTTTACGCACAGAATTACAAAACCGAAAGAGAATATTACGTGCTGCTTGATGAGGAAACTCTCCCAACCGCAAAAGGCTACCAACTTACAGAAGATGACCAGATACGCCGATTTGTTATTATGCGGCTTATGTGCGATTTTGAACTAAACTTTGCGCAGTTTGAAGAAAAGTTTAAAATAAACTTTAAAGATTATTTCTCGTGGGGATTAAAGAACCTAAAAGAGTTGGAAGCAGACAACCTTGTTGAAATCTCCGGCAATGGAATAAAAATAAAAGATATGGGAAGGCTTTTAATCCGCAACATTGCAATGAACTTTGATGGATTCATTGAAAGAAAAGAAGATACTGCGAAGTATTCAAGGACGGTTTAAAGGACTAAGCTAAATAAAAATGAAAGGCAAAAAATTATATAATGAGATAAAACAGCTTATAGAACAAGCAAAAAGTTTTGTTGTTCAGAATATTAACACAACTCTTGTATTTACAAACTTCAATATCGGAAGAATTATTGTTGAGAATGAGCAGCAAGGAAGTGAACGTGCAAAGTATTCTGAACAAACTCTTTTGAATTTATCTAAGAAATTGATGAAAGAATTTGGAAGAGGATACACTAAACGAAACCTCGAATTGATGAGAAAATTCTATGTAACATATTCAAAAACGAAATCACTGATTTCGCAATCCGGAAAAACGAAATTACCGATTTCGAAATCTAAAATTACCTAATCACTGATTCGGCAATCAGAGGTTGCCAAATCCAAACAGATGACAACTGCGCAATTGGCAATTGCACAATTTGGTGAATTATTTAAGCTAAGCTGGACACATTACATATTCCTGATGCGTATAGAAAATGAAGGAGAAAGAAATTTTTATGAAATAGAAACTGCAAACAATAACTGGTCTCTCCGTGAGCTTCAAAGACAATACAACTCCTCACTTTATGAAAGGATTGCATTAAGTAAGGATAAAAAGAAAGTAAAAGAGTTAAGCAGTAAAGGGCAAATAATTACACAGCCGATTGATATGTTAAAAGAACCTTATGTTCTGGAATTCCTGGGACTAAAGGAAGAATCTGTCTATACAGAAACCGAATTAGAAACTGCTCTAATTAATAAGTTAGAACATTTCATTTTAGAATTGGGCAAGGGCTTCTTTTTCCAAAGCAGACAGCAAAGAATAACTTTTAATGGCGAGAATTTCTACATAGACTTAGTCTTTTATAACCGAATATTAAAATGCTTTTTTTGATTGATTTAAAGATCGGAGAGTTAAAACATCAGGATGTAGGTCAAATGCAAATGTATGTGAATTTTTATGATCGTGAAATCAAGGCAAAAGAAGAAAATAAAACAGTTGGTATAGTGCTGTGTAAACAGACCAATAAAGCTGTTGTAGAATACACACTTCCCGAAAATAATAATCAGATATTTGCCAGAGAATACAAGCTATATTTGCCAAGCAAAAAACAATTGCAAGATTTATTACTAGAAAAAATATAAGTGCAATAGATATTGGCAGGCTTCTTATCCGCAACATAGCAATGAACTTTGATGGATTCATTGAAAGAAAAGAAGATACTGCGAAGTATTCAAGGACAGTTTAAAAATTAACCCGTGACTACTTTCGCAACATAGCAATGAACTCTGCCGCCAGAATACTCTAAACCTTCGGTTATTCAATTACCTCAAGAATAAGATTAATTTGCAAGTTTAGATTTTTTAATTGATCAATTACGAAGAAATCGTTTAATAACTCAGGGCTTAATTGTCAACATTTTTTTATAAGAATGAGTTCAAAGCATCATAATTTGCTTTTATAGTTTTATCCAAATCTTCTTTGGAATGTGCTGTGGAAACAAAGAAAGCCTCGAACTGCGCGGGTGGCAAGTAAATTCCTCGTTTCAGCATTTCATGGAAATATTTGCCATAAAGTTTTGTATCCGATTTAATAGCGGAGTTAAAATCTGTTACTTTATCTTTAGTAAAGAAAAGAGTAAGCATTGAGCCAACCCTATTTAAAGTAAATTTCTTTTTCAGAGTTTTTATATTTTCTTTTATTCCTTTTTCGAGATATGCTGATTTTTCCTCAAGCTCATCATAAACTTCAGGATGATTTTTAATATAACTTAATGCTGCATAACCCGCAGCCATTGCCAATGGATTTCCGCTTAAAGTTCCTGCCTGGTAAATAGGACCCGCGGGAGCTATCATTTCCATAATCTCTTTCTTACCGCCAAAAGCACCGACTGGTAACCCTCCGCCAATGATTTTTCCAAAGGTGCTTAAATCAGCTTTAACACCTAAAACTTCCTGAGCCCCGCCTTTTGCAACCCTGAAACCGGTCATTACTTCATCAATTATTAAAACTATTTTTTTTTCATCGCATAATGTTCTTAAATCTTTAATGAATTTGTTATCAGCTTTTACTACGCCCATATTGCCCACAATTGCTTCAACAATGATTGCGGCAATTCCATTTTTATTTGCTTTAACAAGTTTCTTCACTGAATCTATATTATTGAAATCAGCAATTAAAGTGTCGGCAGCATTATTTTTAGTTACTCCCGGACTTGTTGGTACTCCAAGAGTCAAAGCTCCTGATCCAGCTTTGATTAAAAAGAAATCTGCATGACCATGATAACATCCTTCAAATTTTATAATCTTATCTTTTCCTGAATATCCTCTTGCAGCCCGAACGGCACTCATTGTCGCTTCCGTTCCGCTGTTTACCATTCTTACCATCACAACTGAAGGAACAAGTTCGGTAATAAGTTTTGCCATTTTCACTTCAAGTTCGGTTGGTGCGCCAAAGCTCGCCCCGTTTTCTATCGCATTCATCAAAGCTTCTTTAATGAAGGAAGGATTATGTCCGAATAAATGCGGTCCCCAGCTCCCTATGTAATCTATGAATTCATTCCCGTCAACATCATAAATTTTTGAACCCTCGCCGCTTTTTATAAATAGAGGATCGCCGCCAACAGATTTAAAAGCTCTAACGGGTGAATTAACCCCGCCGGGAATAAATTTTTTTGCTTCCTCAAATAACTTTTTACTTTTTTCGGTGTTCATTTTTAAATCCAGGATTTCCGCATACACAAAGTTAATAATATCCTGAGATTTGTTTGGAAGGATGAATGGTTATAGCATATCTGTCCAAAATAAATCTAAATAGAGAATAAAGGTTGGATAGTATTCAGTTTAAGAGAGATTTTATTTTTACCTGAATTCAATCTCTTTACTATTAAAATGAGGACATAATCTGATTGTAAAAATTCTTTAGGAAATAAGGTAATAAGGTAATAAGGTTGGGGAAAACTTATCGTTAATTTTTGTTACTAAAGGTTTTGATCTAATAATGTTTTATTAAAATTTAAGGTAATGTCTTTTTTAGGAACCTTAGTAACCCCATTATGGCGGAAACCCAGGCAAACCTTATTAGCTTATTTTCAATGGGTGTAGAGTACTATTTTCAGAAGCTTCTTTAAATCCTTTATTTCTTCATAAACATATATTCCATTATAAAGTATTCCGAATAAGGATATTCTGAATCAAAACCTTTTGGTACTCTTTTATATATTTTCCCTTCAAGTCTGTAACCTTTTTTCTTCAGTTTCTTTACAATAGAATCAGGTTCTTTTGCTTTATCAGGATTGTAAAGAATCTCTCTGTATTTTTATGCAGTTCATCCGAACCTAAAAAAACTTTTCCCATTTTTACTTTTTGGAAAGAGATTCTTCAGTCGCTTTGCTTGAGAATGACAATAACAAATACTTATTACTTTCTGTTCTTATCTATCCACCTTGCTGCATCTTTAGCAAAATAAGTTAAGAACATATCAGCACCAGCACGTTTAATTGCAGTTAATGATTCAATCATAACTCTTTCCTCATCAATCCAGCCATTCTTTCCGGCAGCTTTAATCATCGCATATTCACCGCTTACCTGGTAAGCTGCTGTTGGCATTCCGAATTTATCTTTTACTCGTCTTATAATATCGAGATAAGGTCCGGCAGGTTTTACCATAACTATATCGGCACCTTCTTCAATATCTGTTTCAACTTCTCTTAACGCTTCATAAGCATTTCCAATATCCATTTGATGAGAACGCCTATCGCCAAAAGCAGGAGTTGACTCAGCTGCATCCCTGAAGGGTCCATAATAACCAGATGCATATTTAGCAGCGTAACTCATAATCGGAGTTTTTTCAAACCCGTTTTCATCAAGGATTTTTCTAATTGCAGCAACTCTACCATCCATCATATCAGAGGGCGCGATAATATCAGCACCAGCCTGGGCATGTGTTAAAGCTTCTTTAGCAAGCAGCTCAACAGTTTCATCATTAAGTATTTCTTCTCCTTTTAATAAACCGCAATGCCCATGAGAAGTATATTCACACATACAAACATCTGTTATTACAAGTAGATTTTTTACTTCAGATTTAACGGCTCTTGCTGCTCTTTGAATTATGCCGTCAGGATCATAAGCTTCAGAGCCTTTTTCATCTTTATGTTTTGGAATACCAAAAAGAATCACAGCAGGGATTCCGAGTGAGGCAACTTCTTTGCATTCTTCAACAAGATAATCAATAGAAAGCTGGTAAACCCCCGGCATTGATTTAACTTCCTTCTTTACATTATCTCCGGGAACGACAAACAAGGGATAAATAAAATCATTCTTTGAAAGTTCCGTTTCTCGTACCATATCTCTTATTAAAGGGTTGTATCTTAAACGTCGTAGTCTTTTAGTTGGATAATTTGCCATTTCATTCACTCCGGTGTAATTAACAATTAAAAATTAACAATGAACAATTAAGATTTTATTTTAACATTCTTTAAAACTGAAGTTAGAAGTTTAATTAATTCAAGACAATCTTGTAGTAGACTTTTGAATTCTTTTTCATCAAGAATTTCAGTTTCAAAAAATAATCTAAGCCAGAATTCGGTTTCATAAGCTTCCTTCAAACTAATTCTTAATTTATTCCTAAAATCTGTTTTACTTGCGGCTACCTGGGATTCGGCAATATTAGCCCCAATTGATGTCCCCGAATCAAGCAATTGATTGTATAAAGATCTCAAATCTTTATCTTTCTTAATCAAATATTACGAACTGAAAAACTGAAACTTTTATCAACCACTGGATTATTAAGATTCTTCATTTTGCCTACTCATTGTTATAAATTGTTAATTAGCTTCTGGCAAAGAGCTTCTGAATTCTTAATACAATCTCCTACTGAAATTCCGCCGCGGTAATTCCCGCTTAAAAATATTCCCGGGTTCTTCTTCTCAAATTCATCAAAATATCTCTCGTGCTCAATATACCCGATGTTGTATTGCGGAATTGCTTTAGGCCAATATTTATATGTTTGCAGTACAGGTTCCACTGAAATTTTCATTATCTGTTCAAATTCTTTTCTCACTTTGCCGATCAAAATCTCTTTATCTATACTTCCGATCTCAGGATTTCTTGCTCCACCGACAAAAAGAGTAAAAGTTGCTTTGTCTTCATTGGTAAGTTCATTTATAATCCTGTTTGGGAAAATTACCGAACTCCATATCGCACCAAGAAAAGATTTTTTTTCTTTAGATGGAATAAGAAAACCAAACCCATCAAGCGGCCGGATAATATCTGATTTTTTATAAGCAAGATAAAGAACAAGTACAGGCGGATAATAAATTTCATTCAGGTGATTTGCCAAACTAGAATCAAAATGATTAAAAAGATTTGCAGCCGCATAAGCCGGAATAGTTGAAATAATTTTATTGCAATCCATAATTTGATTCACCCGATCCTGAATATAGCCAATCTGAAATCCAATATTATTTTTTTTAATTGATATTACCTCGCTCTGAAGCTTAACCTTATTACCAAGATGTTTTGCAATTGCTTTTGGTAAAACCTGCATACCATCTTTGAATGAAAGCATCTTTGCACATTGCTTTGATTTTTCTACTCTCTTTTTTCTTTCTTTTATACTTCGGATAGACCCGACAATTAACCCGCCATACTTTTCTTCAAGCTCATACAATTTTGGGAATGCAGATTTAATACTTAACTCTTCAGGGTTACCGGCATAAACACCTGCCACAAACGGATTGATTGCATAATCAAGAAATTCTTTGCCAAGTCTTCTGGTTACAAATTCAGAAATGCTTTGGTAATATCCATCTTCCGATCTTCCGATAAAAGGCTCTGCCAATAATCTTAACTTTGCTGAAGGCGAAAAAAGTTTTGTTTTTAAGAACGCTGGCGGAGACATTGGCAAAGCATAGAGCTGATTATTTCTAAGTATATATCTTTTATTTGCTTCTTTGTTTGCATAAACAAGCTGATCTTTCAAATCAAGTTCTTCCACTATCTTTCCGATTAAAGGATGAGTCTCAAGAGCACTATTAGGACCTTTATCAAATAAAAAACCTTTCTCAACAACAGTTTCAAATGATCCACCAGGTTCCTTTTTCTTTTCAAGAACCGTCAAATCATAACCAAACTTATTTAAAAGAAAAGCTGTTGCTAAACCGGAAATACCAGCTCCGATTATTACAATTTTATTTTTTATTTGTCCGCCGTCTGATTCCATTGTGATATTCAAATTAGTTTAGCTACTGCCCGTCGGCAGACAGGCTTTCTGCGACGAGTTCGTAAAGTGCATCAATAAAAATTTGAGAATCATTCAATCCTTTCATAACTATATAATTTTCTATTCCAACTTTATCCGCAACATGTCTGTATTGAATATCAAGCTCATAAGAAGTTTCAACATGATCTGAAACAAAGCTAACAGGAATTATAAGCAACTGTTTTTCCCCTTTTGCTGCAAGCTCCTCAATCATTTTATTCGTTGCAGGCTCAAGCCATTTAGCAGGACCAACCTTACTTTGAAAACAAAGATGATGTTGGTGAGAGTAGTTTCTTAGTTTCATAACTCCATCTATTGTTTCTTTAATCTGATGACTATACGGATCTCCCTTCTTAACATAACTAACGGGAGTTCCATGGGCGCTGAAAACAAGCTGTACATCTTTTCTTACCTCTTCAGGAAATCGAAGAAGGGATTCATCAATTCTCTGGTTTATAGCTTTAAGATAAGTTAGGTTTGCCGGGTAAGATTTTATATAAATTAATTTTGATTCATCTCCTTTATAAAATCTTTTCCATTCATTAAAAGATGAACCCGTTGTTGAAACTGAAAAATGGGGATAAAGTGGAAGCAGAATTATTTTGTCATAGTTCCCTTGTTCTGTTTTGTTAACAGTCTCTTCAGTCAGAGGTTTCCAATAACGCATTGCAATTAAAACATCAGCATCTTTACCTGAATTATGCAGTTTTGTCTCAAGCATTGATCTCTGTTTTTCTGTCCATTCATTTATCGGGGATTTACCTCCAATCAATTTGTATTCTTTCTGAACTTTCGGCGTTCTCTTTTTTGAAATATACCTTGCAAAATTTTTCTGAAAAGGAAGCTTGAAAATATCAGGATCATTAAAGAGATTTTCTAAAAAGGGCTGCACCACTTCAAGGGAATCGGGCCCGCCAAGGTTTAATAATACAACTGCCGTTTTAGTCATATTCACTAAGATTTTATCAATTTACTCATCAAATTTACAAACTTTTCTATCTTCCTTTTATGTATCACATTTTTATATCTGCAAAATATTCTTAAAGAGTGAAATTGCTATGTATTACTAAAGAATAAAGCTGATAAGTTTTGTATTTCTCTTAATATTAAAATCCGGTATCAATTTTATATTGAGCTTGAAATGAAATAAGCTGTAAAGAATTAAAGAGGATGTTTTGGCATCCTCTTTATTTACAAAAATAATTTTTTATTATTTTTTTAAATGAGAATAAAGTAAAAGAATTTTATTGTTAACAAACATTATGGTCAATATCGATAAATGGTTTTAATGCTCTTAGTGGGGATGAGAAAATTCCCGGTGTATTTGGAAGCTATAGAAATGCGGTTAAAGAATTTCGAAATTATATGAAAAAAATAATATGCTTCCTTCAGAAGTTTCAAATGAAACTTAGTTATCTAAATTTTGTGATTATAATTTCTCTCGTTTGCTATTCTCACTTCCCTAACATAACTTAAATCTATTCTATACACACAAATAAAAACAACTTATAAGGAAACTGTTATGGCAGCTTTCTTTAAATCAAGTGATACCGGGATATTAATTATCAGAATTTCAGTCGGTGTTATTCTTCTGTTTCATGGTATTTATAAACTCTTAAACGGAATTGGATGGATGGAAGTTCCGCTTTCACAATACGGTTTACCCTTCTATATTGCTTACGGCGTATATATAGCAGAGCTAATAGCACCCATACTTATAATTATCGGTTTCAGAACACGTATAGCTGCACTGATAGTTGTGTTTGATATGTTTATGGCTGTTTTCCTTGTTCTAAGAGGGCAGGTATTTGCTGTAAAGGAAGCGGGCGGAGGATGGGGAATTGAACTGGAAGCACTGTTTTTCTTCGGTGCTCTCGCACTTTTTTTTACAGGCGGAGGCAAATATGCAGCTTCAACAAAAAGCATTTGGGATTAAATATTCCCATTAAACAGCGTTTGGAATAATGGAATAGTTGAATACCGAAAGTATACATATTTCATAATTCCAATACTCCATTATTCCATTACTCCAATAAAATTATTCTTTCCGTGCTTTTAATCACTTTTTTTTTGGCTTTTTAAATTTTTTATTTGATATAAAATCAAAATTAACCTATTTTCAAATACCTGCTTAAAAATACAGATAACGTCTTTTGTCCCTCTGATTTTTAATCTACAGGAAATAATAATTAATAAAAAACTTTTTCAGGAGTAATAAAATG
Organism: uncultured Ignavibacteriaceae bacterium; assembly: GCA_964515875.1. GTDB lineage: Bacteria > Bacteroidota > Ignavibacteria > Ignavibacteriales > Ignavibacteriaceae > RBG-16-34-14. The sequence continues at coordinate 77,223 of CAZEWJ010000005.1, read as the reverse complement.
AACATCTATGTCGGCAATCTTGCCACAGACGTTACAGAGGAAGATTTAACTACCCTCTTTTCTCAGTACGGACAGGTTAAAGAAGCAAAAATTATCCGCGATATGTTTTCACAGGAAACAAGAGGTTTCGGTTTTGTAGAAATGCCGGGACAGACTGAGGCCCAGAACGCAATCAAAGAGCTTAACACACAGAACTTAAAAGGTAAAAACCTTGTAGTTAATGAAGCCCGCCCAAAACGGGATAGAGACAGCAGAGGTGGTGGTGGTGGAAGAAGACCAGGTGGGGGTGGCGGTGGTGGAAGAGGAGGATTTGGTCATGGCGGCGGCGGCGGAAGAGGCAGATAAATTTTATTTCTTCCCTTAATGTGAACATATAAGCAGGGATAGCATATTACGCTATCCCTTTATTTTTTATATTTAGTCAATCGTTAAAAAGACTGTCATTCCGCACCTGCCTGTCCGGCAGGCAGGCTTGATGCGGAATCTCTTTTTGGGTAATCTTCTTTCATAATCATATTCTGTAATGAAAAAAATCAAAATTGGTTTAATCGGGGATTACGATCCAAATGTAACTGCACACATTGCTATTCCAAAAGCACTTCAATTATCTTCAGAAAAATTAAACCATCCTGTTGAATATATCTGGCTCAATACAGAACTGATTAATAAGAAATATTTTAATGAGTTAAATTCTTTCAACGGTTTATGGGCTGTTCCGGCAACACCTTATAAAGATATTGAAGGTGCTTTGGCTGCAATAAAATTTGCAAGAGAAAATAATATTCCTTTTCTTGGCACCTGCGGAGGTTTTCAGCATGCAGTAATAGAATTTTTCAGAAATGTTATAGGAATAAAAGAAGCAGATCATTTTGAATCTAATCCGGAAACATCCGTTCCTGTAATTACAGCTTTATCCTGCTCAATGGTTAAAAAAAATGGAGATATATTTCTTAAGGAAGGAACTTTTGCTGAAAAGATTTTTAATACCAACCAGACAAATGAAACATACCATTGCAATTATGGATTCAACCAGGATTATCTGGAATTATTAAAAAAGAGTGATATGAAAATTTCCGGTTTTGATTCCAACATAGATGTGCGAATAATTGAATTAACTAATCATCCATTTTTTATTGCTACATTGTTCCAGCCTGAAAGAGCATCATTAGAAAATAAAAATCATCCTTTGATTGATGCGTTTGTAAGAGCATCACTTAAAGTCATTCCCGTAAACGGGGAATCTGAAACCTTAAAATAAAATGGATTCCACATTCGTAGGAATGAACACTCCTATAATCACTGAAACTACTTCAGTCAAAATTTACGATTATTTATTTCATCTTTCTAATCCGAACTTCAAGATCTTTCTCATCTTTCATTAGTGTTGTAATCTTCGAAATATCAGTTTCCCCATAATGATAGGGGTAAAGAATTTCAGGTTTAAAGGCTTTTGCAGCATCAGCAACCATTCCCGGTGTCATTGTATAAGGCAGATTCATTGGTAAGAAAGCAATATCTATTCCTTTCAATGCTTTCATTTCGGGAACATTTTCGGTATCACCAGCCACATATACTTTCTTATCGCCGAAAGAAATTATATATCCATTACAGGCGCCCTTTATATGAAAAGGTTCACCATTATCTCTTTTATGAACAAGATTATAAGCCGGCACCGCTTCAATTTTAATTTCCTTTACTGTCTGAATATCACCATTCTTCATAACAGTACCGCCATCAAATTTCTCAGCACAGGTTTCAGTTAGAATTACAATAGTATTTTCAGTCCGGATTTTTTCAATAGCTTCGGGATCAAAATGATCTCCATGATGATGGGTTACAAGAATGATATCTGCTTTTGGCAGGATTGAATAATCTGCTAATTTACTATAAGGATCTGCATGAATAACTTTTCCATTAAATGAGAACATTAATGATCCGTGGCCGATAAAAGTAACTTCAAGATTGCCGGCAGAAGTAGGAATTGTATCCTTTTCAAACTGATTTTGTGCAGAGATTGAGGCCAACAAGATTACACAAAAGATTGTAACAAAAAATATTTTATACATACTGCCTCCTAATTTATAGAACAGGACTTCCTTTTTATTACACCATAAATAAAGTAAAAAACTAAACCAGCAGCTATGGCAATTGATACGTCCCGTACTTCGCCCCACGCACTACTTAAAAGCAACCATCCACAAAACAAAAGCGAAGAGATTGAGACAAAAGTTCCGGCAGGTATTTTGACTGCTGCTTCTCTTCCTTTACTATTGCGACGCAGAACAAGCAGCCCGCCGCAAGTTACAGCGTAGATTATTAATCTTGTGATTGTCGTAATAGCCAATGCAGACATAAAAGTATATGAAAGAGTAATTATGAGAACTGCACCCGATGTAAGAAGTATTGAAATATATGGCGTATGGAATCGGCTATGTGTTGCTGAAAGAATTTGAGGGAGCTGCTTTTGCTCAGCTAACGCAAAAGGAAGCCGGGTGCTGGCAAGCATTGTTGAATTTAATGTGCCTGTCATAGAAATAAGTGCACCAATTGAAATTACTGAAGCACCTGCTGCGCCAATAAAGCGAAAGCTTGCATCAGTAATCGGTCTCTCTGAATTTGCCAGATTCGGTAATGTTCCGATACAAACTAATTGTATTAATATATATAGCATAACAACCACACCTAAAGCCATGATTAAAGCAAATGGAAAGCTTTTACGCGGGTCTTTAACTTCTCCGGCAGTTACTGTTGATGATTCAAATCCTGTAAATGCAAAAACTAAAAGCATCACAGCAGTAGAGAACTCACTGAAACCGGGAGAAGTTTCAAAAGAGTAATTTTTAAAATCTATAAAAAATATTCCGACTAAAATAAAAAGTAATAAAGGAATCAGTTTGCCTATTGTAAAAATATTACTAACCATTGCAGTCTCTCTTATTCCAATAAGATTAACTGTTGTAAGTGAAACAATGATTCCTGTTATTATAATTGGTCGCCACAATTCCGAACTTGCTTCCGGCAGAAGGTATGCAAGATAGCTGACAAGCAAATTACAGATGGTAGCAAAGGAAGTTACTCTTGTAATCCAGGTTAGCCATGCAATCTCAAATCCGATGGTTGAACCAAAAGCTTCGCGTGCATAAAGATATGGACCACCGGTTTCTGTAAATCGGCTGCTTACTTCTGCGAAACAAAGAACAATAAAAATTACAACTATTGCGCAGGCCAGAAATGCCAGCAAACTGTAGGTGTTGGTGAGACTATAAATCTTTGCCGGGAGACCGAAAATACCGGCACCAATGATTCCATTAATAATTAGAGCAACGAGATCCCACCTTCGAATCCCCCTAACAAGACCGCTATGCGATGTTGACTTTGTAATTGAAAGCTCCGATGAAATTGAATATTTGGTATTGGTTTTTCAACATAACCAACATACAATCATACATCATAATTAAGTATTGTACCCAGCCACTTTTCTACTTCTTCAACACTCATCCCTTTCCTTCTGTGATAATCAAGCACCTGATCTTTTCCAATCTTCCCAACATCAAAATATTTTGATTCAGGATGTGCAAAGTATAAGCCTGATACTGAAGCAGCAGGATACATTGCAAGATTTTCTGTTAATTTAATTCCTGTATTCTTTTCAACATTAAGCAGATCAAAAATAATTTCCTTCTCTGTATGATCAGGTTGAGCAGGATAACCTGGTGCAGGTCTTATTCCCTGGTAAGATTCTTTTACTAATGCATCATTAGAAAATTCCTCTTCAGGCGCATAAGCCCAGTATTTTTTCCTAACAAGTTCATGCAAATGTTCAGCGAATGCTTCGACTAACCTGTCTGCAAGAGCCTTAACCATAATTGAGTTGTAGTCATCATGTCCTTTCTCATATTTCTCAATAAGCTTTTCAATTCCAATCCCTGCAGTAACAGCAAAAGCACCTATATAATCTTCTTTGCCACTTTCTTTCGGAGAGATAAAATCAGCAAGAGCAAGATTCGGAAGTCCATCTGATTTTGGAGTTTGAGAACGAAGTGAATGTAAAACCCTTTTCACACCTTTGCGTGTATCATCAGTATAGATTTCAATATCATCAAATCCAAGAGTGTTTGCCGGAAATAAACCAAATACTCCATTAGCCTGAAGAAGTTTTTCCGAGATTATTTTATCAAGAACCTTATTTGCGTCGTCGTAGAGTTTTTTTGCCTCTACTCCATATTTTTTATTTTCAAAAATAGCCGGATATTTTCCTTTAAGTTCCCAGGTAAGGAAGAACGGAGTCCAGTCAATATATTTTCTTAAGATTTCAAGAGGGGAATTCTTAAGAACAGTTACTCCGAGGTTTTCTGGTTTTACAACCTTTGTTTTACCCCAATCTGTTTTAAGATGATTTTCTCTTGCTTTACCTATTGTAAGATATTTTTTCTCTTCGACTCTTTTAAGATGATTTTTTCTTAACTGATCATATTCATTCCTTATTTCTTTAGAGAAGTTTCCTTTAACATTTACATCATCATTCAGAAGATTACTTACGACAGGAACACTACGGGATGCATCAAGAACATGAATAACAGAGCCACTGTAACTTGGCGCAATCTTTACTGCTGTATGGATTTTAGAAGTTGTTGCTCCTCCAATAAGTAATGGTAGCTTAAATCCTCTTCTTTCCATTTCTTTAGCAACGTTAACCATTTCATCGAGAGAAGGAGTAATCAAACCGCTTAATCCAATTATATCAACTTTTTCGTCTATTGCAGTTTGAAGAATTTTTTCTGCGGAGACCATTACTCCAAGATCAATAACATTATAATTGTTGCAGCCAAGCACAACTCCAACAATATTTTTCCCAATATCATGAACGTCACCTTTTACGGTTGCCATTAAAACCTTGCCAACTTCGCGAATGTCATTAGCTTCCGATTTTTCTTTTTCAATAAAAGGAATCAGATAAGCAACAGATTTTTTCATTACTCTTGCGCTTTTCACAACCTGCGGCAGAAACATTTTTCCAGAGCCAAACAAATCACCAACTACGCTCATTCCAGCCATTAATGGACCTTCAATAACTTCAATCGGCTTTGCATAAAATTTTCTTGCTTCTTCAGTATCCTGCTCTATATAATCAACAATACCTTTAATAAGTGCATGCTTTAATCTTTCCTGAACAGATGAATTTCTCCACTCATCTACTTTAATTTCGCCTTTGTCTTTTTTCTTAATGTTTTCGGCAAACTCAACTAACCTTTCGGTTGCGTCATTTCTCCTATTGAGAAGAACATCTTCAACAAGACTTAAAAGATCTTTTGGTATCTCTTCATAAACTTCAAGCTGACCTGCATTAACAATTCCCATATCCATTCCGGCTTTAATAGCATGAAAGAGAAACGCCGAGTGCATTGCTTCACGCACAATATTATTCCCCCTGAATGAGAAAGAAATATTGCTTATCCCCCCGCTAACTTTTGCATATTGTAGATTTTGTTTTATCCATCTTGTTGCTTCAATAAAATCAACTGCGTAATTGTTATGCTCTTCAATTCCGGTTGCAACAGTTAAAATATTCGGATCAAAAATTATATCCTGCGGAGGAAAACCAATTTCTTCCGTAAGAATTTTATATGCTCTCTTACAAATTCCTGTTCTTTTTTCAAAAGAATCAGCCTGCCCCTGTTCATCAAAAGCCATAACAATAACTGCCGCACCATATTGCAATACTTTTCTCGCTCTTTCTTTAAATACTTCTTCTCCTTCTTTTAAGCTGATGGAATTAACTATTCCCTTGCCCTGGAGACATTTCAATCCTTCTTCAATAACAGACCATTTTGACGAATCAATCATAAAAGGAAGCTTAGCTATATCCGGTTCAGCAGAAAGAAGATTAACAAATTTAGTCATAGCCTCTTCTGAATTAAGAAGACCTTCATCCATATTAACATCAAGAACTTGTGCACCGCCTTCAACCTGGTTCCGGGCAACTGCAAGCGCTCCTTCATAATCTTCTGATAAAATAAGATTAGCAAACTTCTTTGAACCCGTAACATTTGTTCGTTCACCAATATTAACAAAATTTGTTTGGGGATGAATAACAAGCGGTTCAATCCCGCTTAACCTTAAATATTTTTCAACCGCGGGAATTTTTCTTGGTTTACATTTTGCAGCAGACTGAACAATTAGTTTTATATGATCCGGTGTTGTGCCGCAGCAGCCGCCAACTATATTTGCAAATCCGCTTGAAGCAAAATCCTCAATCATTTTCGCCATCCGTTCCGGGGTTTCATCATACTCACCCATTTCGTTAGGTAAACCTGCATTCGGATAAACACTTACGTAAAAGGGAGCCTTGTCAGATAATTCCTTTATAAATGGTCTCATCTGTTTTGCGCCCAAAGCGCAATTTAAACCAACACATAAAAGATTTTTTGTATGAGAAACTGATATTAAAAATGCTTCGGTTGTTTGTCCTGATAATGTTCTTCCACTGAGATCTACAATAGTTCCCGAAACGATAACAGGAATATCTTTTTTAACTTCTGAACAATATTCTTCAACAGCATAAATTGCTGCTTTAGAATTTAATGTATCATAAACTGTTTCTATTAAAAGAATATCTACGCCACCTTCAACGAGTCCTTTTACCTCATCATAATATGCTTTCATCATCTGATCAAAAGTAACTGCACGGTAACCCGGATCATTTACATTCGGAGAGAGAGACAAAGTTCTATTGGTTGGTCCTAAGGCTCCTGCAATAAAACGGGACTTGCTGCCGGGATTTTCTTTTAAGAATTCCTCAACAACCTGTCTGGCATTAATTGCTGCCTGGTAATTTAATTCATATGATAGCTCTTCGAGCTTGTAATCAGCTTGTGAAATTGCATTTGAATTAAAAGTATTTGTTTCGATTATATCTGAACCAGCTGAAAGATAAGCTTTATGTATTTCCCTAATAACTTCAGGTTTTGTTATGCTTAAAAGATCATTATTGCCTTTGAGATCGTAGGGATAATCTTTAAACCGCTCTCCTCTGAAATCTTCTTCTGATAAACGGCACCTTTGTATCATTGTACCCATAGCACCATCGAGAACAAGAATTCTCTCGTTTAATAATTTTTTTAATATTTCAAATGTTGAATTCATATTTATTTAATCCAGCTTGCACAATCCTATTGCATGTGCCAGTCACCTATGTTAATCTTTAACTATTTAAGTATGTTTTAAGGTGACTGGCACATACACCTGTAACATAGTTTATTTAAAAAGAAAAACCTCTTCCGATGGTCAGAAGAGGCTACAAATGCATCCTTCTTCATCTCATCTTTCTCCGCCAATTGGCGGAGCAGGAATTAGCACCTGACATTCTGTGAAAGTTTCAACAGAACCGGTTGCTACGGCGTCTTCGGGCCTGTTCCCTCTGCCGTTCTTGATAAGAAAAAGTTTTAATAAGAACTAATAAATTCCGTTTCAAATATAAAAAATATTTCAGTCTTGTCAATGATTCTTTTAGGCTTCCGAAAAGCAGTTTCTTTGTAAACAGATACAAATATAATTAAATTGACTTTTATAAAAACATACTGATAATAACAATGATAGTTGTAACCGGTGGTGCGGGTTTTATTGGCAGTGCAATTGTTTGGCGCCTTAACACTCTTAATTTAGATGAGATAATTATTGTTGACAGCCTTGGCACTGATGAAAAATGGAAAAACCTGGTTAGCCTGAATTACAGGAATTTCATTCATAAGGATGATTTTATAAAACTATTGGAATCTTCTTCGATTGAAATTCCTACCGCTATTATTCATATGGGGGCAAATTCTTCCACAATTGAAAAAGATTCTGATTCTCTTTTAAGAAATAATTTTGAGTATTCAAAAAAACTTGCTGAATACTGCATAGCAAAAGAAATCCGTTTTATCTATGCTTCTTCTGCTGCAACTTATGGAGATGGCTCGCTCGGTTTTGATGATCATGAGCCTGACCTGCATTTATTAAGGCCATTAAATATGTATGGCTATTCTAAGATGATGTTTGACTTCTGGGCTTTGAAGAGAGGCATTTTAAATAAGGTTGTTGGATTAAAATATTTTAATGTTTATGGGCCGAATGAATATCACAAAGGAGACATGCGTTCGGTTGTTCATAAAGCATTTGGGCAGATAAATGAAACCGGCAAAGCAAGATTATTCAAATCTGCTAATCCCAAATATAAAGATGGCGGGCAGATGAGAGATTTTATTTACATCAAGGATGCTGTAGATATGACTCTCTTCTTCCTTGATCATCCGGATAAAAATGGTTTATTTAATATCGGTTCAGGTAAAGCACGAACATGGAATGATCTTGTTAGTTCCCTGTTTAATGCTATGAATAAAAAAGCTGCGATAGAGTATTTTGATATGCCTTCTAACCTGCTTGAGAAGTATCAATATTTTACTGAGGCTAAAATGGATAAACAAAAAAAAGCCGGTTACTCCAAACCCCTGATGTCATTGGAAAATGGAATAGCCGACTATGTTCAAAATTATCTGCTGAAAGAGAAATTTCTTGGCTGGTAGTTATCAGTTATAAGGAACGTCTTCATCATCTTCAAGAAGATCTTCATCCTCGTCAAAATCAAAATCTTCCTCGTATAATTCATCTTCATCTGAGGGCTCCTCTTCAAAATCGTCTTCTTCCTCAAAATCTTCATCATCCTCTTCGAAATCATTGTCTTCATCCTCTTCCTCGTCAAAATCATCTTCATCATCCTCTTTACTTTTTTTCTTTCCCATGTTCAGGTTAATATTTCTTTCATCTTCCCCATCTGGAAAGTGAAGTATAGAGCCTTGTTCTGATAATTCTTCTTCGGGTTTTATATCCATATCCTCTGTTTCATTTTGAATACTGACCATTATAATATTAATCCTCCTGCTGAATACTATTTTATTGTTTTAAAATTCTGTTCAAATATTTCTATAAATAATTAAAGAGACAAATAAATTTTATCTTTATATTTGAAAAGTATGAAATAATTTTGAACAAGAAAACATAATCCCGTAAGACAATAGTGTCAATACATTTTACAATAAAATTTAATTAAAATCTTATTATGAAATTAGCAACTCTTTGTTACGTAATGGACAAGAAAAATAATAAAACATTAATGATACATAGAGTAAAAAAGAAGGATGATTATCATGAAGGAAAATGGAATGGTTTGGGTGGAAAGTTTGATAAAGGCGAAAGCCCTGAAGATTGTGCAATACGGGAAGTGCTTGAAGAATCAGGTTTAAAGATAAAAAATCCTCGTATGCATGGGTTTATAACTTTCCCCAATTTTGATGAAAAATATGACTGGTACGTTTTTATTTTTACGGCTGAAGATTTTGAAGGAGAGCTTATAGATTCAACCGAAGGAAACCTCGAATGGATACCAAACGATAAGCTTACTTCATTAAACTTGTGGGATGGCGATAAAATATTTATGGATTGGCTCTTCCAGGATAAATTTTTTAGTGCGAAGTTTAACTATGAGAAGGGCAAGTTTATAGATTATGAGGTTTTCTTTTATTAGTGATGAATTCTCCTGCAAATACCTTCTCTCAAAAAGCAATTAACTTCTTTTCCAATCTGAAAATTCCCAAAACCTTAAAAGAAACCTTCAGATTTTCTTAAACCACTTTCCTCAAAAGAAAATCCTTAATAATTTTAGTAACCGTATCTGGATTTTCAAGCGGAGTTATGTGCCCCACATTTGGAATAGTGTGAAATTCTGAATCTGTTATTGAATTAGCCATATCTTCCATAATATGGCGAGGGGTTAGTTTATCTTTTTCTCCGCAAATTAAAAGAACAGGAATTTTTATTTCAGAAAGAAATTCTGTTGTATCTGTTCTTGCTGCCATTGCAAGAAGACAGCCTTTAACTCCTTCGGCAGAAAAGTTCAGGCTTCTGTTCAATGTTTCTTTATAAATATCTCCCAGTTTTGGAATTGATTCTTCGGCAAAACAATTAGAAATAAACTCTTCAATATATTTTTTTACTCCCTGTTCATTTATTTTTTTTATCCCCTCTGCTCTTTTAATTTTTGCATCATTATTATCGGCGGACGATTTGGTATCGCATAAAATTAAAGCTCTAAAAAGATTCTCATTCTTTTCAACAGCTCTTTGAGCGATATATCCTCCCATTGAAAGTCCGCACAAAACAGGTTTATAAAGTTTATCTCTTTCAATAATACCAAGGACGTCATCAGCAAACATTTCAATTGTATATTGTCCATCTCCTGCCTGAGATTCTCCAAGTCCTCTTATATCATAAGAAATACAAAAATAATTTGAGCTTAACGCATTTGTTTGGTTGTTCCACATACTATGATCAAAAGGAAAACCATGAATAAAAATTACCGGCTGGTTAGTTGGGTCACCTTTTGAATATATCGTAGGTTTATCTTTAATTGCATTCATAATTATTTTTAATTTTACTTAAACTTATTTAGAAAGAGAAATATGAAAAATTTTATGTTTACTGTTCCGGTATTCTTAATCTTAACCATAAACTTATCCGCCCAGCAAGATACAATAATTTTTTATAAATGGGTTCCTAAAGCTATTGCCGGATTTAACCTTTCACAAATTTCCTTAAGTAACTGGACCCAGGGCGGTGAAGATGCAATCTCCTGGACTTTCCTGGGTAATGGAAGCCTTAGTTATCGTACAGAAGTATGGCATTTCAAAAATGATTTGAAGCTTGCTTATGGAAGAACAAAGCTTGGCTCCGCAAGTTTCAGAACAACGGATAATGAACTATATCTTGAAAGCGTTATTTCAAGAAATATCGGTTGGGTGGTTAATCCTTACTTCAGCAATACTATAAGAACAACTTTAGCTGCCGGCTTTAATTATGATACCGATCCTCCAACTGAGATTGCAAACTTTTTTGATCCCGGTTACCTTACTCAAAGTTTAGGATTTATTTATGATAAAACTCCAGGTTTTTCATCAAGGCTGGGTTTTGCAGTACAGGAAGTAATTACCAATGAATTCACTTTCTATTCAGATGATACAACAACTGCGGAAATTGAAAAAATAAAAGTTGAAACCGGTATTGAATCTGTTACGACGGCAGAATACACAGTTATGGAAAATATTTTACTAAAAAGTAAGCTGCGATTTTTTTCCCGCTTTGAATCTTTTGATGTTTGGGATGTTCGATGGGATAACGCAATAGCCGCACAGGTTAATCAGTATGTTAATGTCAGCTTTGTATTTCTCCTGGTCTATGAAGAAGCACAAATTAAGACAAGACAAATTAAAGAAGCTCTTCAGTTAGGAATAACTTATAACATACTTTGACGCTAACACAACTTGCGAGGGATAGGGAATAGGGTATAAAGGTATAAGGAAATAGATTAGTGAATTTCCATATTACCAAATTCGATAATTATTATGTTATCGGGATAAATTGATAAATTCCCCAATACCCTATACCTTTATACCATATACCTAAAGACTTATGAAAATTGCTTTCATTGCTTCTGAAGTTGAGCCTTACGCAAAAACCGGGGGTCTTGCTGATGTTGCAGGATCATTACCCCTTGCACTTGAAAAGCTTGGCTGCGAAATAAAGATTTTTACTCCTAAATATTTCCAGATTGATGAAAATAAATATGGACTTCATTATAGCTGGGATATTGGTGAAATGCTGATAAGAGTTGCCGGTCATGCAAGATCTGTACATCTTCATCAGGCTACACTTCCACATTCAAATGTCCAGGTAAATTTTATAGACTGCCCACATTATTATCACCGCGGGCATATCTATACAAATGATCCGGATGAAGATGAAAGATTTATTCTCCTTTGCAAAGGAGTTATTGAAACTCTTCAAAGAATGAAATGGGTCCCCGATATTATACATTGTAACGATTGGCAAACCGGTTTACTTCCACTTTTCGTAAAGGATAACTACAGCTGGGATCGTATGTTTGATCATACGGCATTTCTCTTTACTATTCATAATATTGGCTACCAGGGAAGATTTCCAAAAGATGCAATGTTTAAAGCAGAGCTCAAGGGTGAGTATTTTTATCCGGGCGGCCCCATTGAATTGGGAGGGAGCGTTTGCTTTATGAAAGCCGGAATTCTTTTCTCGGAAATAATCAACACTGTAAGCAAAACTTATGCACAGGAAATTCTCACCACTAAGTATGGTGCGGGAATGAACATTGTTCTAAATTCAAGGAAGGATGATCTTTATGGAATTATAAACGGGGTTGATTACAGCATTTGGAATCCCGAAAATGATAAATTAATTCCATTCAGATATTCAAGCCACTATCTTACCGGAAAGCTGAAGAATAAAAAATTTCTTTTGGAACATGCCGATCTCCCTTTTGATGAGAATGTTCCTTTGATAGGGATTGTATCGCGGATGGTTACACAAAAAGGGTTTGATATTTTTGCTGATGCTTTGGAAAAGCTTGTAGAGCTACCTGCTCAATGGGCAATTCTTGGAAGCGGGGAAGACAGGTTTGAAGATCTTTTTTTAAGTATGGCTCATCATCTTCCAAATAAAGTTTTTACTTATATTGGATATAATAACGAGCTCGCTCACCTGATTGAAGCTGCTTCAGATATATTCCTGATGCCTTCGCACTATGAACCATGCGGATTAAACCAGATTTATAGTCTTAAGTATGGTACTGTTCCTATTGTAAGAAAAACGGGGGGGCTTGCAGATACTGTCCAGGACTGGCATGAATATTTAAGCTATGGTAAAGAAACCGGCACAGGATTTTCATTTAATGATTATTCAAGCTATGCTCTTTATTCTATTGTAGAAAGAGCAATAAGAACTTTTTATGATAGAGAAACCTGGAAGAAAATCCAGAGGAACGGAATGGCTAAAGATTATTCCTGGGATAATTCTGCAAAGGAATATATTGAGCTTTATAAGAAAGCAATAGAGAAGAGAAGATAAAAGTGAAGCTCACTGCAAAAGTGAGCTTCGCTTTCTGATACAAATTATTTCAATAGCATCATCTTTTTCGTAGAGACAAAATCATTCACCTGAATTCTATAAATGTAAACACCGCTTGCAAGATTGTTTGCATCAAATTTTGCTTCATATCTTCCTGAGGGTTTCTCTTCATTTACTAATGTTTTTACTTCTTTGCCAAGTATATCATAAATCTTCATTGTTACCATTCCATCTTCTGGTATTTGATAATTTATTGTTGTTGATGGATTGAAAGGATTCGGATAGTTCTGTGCAAGGTCATAATTTTCAACAGCCATGACACCTTTATAGCCGACATTACTTTGACTCGTTTTTAGTAAAACACTTTCATCAGCGTATTTATGTGAGAGCGAATAACCAGGATCGAGATTATCATCAACAACAAGTTTTAATCTTACTGTTCTGTTACCTATTCCCTGGGTATTTACCTGATAAGAGATATTATTATATGGGTTAAGATTTATTTTGGTAAAAGTTACATCATCAAACAATCCTATCAATTCTCCTGTCGCATCATCTCGCAACTCAACTTTAAAGTTTACAAAATCATTGTCACCAAGAAATTCATAACCGCTTGCTGAATCAGTTATACCATATTGAACACCATAATTGAAATTAGAATTATCATTAAGTTCAAAAGATTCACTTGTCAAATAGGTGTTAAGCATTTCTTTAGAATTTACATTTACTGTATCGAGTATATCTATAAAATCAATTATCTGGTCATTAACTTTTACATCGCCCACTGTAAAATAAAACTGCGCATCCTCTTTATAAACTACTCCTTCTCTTCCTGAAGCTATTAAAGAACCTGCCTGTTCTTTACCAATATTACCAACCGAATTTGAGATACTGAAATTGTATGGTGCTGTAACGGATTGAAATGAATTTGCATACTGGCTGTAAAAATTTGCGCCATTATTTACCTGGATATCTTTACCTGTAGTACCGAAATTCTTGATTGCAGAAAGGGTTGTGTTTCTTACATATTTATTTGCAAAGGCACTGCCATTAACTTCACTCCATCCAACAACATAATTACCATCTGCTGTGCGATTTATATTTACTGTACGGACTTCATTTCCAAAATTCCAAAACTGAGTACCAGCGGGATCTTTAAAGATAGTAACATAATAATAAATAGCTCCTCCACTATATTGAACATATCCAATCCAGCAAAGCCTAGCACCACCATTTAGTTCAATTATTGAAGGCTGGTAGTGTTTTGTGTAAGGACTTCCAGTTGATGGTGTAGTGATAGAGTCTGAAATTTGTAACAAACCTAAAAGCGTGGCATATTTTATAGAAGATATGTTACTTCCACCCAATTCCTCCCAGGCAAGTTTAAAGTTTACAGCAGTGCTGGTCTTTTTAGAATATATAGTAGGATTTACTGAGTTGCTGGTAGTAAATGATAGAGATTGAGGACCTGTAATTGTACCTATAAGGGTACTTATTGTTCCGTACCAGCCATACAAATTACCAGTACCATTTTTCCATACAACAGTAGCCGTATTGGTAGTATTAGCAACATTAGTCTGATGAAATCCAACTACCGGTGTTGTGTTAGTTGTTGAATAACTGCCGGATACAGTTGCGATATCCTTATCATCAACAAAACTAATATTAAGTTCATCAAACAATCTCTTAAAATATTTTATTCTTATTTTAGAACTGCTGCCGGATTTCTCCTGATAAACTATCACAATTTGATATACCAGCCCATCAGGACTAATTAAAGAAGAATAATCAATCGAAGGCTGCTTTCCTTCGACAGTGTCTAAAGGTTGACCGCCATTCATTATCTCCCAATTACTATTTGGTTTCTTTGCTTCATACCAAACTCTTCCCATACTTTCATGAACAGAATGAAGCCAGCCATCATCTGTTCTTACAAATTTTCTCTGGCTGTTGTTTGTGTACGCATTTGTTTGGGAAGAAAGCTGAGTACCTTTAACATTTGCGGCTATGCTTGCCCCATCACTTGTAAATAACAATACCTGTATTTAGTGAATTTGGATATTGAAGTGTAGCACCGGAAACTGTCCAGTTTTGTAAATAAAGATTATGTGTTTTACCTGTTTGAGGAAGATAAATACTTGAGGGAATACTGATGGAGTAATATGGTTGCCCAGATACAATTGGTTGATTTAAAAGAACACCTTGATGGTTCGTATTAATTCCAAGATTGTTATTGCCTGAAGCTAATAATTTAGGTAATGCCGAGATGCCTACATTTTTTGGACCTAATAGGTCTGAAAAATCATCTATTAACCAAGGATCTGCAAATTTAGACTGATTTTGCAAACTCGGGAATTCAGTAAAGTTTGTTTGAACTGTGGCGTTTCCTATAGGATTAAATTGTGAAGTTAAATTCTGTGTTGGACTTGTAAATGTAAAATTTCTATGATTAACGACATCTGAAGAACCTAACCATCTATTATATTTTTGATTAGAAAATATAGATTGGGATGCCTTATAAGTATCAGTTGGATTTGGATTTGATGAAGGTGACGGATAAGTTATTGTAAAAGGTACAGAATAATTAAAAAACACATTGCCTGTTTTTTTGCCAACCATGCCAAATGCACTATTGTCTTGTTTCTTTTGACTAATATTTATTACTCTTTGCTCAAGTGTGCCGGTACCTTGATCCGGAAACCTGACCGGCTCAGAGAGATAATCAAATCCTCCAATAGTTACCCTAACCCGGAAGCGATATTGGCTGGTATTATAGATGTCACACGGACCCTCGTCGGGAGGCCATGAACCATCACATGCTGTTGTTGGATAGAACCCTGAAAGCTTTACTATCCATTCCATTCCATCACATAACTGTTGTTCCCATTTATATATATAATTTTGGGAAGGCGGGATTAAATTCCCATTGCTGTCAAAAATATCTGCGTGATTTGTATTAGGTTCAAGACCTCCAATAGCCCATCCTTCCGTAGTTGTGTATATTTCACCCATTCTTGTTTTCACTGTATATTGAGCATATACAGTCATAGTTAGATTAACTAATAAAATAGCAATTAAAAATAATAGTTTGTTTTGTCTCATAGCTATACTCCCTTTAGTTTGTTTATTTTTTTAACGAGTGCCGATTAAAACAACAGCTTTTCCATCTGCAGTTCCAACTACGGCAGCTTTATTACCTTTAATGCTTAATGAGTAATAGTTTCCACCTATTACATCAAGTCCATTACCGAGATAATTTTTCCAGGTGCTTCCGTTATAATGAGCTACATAGCCATAGCCCCCGCAGATTATTATATCGTTAGAGCCATTCCCCCTTATTGCATAAGTATAATAATCCGTAGGTATTTCTGTCCATGTATTTTCATTATAATATTTTGTAAATAATCCGCCGCCGCCTGCATATTCTTTATACTTATTACAGAACCATACAGATACCAGGCTCCAGGAAAGACCATTTGTGGGTAATTCAGTTACTCCTGCTGAATTTATTGAAAGGATCTTTTCATCATTAACTTCAAATATCTCGGCAGCAACTGCTAATATTTTGGTATCCCCGTTATTATTTATTCCCCAAATATCATGTATTGTTAATTCTGTTCCGCTTTCTATCCTTTGCCAACTACCGTTTTGGTAGTGGGCAATATTGCCTCCATTACCTACTGCAAACATTGAGCTGTTACTTTCTCCCCAAAGTTTATTGATTACAAATGAAAAAGGTAAACACATTGTTTCCGTTTGTATCGTAGCATTCATTCGCGCTATCTGGTCTCCGCCTCCTGCAACCCAAATCTCATTTTCATTAAAAACAAATATTGCTTTTGCAGGGTATGGCGTTCTATTTTGCTGACCGCAAATGGTATAAAACATAATTCTGTGTAAAGTCCACTCAATCCCATTCCATCGAGCAAGATTATAAGCATTTGGATCAGGTTGTCCTGTAGAATCATTTATATAAATTTCACCCACGGCGTAAATATTATTTTCATTTATTATTGCCACATCATAAAGTACGCTGCTGCTGTGTTCACCAAAAGACCAACTCTGCCATGTAAAGTTGTGGCTTGTGGTATCTAAAGTTTTTACCTGTAGTGTATCACTCATCTTAGTCTCTCCATTTACTACTGCTGTTGCCTGGTAAGAGTAGGTTTTGTTTGGTACAAGTGCTGTATCTATTACTGTTGTATCAGTTGTAACAAGATTAAAGTTATAAAGAACTGCATCATCTTTGTTCAAAGTTATACTAACCGGCAAAAGAGTATCGTTTACTGTAATAGTAATAAATGCCTCTGTGCAGCTTACATCAACAATCTTTAAGAAAATTACCTTTGGTTTTACAGGCGGTGGTGGTGGTGAAACCGGGTCGCTGCAGCTTAATTCAAGCAAGACTATAAAGAGAAATAAAACTAAGTAATAAATATTTTTCATAATAAAACCTTGTTGTTTAAATCCTAACTTCGATGACCAATGAGAATAACAGCCTTTCCATCTGCAGTTCCAACTACGGCTGCTTTATTACCTTTAATGCTTAATGAATAATAGTTTCCACCTATTACATCAAGTCCGTTACCCAAATAATTTTTCCAAGTACTTCCGTTAAAATGAGCTACATATCCATAGCCGCCGCAAATAATTATATCATTAGAACCATTCCCCCTTATTGCATAAGTATAATAATCCGTAGGTATTTCTTTCCATGTATTTTCATTATAATATTTTGTAAATAATCCGCCGCCGCCTGCATATTCTTTATACTTATTACAGAACCATACAGATACCAGGCTCCAGGAAAGACCATTTGTGGGTAATTCAGTTACTCCTGCTGAATTTATTGAAAGGATCTTTTCATCATTAACTTCAAATATCTCTGCAGCAACTGCTAATATTTTGTTATCCCCGTTATTATTTATTCCCCATATATCATGTATTGTTAATTCTGTTCCGCTTTCTATCTTCTGCCAATTGCCAATGGCATTTCTATATGCAATAAAACCATCATCACCAACAACATAAATTCCATCTTCATTTCCCCACATCTTGTTAACTCCAACGCCAGTAAGTATAGGATCAATTGGTATTTCCAAAAAGCTTTCACCATTCCAATGAAACCACGGATCAAGCCAGACATTATGTTCATTAATGGCTAAAACAGAATGAATCACTGGTGGAAAACCTTGATAGGTAAGTTTCCTCAATTTCCAGTTCGCTCCATTCCAAATTGCAAGATTATAGCGTATCGGATCTGGATTTCCGAGCGAATCATTCAAATAAATTTCACCCACGGCGTAAATATTATTTTCATTTATTATTGCAACATCATAAAGTATGCTGCTACCTATTTCGGGGTTGCCAAATGTAAATGTCTGCCAGCTAAAGTTGTGGCTTGTCGTATCTAAAGTTCTTACCTGCAGTGTATCACTCTTCTTAGTCTCACCGTTTATTACTGCTGTAGCCTGGTAAACGTAGGTTTTGTTTGGGGCAAGGGTTGTATCTATTACTATTGTATCGGTCGCAGCAAGAGTAAAATTATAAAGTGCTGCGTCATCTTTGTTTAAAGTTATGTTAATTGGTAAGACAGTATCATTTGCTGTAATAGTAATAAATGCTTCTGTGCAGCTTACATCTATTAGCTTTAAGAAAATTACTTTCGGCTGTTCAGGTGGTGGAGGTGGTGGCGGCTCTGTAGTATCACATTTAGAAAAGAATATAAAGATGAGTAAGATAAAAACCGGAAAGAACTTATAAGTTTTCATTTGTGCACTCCTGAACACAATTTCAAACTTGAAAGTGATTTGGAAGGATTCCCATTTATCTGAACCCTCTCAAAAGACTTCCTTAATCTGTTACGGAGATAGAGAAAGTTATTATCAATGTCAAATCATTTTTTTCTTAAATTGCATCTTATTCTTGTACTTGTATTAGAAGTATTGGGAAATTCACTTTTTAATTATTGTTATTCAATATGCCACGCATAACAAAAAAATATTTTGAGAATATTTTCGGGAATTCAGATTCGCCAGATGAGCTTTTTGATACTTTCAGAATTGCAATAGAACAGGGAATTCAGGATTCAAGTATTTACAGATTACTGCTCTGGAATAAAGCATTATCTCCCGATGAAATTATGATGTTTGCAGAAAAGATCTGCAAAGAAAATCCTGAGTGGGGTTACCAGATTTATAGCTGGGTTGGTAAAATCTTTTCATCAATTTCTATATATGGCAAGCATAGCAATAAAGCTCTTCGGTATTTTAAGAAAGCCGCTGGATCAAATCCAACTGCACACGAACCTTACATTGCTATTACTAAACTTTATAATGCTGATTTGAATACGCCTGATTTTAATCTTGTAATAAAAGCTGTTGAGAAAGGATTAGAGACCGTTGATAAAAAAAGTAAACTTTGTTTTGCAATTTCTAAACTCTATAAATTAAACAGCAATATCGAATTAGAAAATGCATACCAAACACTTGGGGAGAAGTACCAAAGGGAAGGAAGGTGAAAGGCAGTAAGCGGTCTTTCAGTTAGCAGTCAGCAAAAAAAATTAAGTTTTATCAAACATCAGCCCTTAAAACTGCAAAGTCACCACCAAAAGTTCAAGATCAAGAGTAAGTTCAACAAACATGCAGCAATGCAATTTATGCTCTTTCAATAATCAGAAGAGTCAATCCATTCTCTGCAGACTGAGAACTGCTAACTGAAGACTGCCTCCTGCACACTGCCTACTAATAGTAATATCCAATAGAGAAGTAGAACACCACATCCCCCCAGCTGATCGGATTATCAGGTAAGTCTTTTACAAAAAGAAAACTCCTCCCCACAGAAAAATCTGCAGGACCAATTGGCGTATCAAAAGAAATTGTTCCGCCTATTCCATGTCTCAGGTCTTTAAATCTTATCTGTTC
Source organism: uncultured Ignavibacteriaceae bacterium (assembly GCA_964515875.1). Taxonomy (GTDB): domain Bacteria; phylum Bacteroidota; class Ignavibacteria; order Ignavibacteriales; family Ignavibacteriaceae; genus RBG-16-34-14. The sequence goes on along the minus strand of CAZEWJ010000005.1, from coordinate 57,334 downwards.
CTGCACTTCCCATGTTGATCCAAGATCATATCTAAAACGAAGATAGGTATCAAAGAAAATATTAAATGGAAGCTGTAAAGTATATTCTAAAGAGCTAAGAAATATTTGTCTACCCCTGAACTCATTATCCCTCATACCAAAAAAAGAATTTTGACCACCAAGAGAATACTGCTGACTTAGGGGAAGCGTTTTATCACCAAAGCCCATCCTTACTCTTGGTGACAATGTGTGAACATCATTAATTGTAAAATAATTTTTATAATCAAAACCAATATTAGTAAAGCCTATTTCGCCGCCAAGAAAAGAAGAGGCTGTTTCATAAGACCCGGTAAAATAAACTCCCTTTGTCGGATAAGGATATTTGTTCTGTGAATCTATTGTTGAGCTAATTTTAAGACTAACGATTTTGGTTTTATACGGACCGACAATTTCATTATCTAAATTTTTTATCTCATCAAATTGATATTTCCCTTTGAAAATAAGATTGCCAAACTTTTCAACTTGTGTTCCAACTGAAGCAGATGCACCATAAAAAATCTGTCTGTACTCTCCATTTCTTATCCTTGAAAAAGATCTCTCTGAAGTAGTGGGTTCATTTGTATAAGTATGAACATCCTGGAATTGGTAATATGCATCTATCTTGTAGGTAAGATACGTATCAAAAATCCTGTTTGCTCTGTGCTCTAAAATGTATCCCCTGTTTCTTGTTCCTCCGTAAAGAAGAAGCCCAAGCTCGGTTGCGGTACCAAAAAGATTTTCATCTCTTATATCAAAACTGAATTGTGCGTGATATTCATTATCTGCTCTGAATCCCAAACGTAAAAGTCCTGCGGTTCTTTCCAGAACTTTAAGCGTAACAACATTCCTCTCATTTTCTTTTTCTACGGAAAGAATTAAATCTTCAAAAAGATTTGTGCTTCTCAGGTTTGTCAGTCCCCGGGATATTTCCTGATAACGGAAATAATCTCCTGCTCTAACCGGAAATTCTCTGATTATAATATTCGAGTTTGTAGTTTTATTTCCCTCAACAACAATTTGAGAAATAATTCCCTCATCAAATGAAAGGGAAAGCCTCCCTGTAACTTCATCAAAGCTGATTTCCTCAAGCACCGCAAGAGAATAACCATTGGAACGGTACAGGTTTATTATTTCAACTACTAAAGAATAAACTGTTCTCCCGCTATAATTCTTACCCATATAATTTCTTGTTATAAAATTCACACTGTCCCTGTCAAGAATGGTTATCCCCCAGCATTCTATATTTTTTATTTCAGGATAATGTTCCGGAATAAAACGAACTTCAGTATATCCGCCTTCATTTGAAATCTCTCCTTTCAGATCTTTATAATCTCCTTTTTTATATAATGAATAAAGATCCATTTTTATTTCATTTAAAGAGACAGAATCCTTAGCGGCATATTTTTTAAGAAAAGGTACCTCCCAGGAATAGGCTAAGTCATTATTCTTTATATGAGAAAAATATTTCTCTTCGCTGCCGTCAGAAATATTTTTAAATTCCAGCGAATCAATCTTGTATTTGATTTTTCCAATTAATGGTAATGTGCTGCGATATCCATTTGCAATTACAGTATCAAGCTCTTCAAAATCAGTTGCTGATTTGTCTTTAACATCTGGAGAGATTACCACATCAGCAAAAGACAATTGGCTTTCATTTAACAATTTCATCGGAATGCTTATTACCTGGTCAGCAATTATCCAGGGCAGCTCAAGCTCTTCTTTTGAACGGAGTTCGCTTGTTGTATTAACTGCAATAACAATATCTGCCCCAAGTTCAAGCGCAATTTTAACAGGAATATTGGCAACAAGTCCGCCATCAACCAGAATTAATGTGTCTTTTAAAACTGGCGATAAGAAAAAAGAAACGCTTGAACTTGCTCTCATTGCCTGGCTTAAAGAACCTCCATCAATTATTACAGGGCTTCCGGTAACAAGATTAGTACATACAGCTCTGAATTTTATTTTAAGATCATCAAAGCTGCTGTTTGAATGAACGGGAGCCTGCAACGTTAAGAGATTAAGATAATTTGATAGTTTATGCCCGGTATTAATTGAAGTTGGTATTATGGGTGAAAAGCCATCGAGTCTTAAAGTTAAGATTGCCCTGTCTTCAGTAACTTTCTGATCAACAAATAATTCTCTCCTGTCGGTTTCTGCTGAAGGAGATAGCAAATCATCCCAATCGGTATTTACCGCAATAGAATCAACCTGATCGATTGAATAACCCGCAGCATAAAGTCCCCCAACAATACTTCCTATGCTTGTTCCAACAATCAAATCTATTTTGATGCCCGCTTCTTCAAGAGCTCGTAACACACCAATTTGAGCCAGGCCTCTTGAGCCGCCGCCGCTTAACGCTAATGCTACAATAGGTTTCTTTTGGGAAACTCTTTCTTCAAGACCAAAGGGAAGAGATTTTATTTTGTAATCTATATTAACTGTATATGGATTTTGGCCAAAAGATTGGGAGAAGTATACCAGGAAGAGGAAAATTATTTTGGATAAAGCCGACATTTAATTAGAGATATATTTTTATGCTGCTAAAAATAGCACATTTCTATCCCTTTAATAAATACTATATAGAAAGACCTTATCTCTTTTTTCTTTGCTGCGTTTGTTTTTGTTCAGCTGCTTCCATCAGCCTGGACATAATCCCTTTTTTCTTTTTAGGATTTTTTACAGGCTCAAGCACCATTCCGTCATGCTTGTGATTTATATAATACTGCTGCCCGATAGAAAGGATGTTGAACATGAAATAATAAAGATTAAGCCCCGACGGAAAACTCATAAAAAGGATTGTAAGCATAACGGGCATTATATAAACAAGTGCTGCTTGCTTTGGATCTTTTATGCTCATCTTTTGCTGAACAAATGTTGTAATACCCATCAAGAGAGCAAGTCCGGAAATCTGGTCTATTCCAAAAATTGGAAGTGTAAAAGGAAGTTTGGCTATCACATCGGGTCTGGAAAGATCAGTTATCCAGCCAACAAAAGGCTGCTGGCGAAGATCAATGGCAACCTGGAACAATCCCCACAATGCTATGAATATAGGCATTTGAAGAAGAAGAGGAAAACAACCGCCTGCAGGGTTTACTCCATAGGTTGAATATAGCTTCATTGTTTCTTTGTTCATTTTTTGTGGATCGTCTTTAAGCTTCTCTTTGATCTCATTTATCTTCGGCTGAAGAAGCTGCATCTTCTTCATCGAATACATGCTTTGTTTTGTAAGAGGATAAACAACTATTTTTATGATGATTGAGAAAACAATTATTACAATGCCATAATTAGGAATGAATCCATGAAGAAAGTTGAATAGGGGAAGAAGCACAAACTCAGCAACTGGTCTTACAATAAATGTTAATCCAAAAAAACTTCCGAAATCTACTATTGCTTCAAAATGATTTTCATATTCTTTCAGAATGCCATAGTCTACCGGACCAATATAAATGTTAAAATATTTCGATTCAAAATTGGTATTCTTAAAGGGAATTATAAACCTTCCGCTGTAAACTTCTCTGATTCCAGTATGACTGGTTTGTTCTCTGTAACCTTTAATATAAGCTCCCTCAACGCCAAAAGGATCCTGGGGGGCAATGATTGCAGCAAAATATTTATTTCTTATCCCAAGCCAATCCACTCTGCCTGTAAAATCTTCTTCAATTGTTTCACCAATATCCGAAGCATCAATTATTACCTGCTCATCTCCATAATAAACACTCGCATTAGAAAAGTTTGCTTCATCAACTGAATTTTCTTCAACAAATCTAATCCCGCTCTCCCAAACAACATCATAAGCATTATTGCTTATAATGTTATTCATTCCTATCAACTGGATATTAGAAAGCGCACTGTATTTATCTCCGTAAAAAGTGTATGCCTTTTTAATCTGGCCACCTTCACGGTTGTTTACAGAAAACTCTAATGTCAAACTATCTGTGCCGGATATTTTGTAACGTTCTTTGTTTGAAATTGTGGAAAAATTCAGCTCCCCTGTATTTATTGCTTTACCATCTGTTGTAACAAATGCGAGGTCGTAAGGATTTCCCTTTGAATGATTAATCAACTGAACCATTGTTTCATATGTTGTAGTGTCTGCACCTGCAGAATACCAGTTTTTAAATTCTTTAAGAAAATATTTTTTTAGATTTGCACCGCGGGTAGATAATTCAATAACAGCAACATCGTTTTCAATAGTTATAATTCTCTCATCTTCATCAACGTGTTCAAAATATTTTCCTAAGCTCTGAGTATCCTTTACGGTTTCAGTAAGTTCGAACTGCTTTTGCTGTTCAATTAGTTTTGTTGAAGTATCTTTAAAAACTTCAGTTGTATCTTTTTGATTTGTTACTTTGTCGGGCGCTGGCGGAGTTGGTGTATTTAAATACAGCCATATAATCAGAATCGCTCCAATAACAATAAATGCTAATAATGTTTGTCTATCCATTTTGGCAAAGCCATCCCTTCAGGAAAATTCCTGATTTAACGTACCGGGTCATATCCACCTTTGCTGAAAGGATTGCATCTTAAAATTCTCCAGGCTGTTTTAATCCCGCCTTTAACAACTCCAAACTTTGTAATAGCTTCTATTCCATATTCAGAACAAGTGGGGGAAAATCTGCAGGATGGTGGTAAAACCGGAGATATTATTTTTTGATATCCTTTTATAAAGAATATAAACAATCCTTTCATCACAATGTTTTTTTTATCGAACTCATTGCTTCCAGAACGCCCGGTACAATTTCATTTAATCCGATCTTTTTGTTCTTCTTTTCGTTCAGCGTATGGGCCGAAAAGATGAGCTTAATATTTTTTCCTGCTTTAAAAGCAGATAATATAATTTCTTGTTTATTCAATCTATATGCTTCTTTAATTAATCTTTTAATCCTGTTTCGCCAGACAGCATTTCCAAGTTTTTTTGAAGCAACAGCTGCGATTTTTACACCTTCTTCTCCGCCAGAGGAGGATTCTTTAATAAGGTAAATGGCTTTAATTTTTTTATCGCTGGATATTAATATTTTACCGGAAGAGTAAAGTTCATCAAAATCTTTTTTGCTTTTTATTCTTTCTTCTGGGGAAAGACCTTGTTTTTTCCGGGAATCCATCGCTTTGCAAAAAGCAATTATTTCTCATCGCTAACAGTTAGTTTTTTTCTTCCTTTGGCTCTTCTACTCGCAAGAACTTTTCTGCCGTTCTTTGTTTTCATTCTTTCTCTGAAACCATGTTTGTTTTTTCTTTTACGATTACTTGGCTGATATGTTCTTTTCATAAGCTTACCTTAATTAATTTTCTTTAAAATCAGATTACAAAGATACTAAATAATAGAATCTATGCCCAAATTTTAACTAAGCAAAATAATTTCGGAATTCTTTGAAGAATTAATTTGCACGAATAAACTTTACTTCATATTTTTTGTGTTGAGAGAGGCGCAAAAAAACCTGTGAATATCTTGTGGATAATTTTTTATTGTGAAAACGTTCCACAGAATTTGTTTAGCCGCCCGCTTAAAACTAAATTCATATTTTGTGTGTAATTTTTAATATAAGTCCTGTAAGTAGCTTGGTATTAAAAGCTTACCTTATGACATATAATGTTAACAAGTTGTGAATATCTGTTGGTTGGCTGTTAATACTCTAATTTCAGCAAAGTAAATTCAGATTTTTAATAAAGTTTCTTTTGTGGATAATTAAAAATGCTAACTGTTCATTCTTCCAGCAAACAAACTTATTCCGAGCCTGCGGTTATATGGAAAGAATGCTTAAAAGTTATAAAGGATAATGTAACTTTAATGACATATAACACCTGGTTCCTTCCTGTAAAACCACTGGAACTTGACGGGGAAATTTTAAGGGTACAGCTTCCTAGTCAATTTTTTTGGGAATGGATTGATGAGCATTATAATACTCTGATTTCGAAAACTATCCATCAGGTTCTTGGTCCCAACGCAAAGCTCGCTTATATAATTAATGATGATAGCGATTCACCCGCACAATTTATTTCCAAACCCGTTGTTGTAAATAAGATTCCTGAAAAATCCAAACAAAAAAATTTTGAACCTCATTTAAATTCCCGCTATACTTTTGGAAATTTTATTAAGGGTGAGGGGAATCAGCTTGCGAGAGCTGCTGCTTTTGCTATTAGCGATAACCCGGGCGGAACATCATTCAATCCTCTTTTTATTTATGGCGGTGTTGGGTTAGGGAAAACTCACCTTATACAAGCTTCCGGCAATAAAATTCTTGAGACCTTCCCTGACAAAAAAGTTATCTATCTTTCATCGGATACTTTTACTGTAGATTTTGTTGAGGCAATACAGTCCAATAAAATTAATGAGTTTTCCAACTTCTACAGAGGAATGGATGTTTTAATTATTGATGATATACAATTTCTTATTGGAAAAGAAAAAACACAGGATCTTTTCTTTCATATTTTTAATACACTTCATCAATCAGGAAAACAAATTATTTTATCGAGTGATAAGCCCCCAAAAGAATTAAGGGGGTTGGATGATCGTTTAATCTCCCGTTTTCAATGGGGATTGTCAGCAGATATTCAGCCGCCGGAGCTTGAAACAAGGATTGCTATCCTTAAAAGAAAAGCCAGCGATTACGGAATGAATATCTCTTCCGAAATTCTTGAATACGTTGCCAGCAATATTACAAGTAATATACGGGAGCTTGAAGGCTGTCTTATAAAACTTCTCGCACATGCATCTCTTAATTCTGTTGAAATTGATTTTGAGCTGGCTAAAAAAATAGTAAGAGAAATTGCAACAGATAGGAAAGTAACTGTAACGGTTGAAAATATTACTAAGATTATTTGCACATACTTAAATATAGCTGAGAATAAAATAAGAGATAAAACCAGGAAGAAAGAAATTGTACTTGCAAGACAGCTTGCAATGTATTTTTCAAAAGAATTAACTAAGTCTTCTCTTAAATCAATAGGTTTACAGTTCGGAGGAAGAGATCATTCAACTGTCATACATGCATGCAATTCGGTTGAGAAATCTATTGTCAGCGACCCTTCTATGAAAGACCTTGTTAAAGCAATTAGAACCCAAATAGAATTAGTCTCCTCATAAAACTAAAAATGTAAAATGTTTTTTTAATAGCTCCTTTTGCGGAGTTTTTTTATTTTTAAATTGTTAGTATCCCATTTATAATATGTTAATAAGTTAGATTTATTGACAGCATGTTGAAAAGAGAATGTTTTTCATAACTTATTAACAGGTTGTTGTTGACAAGTTATGGTGGTATCGTTTGTATTTACGGGTCAAAATTTAAGAACTAAGTTTTCAACATCTTTATTATTATAATTATATTTTAAACATGATATTTAAAATTAATTATAAGCTTGTTGGTTATATTAATAGCAGAAAAATAATATTTTTTTCAGGATTTATACCCTCTGATTTCATTGAGATTAGCACTACATTTTAGTATCTTTGCACGATCAAAAAGGAGATGTTAAATGGAGTTCAAAATTAACAGCAGGATGCTGGAAAAACATCTTGCTAAGATAATTCCTGCGGTACCATCCCGTACGCCAATGCCGGTTCTTGAGAATTTTTTATTCGATTTAAAGGATGGTTTATTAACTGTTTCAGCAACAGATTTGGAGATTGCTTTAAAATCCTCTATTAACGTTCCTTCAGATGAAAATTTAAGAATGGTTGTTCCTGCAAAACTACTTTACGATGTAATAAGAAATTTGGGAGATATTCAAATTACATTTAAAACTGAACCAAATTCCAAACTAACCCTCTCAACAGAAACCGGGAAATATAATTTAAGTTATTCATCGCCTGAAGATTTTCCGGAAATACCAGCAGTAACTAAAGAGAAAGAAATTACTCTTAATGGTAACGATTTGAAAAAGGCACTGGATCAAACATCTTTTGCAATGAGTAAAGAAGATATGCGTCCGGCAATGACCGGAACACTCTTTGAACTTTCCGAAGATGGAGTCAGGTTTGTAGCCACGGATGGTCATCGCCTTGTAAAGTATGTTAATAAAAATCTTAAATTTAAAAAAGATGAACAGTATATAGTTCCCGAAAGAGCAATATCTGTGCTTGCAAAATTGCTTGGAGAAACTGATGTAAAAATTTATATAAGCAAAACCCATGCAGCATTCAACTTTGGAGAGCTTGAATTTATTTCCAGATTAATCGGCGAAAAATACCCTTCATATAACAGTGTTATTCCGCTTGAGAACGATAAAATTTTAAAGGTAAAAACAGGAGACCTTCTTTCAACAATAAAAAGGATGATGCTTTTCTCCACAGCCAATTCAAAGCAGGTTAAATTTTCCATAAAAGAAAATGAACTGGAAGTATCTGCAGAAGATATTGATCATGGCTCCAACGCAACAGAAAGTGTTTACTGTGAATACAAAGGAGATCCGATGGACATAGGTTTTAATACTGCTTATGTAAACGATATTCTTTCTCACATAAATGATGATGAAGCAATTTTTAAGCTGCATTCTCCAACAAAAGCATGTATTATTGAGCCTGGAGAAGTTAGTGAGAATGAAGAACTTATGTTGTTACTTATGCCAGTACGTTTGAATAATTAAAAAATGATATTGAAATCCATTCAATTAAAAAACTTCAGAAAACACAAAAATATTTCTTTAAACTTCTCGGACAGGCTGAATTACATTATCGGAGGAAACGGACAAGGTAAAACAACAATCATCGAAGCAATTTTTTATTTGTGTACTACCAGAAGTCATAACTCAAAATCAGATAGTGAAGCGGTTGCTTTTAATGAAAACGAATTCGAAATTACAGGAAACTTCCGGGGAATGACAGAGAATAATTCAAAGGTATACTATACGCTTAGCCAGAACAGGAAATCTTATTTTAAAGATGATAAACAGATAGCAAGAGCATCCGATGTTGTTGGAAAATTTCCTGTTGTATTGCTTTCGCCAGTAGATCATTCAATCACACAAGGTTCCCCCGCAGAAAGAAGGAGGTTTGTTGATTCGGCGATTTCGCAGGCTAACGAAACCTATCTGAGAAATCTTATTGATTATAATAAAATTTTAAAACAGAGATCATCTCTTCTGAATCAATTAAAGGAAACGAGAAATAAAACTTTACTGGAAGAACTTCAAGCCTGGTCTTCGGTATTTTTACAAACAGGAGTTTATTTAATAAAACAGCGTAAAAAATTTATTGATGAGTTTAATGAATATGTGACTGGTTCTTATGAAGTAATAATGGACTACGATGAAAAACCGTTAATAGAATATTCTTTTTTTAATGATTGCAAGAGAGACGGTATTGAAGAGGAATTTAGAAAGCAACTGGAAGAAAGAAAAGAGGAAGAAATTGTAAGAGGAACTAACCTTGTTGGACCACAAAGAGATGATTTTATTTTCAGCATTGATGGTTATAACTTAAAAACTTATGGTTCACAGGGCCAGCATAAAACTTTTCAGGTTGTTCTAAGATTTGCAGAATTTTTTTATTTAAAAGAAATAACCGGAACAGAACCCATATTTCTTCTTGATGATGTATTCGGAGAGCTCGATGCACAAAGAGCTGCAAGAATTAGTGATTATTTAACAGGGGTTGGACAAGCATTTATAACAGTTACAGATCTTTCTGATTTTTCTTTCCTGAGAAGAAATGAATCGGATAAGGTTATAAGGTTAAATCAGGGACAGATCATTTATGCATAACAAATTTGTTAGTATAAAAGAAGCTTTAAACACCAATCCTGAACTTTGGAACGTTCAGAATATAGTAAAGCAGTCGGAAGTTGTTGAGAATTTTTTTTCTGTTTTTCCCGAAATGGAAAAGGTTGTAAAGCCGGTGAAAGTCAACAGGAAAACTTTGATGTTAAAGGTTGATAGTTCTGTTCTCAGAAGTGAATTAAAATTCAACGAAACTTTAATGATAGATAAAATAAATAAATATTTTAATGAAGAAAGGGTCAGATCAATAAGATTTACCTCGTAGATTATGATTTAGTTAAACAGGAGTCGAATAAATATATGTCAAAACCATCAGATAAAAACGAATATAGTGCTAAGAATATAGATGTACTTAAGGGCCTTGAAGCCGTAAGAAAAAGACCTGCGATGTTTATTGGAGATATTAGTGCAAGAGGTCTTCATCATCTTGTAAACGAAGTTGTTGATAACAGTATTGATGAGGCTCTTGCCGGTTATGCCGATAAAATAGATATAACTATTCATAAAGATGATAGTATAACCGTAGAAGATAATGGAAGGGGGATACCGGTTGATATTCATACCGAAGAAAAAAGATCTGCTCTTGAAGTTGTTATGACTGTTCTTCACGCAGGAGGAAAATTTGATAAGGATTCATATAAAGTTTCAGGGGGGTTGCATGGCGTAGGGGTTTCTGTTGTTAATGCTCTTTCAGAATCTTTAAAAGTAGAAGTAAAAAGAAATGGCGGAATTTACTTTCAGGAGTATAAAAGAGGCATTCCTGTTAAACCAGTTAAGGAGATTGGTAAATGCAAAAAGAATGAAACTGGTACAACTGTAACTTTTATGCCTGATAAAGAGATTTTCAAAGTTACCACATTCAAATTTGATACTGTAGCCGAAAGGATGAGAGAGCTTGCTTATCTTAATAAAAATATTACAATAAAAATAAAAGATGAAAGAAATGGAGGCGAGGAAGCAACATATCATTTTAAAGGTGGAATAATTGAATTTGTGCAATACCTTGATGAAACCCGTCAGCCGCTTCATAAAACAGTTTTTGTTGAGGGAGAAAGGGATAATACTCCGGTTGAAGTAGCTTTCCAGTACAGTGATAGTTACACGGAAAATATTTTTTCTTATGTAAATAACATTAATACACATGAAGGTGGAACTCACCTCGTGGGATTTAAAACTGCTCTTACAAGAACACTTAATAACTATGCTTATAAAAATAATCTAATCAAGGATAGTAAAATCACTTTAACAGGGGATGATTTCAGAGAAGGATTAACAGCAGTTATTTCTGTTAAAGTTGCCGAGCCTCAGTTTGAAGGACAGACAAAAACAAAACTTGGCAACAGCGAAACAAAATCTGCGGTTGAAACTCTTGTTGGAGAGAAGCTTGCGGAATTTTTGGAAGAGAATCCTCCTGTTGGAAAAAAGATACTTGAAAAATGTTTGCGTGCTGCGGAAGCCAGAGAGGCTGCAAGAAAGGCACGCGATCTTACCAGAAGAAAAAATGCGTTAGACAATATGAATCTTCCAGGTAAACTTGCAGACTGTTCGATTACCGATCCTGAGCATTGTGAGATTTATATTGTTGAGGGAGATTCTGCAGGTGGTTCAGCCAAACAGGGAAGAGATAGAAGATTCCAGGCAATCCTTCCGTTAAAAGGGAAAATTCTGAATGTTGAAAAAGCAAAGATCAATAAAATTCTGGAGAATGAAGAAATAAGAGCTATGATATCTGCAGTAGGTGCAGGTTTTGGGGCTGACTTTGATCCGGGTAAAGCCCGTTACGGTAAAATAATTTTAATGACTGATGCAGATGTAGATGGCAGCCACATCAGGACACTTCTCCTTACTTTCCTATACAGGCATATGAAAGATCTTATTACTGCCGGCAAAGTTTATATTGCACAGCCGCCGCTGTACAAGATCAAAAAAGGGAAAGAAGAATTTTACGCTTATGATGATAATGAGAGGAAAGAAATACTGAAGAGACTTAAAGTGAATGGGAAAGCAGAAGAAGAATTAGAAACTACTGAAGTTTTGGAAGAAGGTTCTGTTAAAGGAGTTTCGATATCGAGGTATAAAGGATTAGGGGAAATGAATCCCCTACAGCTTTGGGAAACAACTATGAATCCTGAAACAAGAACAGTTTTGCAGGTTACTCTTGAAAGTGCTGCAAATGCAGATAAAATTTTTGAAACTCTTATGGGTGATGCAGTTGAGCCAAGAAGAGCGTTTATAGAGAAAAATGCTAAGTATGCAAATTTGGATATTTAATAGAGAATGTCAAAAGAAGAGATAGTAAAATTTTTAAAAGAAAATAAAAAACTGCTAAAAGAACAATTTGGCATTGATGAAATCATTTTATTTGGATCATTTGCCCGTGGTGAAGAATCCGGTGACAGCGATATTGATTTGTATGTTGATATGCCAGCCGATTTCTTTAAGAAGTGCGAATTAATAGATTTCCTTGAAAAAGCATTCCAACGTAAGGTTGATGTAGTTAGGAAGCATTCCAATATAAAAAAAAGATTTATTGAAGAAATAGAAAAAGATTCTGTTTATGTCAGGTGATGTTTTATATAAAATACTTCTTGATATTGATGAATCACTCCAAATTATTCTAGAAAGGCTAAATGAAATAAAATCCTTTGATGATTTTCTTAAAAGCAAAGAAGGATTAAAAAACTTAGATTCAATAGCCATGAGACTTCAGGCTATCGGGGAAGCAATTAAGAAAGTTTCAAAGGAATCACCATCATTGTTAGATAAGTATAAAGAAATAAACTGGAAGGGGGCAATTAACTTCCGGGACAAAATTTCACATCACTATTTTGATATTGATGCCGAGGAAATTTATAAAATCTGCAAGAACGATATACCGCTTTTAGAAAAGACAATTAAAAAAATTATTTCCGATTTAAAAAAAATATAAATCTTTATGGCAACAATATTTGAAAAGATAGTACCCGTATCATTAGAAGAAGAGATGAAATCTTCTTACATAGATTATTCTATGTCCGTTATCGTTGCAAGAGCATTGCCCGATGTTAGAGACGGATTAAAACCTGTTCACAGAAGAGTTTTATTCGGAATGCATGAGCTGGGAGTTGCTTACAATAAACCTTATAAAAAATCTGCTAGAATAGTTGGGGAAGTTTTAGGAAAATATCACCCGCATGGAGACACTGCTGTTTATGATACGATGGTAAGGATGGTGCAGGATTTCTCTTTGCGTTATCCACTTGTTGATGGGCAGGGTAACTTTGGTTCCGTAGATGGAGATTCTCCCGCAGCAATGCGTTATACAGAAGCCCGTCTTGCAAGAATTGCAGATGAGATACTGCGCGATCTTGATAAGAATACTGTAGACTTTGTACCAAACTTTGACGATTCTTTGCAGGAACCCACAGTAATGCCATCATATCTTCCCAACCTGCTTGTGAACGGATCGAGCGGCATTGCAGTTGGAATGGCAACTAACATTCCCCCGCATAACCTGAGCGAAGTTATTGATGGGTTGATAGCTTTAATAAAAAATCCGGATATCACAATTGAAAAGCTGATGAAACATGTAATTGCACCGGATTTTCCTACGGCAGGGATTATATATGGTTACGAAGGAGTTAAGGAAGCATTCAAAACAGGAAGAGGAAGATTAATTGTACGTGCCAGGGCAAACATTGAGACCTTAAAAAACAACAGGGAAAATATTGTTATTACAGAGCTTCCCTATCAGGTAAACAAAGCAAACCTAATAGAGAAGATTGCAGATTTAGTAAGGGGCGGAAAGCTTGATGACATTTCAAACATAAGAGATGAATCTGATCGTGATGGTATGCGTGTAGTTATTGAGCTTAAAAGAGATGGTCAGCCGGCAGTTGTCTTGAACCAGCTTTTCAAACATACACAGATGCAGACAACATTTGGTGTTAATATGCTTGCTCTGGTTCATGGTGCTCCTAAGGTTCTTAATCTTAAAGAGATGATGCAGCACTTCATCACCCACAGGATGGATGTGCTGGTAAGAAGGACTAAATATGATCTCGATGCGGCCGAGAGAAGAGCTCATATCCTTGAAGGCTACATAATTGCTCTCGATAGTATTGATGAAGTAATAGAGACGATTAAGAAATCAAGAGATGCAGAGACTGCAAAAAATAATCTGATGAAGAAATTCAAGCTGTCTGAAATCCAGTCAAAAGCAATTCTTGATATGCGTCTGCAGAGATTGACCGGTCTTGAAAGAAAGAAGATTGAAGATGAATATAAAGAAACAATAAAGCTTATTGAAAGTCTGAAAGGTATTCTTGAAAGTGAGGAGAAGAGATACCAGATTATAAAAGATGAGCTTCTGGTAATAAAGGAAAAGTATGGTGATAAAAGAAGAACAGAAGTTATTTATGATTATACAGAATTCTCACTCGAAGATATTATTGCAGAAGAAGATGTTGTTGTTACAATATCTCACCAGGGATTTATAAAAAGATTTCCTGCAAGCGGTTATAAAAAACAGGGACGCGGCGGTAAAGGAGTAACTGGTGCAGGTACTAAAGAAGATGATTTTATTGAGCACATGTTCATAGCATCTACACATCAGTATATTCTTTTCTTTACAGATCAGGGAAAATGCTATTGGCTTAAAGTTCATGAAATTCCCGAAGCAGGGCGAGCGGCAAGAGGAAGATCAATAATAAATCTCCTTCAGAAAGAGAAGGAAGAAAATATAACTGCCTTTGTTGCCGTTAAAGAATTTACAGACAACCAGTTCCTCGTAATGGCTACTGAGAAAGGGACTATTAAGAAAACGGTTCTCTCTGCTTATGGTAACGTTCGTAAAGGCGGAATAAATGCTATAAATCTTAATACAGACGACAGGCTGATTGAAGTTAAGATGACTGATGGCAGCAGCGATCTTGTGCTTGGGACAAGAAACGGTATTGCTATCAGGTTCCATGAAAAAGACGTTAGAGATATGGGAAGAACTGCAACCGGAGTAAGAGGAGTTAGATTAGGAAAAGGAGATAGGGTTGTTGGGCTTCTTGTAATAAAACGGAATGACACAATTCTTGTTGTTACCGAAAAAGGTTACGGCAAGCGTTCCGATATTAATGATTACCGGATTACACACCGCGGCGGTAAAGGGGTTATCACTGTTAAGACGACAGATAAAGTCGGCAAGATGATTGCCCTTATGGAAGTTGTTGACGGTGATGAGCTGGTTATAATTACAACTCACGGAATGGTTATAAGACAGAGCGTTAAAGACCTTCGTGTAATGGGAAGAAACACACAGGGCGTAAGAGTAATTAGGCTTAAAGATGACGATAGCATTGCAGATATTGCAAAGGTATTGCCCGAGGATGAAGAAGAAACCATAGTTACAGATAAGGAATAGTCCTAAATACAAGTTCCAAATGGGTGTCTACTTTCAATTTTTTTGTAGTTTGTAATTAAACTAGATGGATTGAAAGTTTTTTTTATTCCAACCTACTCATTCACCTTAACGTCGTAAGAACCCTTTAATGGGTATTGGGTTGTAGACAGGTGTCCGTTGTATAGATGTCAACATATACTCACATTTGCACTATGAATATAAAGAAAGAGGTTGGAAAGAAGTTAAAAAAATTTCGTTTAGAACGAAACCTGTCGCAAGAAGCACTTGCACACTTAGCAGAACTTGATAGAACATATATTCCAAGCATAGAGAAAGGGGAAAGAAATATTTCTATAACCGTCCTTGAAAAGTTAGCGAAAGCACTTAAAATTTCCATTAAAGATTTTTTTGATGAAGTATGAAGATTTGATAGGAACGGGCAGAATTGGGGAAATTTTATCTGCCCTGAAAAAGATTCACAAAGTAAAATCTACAAGAGAACTTTCGAAGAAAATAAAATTGAATGCACTGCTTACGGCATTGCAAATTACTGTTTCGGAGCTGGACAGTATTATTGCAGACAATTCTCCTGTTTTCAGAACTATTAAAGGTCATGCTTTTGAAATAGTGTTTGAATACTTAGTAAAATCTGCTGGCGTTGAAGTCATTAATGTAGGTGGCGATAAAAGTGTTGATTTAATTGTAAATGGGAAAAAATTGCAACTAAAAACTCCATTCAGTGCAGGGGCCAAGGCAAATATCATTCAGTATAAAACACATAAAACCCATGGTGCAAAATCGGAAAGAGAGTCAATGGATTATTACCATAGTGTTGAAGAATTTGCAGATTATTTAGTCGGATTGATTTCATACGAACCATTAAAAATAATTTTCTTAAATAAAAATGAGCTACCAAAGCATCCAAAATCTGCTAAACATATTGTAAGTCCATTTACCATAAATTGGGAAAAGCACGAGGGACTGAATAATTTTAAACTAATTGGTATTGAAAAAATTGATCTTACTTCAAGTTCTCATTTCCCAATTGATTTGCAAAATGAATTACTCCCCAAATCCGCTGCACGTTTGAACTTGACAAGCAATATTATCTTAGATACGATTTTATCGAACGGAAATTTTCGTATCTGGGATATGGCAATTCGTGGCTGGGCTCGTGAAGTTGCAATTAATAAATTATTTGAAAGGAACAAGATTAAATTTATAAAGCCAGCTTCTGTTAGAAAATTAAGAGGAGACAAAAGTGATTTTACTTTAAAACGAAAATCTGGCGGCTATGATTTTTTTCAAGTTAAAGGAGTATCAACAAATAACTGCATATTCAAAGGGAAAAATACAATTATAGCAACTGAAACTCAGCTTACTAGAGGAAGAGTGAGTGACCACCCTACTCAAAGCAGATTATATTTGAAAACAGATTTTGATTATTTGATATTATGTATTGACCCTCCACTTGCAAAACTATTTGATAAAGAAATTGGAATTGATAAGGGTTTGTATTGGAAATATTATTGTATCCCTACTGAAAAATTGAAAGTCCATCATAAATTAAAAGGACGTTTGAAGTCGCTTCAATGCTTTAATATTCTTGAAATTGAAAAATATCGAATTTCAAATGAAGTATTAAAAAGATATTCATGAAAAAAAGTCGTAAGGTTTTACTTCATAATTAGTAATTACTAACTCATTACCCAAATCTCTACTTTTCCCCTTTTTGTTTGCGGTGTTATAGAGCCACTGTTTTTCATAGATGTAAGCCCATGAATATAATTCTCTCACCTCTTCACAATCATCATAAGAAAGACAAAAAATAAAATCGGTTTTTTTTAATGACTTACATAATCTTTTGTGGTCATTTTCTTCAAACGGTTTTGTGTATGCTCTTTTTTGATCTGCATGATAATATGGAGGGTCTAAATACATCAGAACATTTTTTCCTTTTGCGCTTGCGTTTATTACATCTTTAAAATCCAATGAAGTGATTCTTACATTCTTTAATTTAAGCGATGCTTGGCGAATGTAATTATACCAATTTTGAGGCGGTGAACTTTTTCCTTCTTTGTAACCCCATGCTGGTTTGTGAATAATGCCACTGTATGAAGTTCTGTTTAGATAATAGGTTTTAAAAGCTTTTTCTAAAAAATTATTTGGAGAAAAGTTTTTCATTTCCAAATGTCTTTCTGGTGTTGCAATTTCTTCGATTAGTATTTTCCCAAGTTCAGCCACAATTTTTGAATCTGCAAATGCTTTATAAACATCAACAAGATCTGTTTCTAAATCATTAATCCAATTAAATTTTACTTTCTTCTTTGCAAAGAAAATACTACCGCCTCCAACAAATGGTTCTCTAAATTCATCATGTGGAATACAATCAATAAAAGGCATGATGTGTTTGAGTCCATAGTATTTTCCCCCTGGATACCTAAGTGGTGATTTTACAAAGTCAAGAGGTTTTTTGTAGCTTTCGATTACGAAAAAATTTCTTTCGGCAACTTCTAGAGTTAAATTATCTGCTAAGCTCATTGTTAAAAATATCAAGTTGTTTCTTAGTTTTGTAATTGGTAATTATTAATTCAAGTCCCATTTTTCTTGTTCCATTAAGAATTTCTGAATTATCAACCCTGTA
The DNA here is from genome assembly GCA_964515875.1 of uncultured Ignavibacteriaceae bacterium. Taxonomy (GTDB): domain Bacteria; phylum Bacteroidota; class Ignavibacteria; order Ignavibacteriales; family Ignavibacteriaceae; genus RBG-16-34-14. Next base: position 39,590 of record CAZEWJ010000005.1, on the reverse strand, counting down.
AAAAAATTTTGCTTCAAAAACATTTGCCCACTTATACATTTCTCTGATTTCAGGGATGTCATCATAACTCAAAAAGAATTTATGATTTGTCCTTTTTAATGCTTCCATTAATCGTAAATGGTCTTCATAATTAAAACCATTCCTATAATGTTTTTTCTTTGGGGGGTTAAAATACGGTGGGTCAACAAACATTAAAGTTGTTCCCCCTTTTTGTGGTAAATCAATTACTTTTTCAAAGTCGGTGTTTGTAATATTTACAGCTTCAAGTTTATAACCACAAGGAATTATTCTTTCATCCCAGCGATGAGGTGGCAAGCTTCTTTTTTCCCTATAACCCCATGCCGGAGAGGAAAGTTTCCCACTAAATGAAGTGCGGTTTAAATAAAAATATTTGAAAGCGATTTCATTTTCATTTTTTGGTTTGAAGTCATAAATTTTTCTCCACCTTTCTTTGCTTGCAATTTCCTTTTTTACTTTATTCAATAGGATTTCCCTTGTATAAGGGTCTTGCATGATTTTGTATGTTGTTACAAGTTCCGAATCAATGTCATTTAAAACATTATATTTTGATTTCGGTTTTGTAAAAAACACACTCCCTCCACCTACAAATGGCTCACGAAACTCGTCATGTTCAATTTGCCAAAATGGAGCTAATAGTCCCAAAGCATAATATTTTCCACCTGGATATCTAAAGGGAAGAGGCTGTCTCTTTACATCTATTGATAATGTATTCATTATTTCGTTCTGGTTGTTTTTAAATACAGCACTTTTTTTTCTGCTACCTTTAAAATGTCAAGGTCGGCATCTTCATCAAGAATTTTATAAGCGATTTGATCGCTAATATATTCTTTATATAGTTGCCTTTCGTTTTGCTTAAAGATTTTCGCAATACCTGAAATGATGTCTTTTGTTGGCTGTCTTTCGTTGCGCTCAATCTTTCCTAGAAAGGAAGGATCAATATCAAGTTGAGCAGCAACTTTTCTCAATGGTAGTCCCGTGGCTTCTCTTAACCCCCGGATTAACTCACCAAATGAGGTTGTTTTTTGCATGGTCATTTTATGTTAGGTCAAATATTGTCCAAAAATAACAACTATTTTGATAAGGTCAAAATTTGTCCTTAGAGAAATTATCAGCATTAAACCGTGAGCAGTATTTCATATTAATTAATTTCGATCAGGATTTTGTTTAAGGTCCATCAACCCAAACTGCAAAGGTAGTGTGTAAATACTTCTGGGCGTAAACATCCCCTAAAAAGATGCCCATAAGTACAGCTGGTATTACCTAATTTAATAAGGAAAAAATTATTTCTTTGGTGCTTTTAGTTCGATGACAAGTGCACGAATTTCTGTTTTTCCAACGTTTTCATTATCGTGAGTTACCGCTTCATTCCAGCGTACCTCACCTGCTTTAGTAGTCATTTCAGAAGTTTTCCCATCAGATAGTGTAGTCTTCATCGTTCCACCGGTTAATGGATATAAAATATATTCAGGATGGGAGTGCATACCTGTCTTTTCACCCGGTTTAACTGTAAACTCAAGAACATGTACTTTATCGTTATCAAAAAGGACTTTGACTTTATCCGGTGCGACTTTAGCAGCATCCTGGGCGTGAACCATTTCTCCACATACTAGTAGAGTAACAATAAGAAAAGAGAATACAACTTTAACTTTCATGGACAACCTCCTTAGAATTATTTATAAATGATTTAATACCTAAGTTTTTGAAAAAATAAAAATCTAAATTTCTTAGCGTAATTTACCAGTTAAAGATCTTAGTGATTATCAAATATCAAAAAGCAGGAAGGATAAAATTCAGACTCTGCCGTTAATAATATAAATTACTTTGTCAGCAGAGTCAATAATTGAATAAATTAGTAATTATTTTTAATGCTTATTAAGAAAAGAGTAAGGCGTGTAGTATGAAAACACATTTTCTCAACTTATTTGAATACAATGATTGGGCAAATGAAAGAGTGCTCGAATCATTTAAGACTACAGAAAGGATAGACGAAAAACACAGTTGCTTTTTTCACATATCCTGATTACTCAAACTAGCTGGTTGGAAAGAAATCTTGGAAAGCCGCAAACATTTAAAACAAGTATGCAGCTTCTTTCGATTGATGAATGTATAAAGCTTTCAAGGCAGAGTACAAAAGATTGGATAAGTTTTATTGAGAATCTTGAAGAACAAAAGCTATCTTCTGTAATTAAGTATAAAAACTCAAAAGGGGAAGACTACCAGAATCATCTTTCTGATATCATCACTCATGTAATTAACCATTCTTCCTACCATAGAGGACAGATTGCTTTATTAGTAAGAAATTCCGGGGGAATACCGGCAGTAACAGATTATATAGCTTATTGCAGATGATTCAGGGAATCAGTGAGGAAATCTTTGAGATTATTTTTTTAATTCTTGCCCAAAAGAAATCAAACTTGCCAAATAGAAAAGCATATCCAAGTAAAAGCAGATGGTAAGTTGGGAAAATTAAAAAAATGTAAATAAGGATGTAAAGCAAGCTCCATTTTTCTAATCCAAAAATATCTGTAATTAAAGATGAAACATAAACGGTTGTAAACCCTGTTACAGCAAATACAATTATTATAATAATAAAGTCTAAAGTATTTTTCTTAGTTATTCTCATACAACAAAAAAGCCGTCATACTCTAAAGTTATGACAGCTATAATTTTGTTTGAATAAATAATTACTTGGTAAGTATCATTTTTTTAGTCATCGTATAGTTAGCGGATATAATCCTGTAGAAAAAAACACCGCTTGTAAGGTTGCTTCCATCAAATTCAATTTCATAAACTCCTGCCGGCCTCACTTCATTCACAAGTACAGCAACTTCTCTTCCGAGCAAATCATAAACTTTTAGCGATACATGACCGCTGACTGGCAACTGCCAACTGATGACAGTTGCAGGGTTAAACGGATTCGGATAATTCTGTAAAAGATTAAATGATTGCGGCAAAGGATTTTCTTCATCTGCACTAAGGACAAGCGAAGGATACTTCAATCTTGCAAATGCAACAATTGCCTGAAGTTCTGTTAGATTTAATCCCGCACCAATTACAAAGCCCACGTCAATTGTTTCGCTGGCATTAATACTAAAAGGTCCGCTTCCAACAACATGAGAAATATCTCCGGGTCCTGCAGTTGGTTTTCCTATTCCATTGGATAAAGTCTGCCATTTTTCAGAATCAGTAAAACCATCATAAATCTGAAAACCCCCGTCACCATCATTTTTAATTGCCCAGAAAGTAAAATTACCTGATGTAATAGCTGCTGTGGTAACCCAGGTATCCGGACCGGATGTTGTATTATTTGTATAAGATAAATTATTGAGTGAATCATAAGAAGTAACATCACCGGTTCCGGCTCCATCTATAAGATCCCAGTCAAAAAATAATCCTGCATGAAGATTGCTGATTGTGAAAGCCGTATTGTTTGTAAGAGTATATTTAAGAATTATATAATTGTTATGAGGGATATCTGCAAAAGAAAAAGACTCGAGGTTTGTTGTAATTCCGATTTTATTTCCCCCGGCACCATCATCATTAAATATTGCCGAACCCTGCTGATCAGCAACAGTTCCGGGTATTTCAAGAATAAAAGGCTGTAAAACCGTAAAGTCAGTATTCTGACTAGCACCAGAGCTATTTCTTGCTACATCAGAAACCTGTGTTGATGATGTTGCTAAAATTAATGCTCCTTCAAAAAGCAAATTAGATTCTTCAAGAAAATGAAAACCATCACCCTGAAGGTTGCTTGGAAAATCATTAAAGCCTAAAGTTCCTTTACTTGTAATTGTTAAAGAGACATCATTACCAGCTTGTGTTGCATAAGTTGGATTACCAATTGTACCCAGCCATTGATAATCTGAATAACTCCCATCTGAAAAATTAAGAACGAAATCCAGCTTTGCATTCGCGGGTAATGATTGGCTTAGCGTAAATGTAAATTTGGATGAAAGATTATCAAACTCTTCAAGCGTACCTTTTGCCCCCGAATTAAAATTTCCATTAACAACTGTTGAATAAGTATTTTTACTTTGAAGCGTAATTGCAAGAGAAGAAGTTGGATTTAAATAATTAATAAATCTTACGCCGACAGAAATTGTTTCACCGGCAGAAAAAATCCCGTCTCCATTTCCTCCCGGCGCTTCATCGGAAAATTCTATTTCGGTCGCTCTTACTGAAATTGAGTTCATATTAGATAAAGCATTTAAAGCATTAATTCTTCCCTTCCCCATTAACTGTGTATAGGCAGGATTCAATCCATCCACATTATCAGAATTTACTCTAACCTGTTCTCCAATCTGAAGAGGATTATAAGTTGGGAAAACAGCCCAGACAAGAGCAGCCAAACCAGCCGCTAATGGAGAGGACATTGATGTGCCGCTTAGTATAGCATAGGTATTATCCTGCCATGTTGCATAAATTCCATTCCCCGGTGCCGAAACATCTATAGTTGGGCCGAAGGTCGAAAAACCTGATTTTGTATCGTCTGAATTTGTTGATGCAACGGATAAAACATTATTATAGCCGGAAGGATAATGACTGCTGTTTGTCCCGGAATTACCAGCAGCAGCCACAACCAAAACACCCACTGATGTAACATAATTAATTACTTCCTGTGAAAAGATAGAATACGCGGGACCTCCCCAGCTGCAATTAATAACTTTAGCACCATTATCAGCAGCGTAAACAATTCCTTCATAACCAAAAGAGATTAAAGCTAGTCCCTGGCTGTTCCGGATATTGTCTTGCGAGGTTTTCACAGCCATAATCTTTGATTTAAATCCAATGGATGAAATTCCAACTCCATTATTTGTTACAGCAGAAGAGATACCTGCAACATGAGTTCCATGATCTGATCTGTCTTCCATAGGATTATTATCTGGTGTACCGGTAAGTCCGCCAAAATCCCAGCCCCTAAAATCATCTATAAAACCATTTAAGTCATCATCAATACCATTATTGGGAAATTCATCCCAGTTTACCCAGATGTTTGCGTTCAAGTCGGGATGATCCCAATCCACACCTGTATCTGCAATTCCAATTATAACCGAAGTATCTCCCTGGGTTATATCCCATGCCTGCGAAGCTAATATCTTAGATAAATTCCATTGGCTAGAATAAGAAGGATCATTAGGATCAAAATCGAGTTCATAAAGAAATTTAGGCTCAGCCCATTCTACCTCATTAAAGTTATTTAGCTTTGAAGAGAGATAGTAAGGATCAATTTCATTTTCATAAGAGACAATTAATATTTTCCCAAGTGAACCGGATCTTGAATTTGTCTTGGAGGGAAATATTGCAGTAACTTTATTAACCTGAAGCTGCTCAAGAAAAGTTTGAAGACCGGATGGGAGTACTGCGCTTCCATCAGCCAGTAGAGTAGGAAAATCTTTCAGCTTAATAATAACCCGATTTGATATGTAGAGGATATCCCCGTTTTTTCTTATCTCATCTGAACCTGCAAATGAGCTATTTGACAAAATAATTACGCATGATACTAAAATGTACCACAATTTGTAGTTTAAATACGGGTGCATATCGTTTCCTAATTGGTTGAAATATTAATTTTAATAATACTAAAAGAAAAAGATTAATAACAAGTCACTATCGTTTTAAAAATCAAATGGTAATTTTACAAAAATTAAATAGAGCGTGATCTTGGTGGTTGTATTCTTGACAAATGGGTTTGCATTAACTAAGTTTTCGCAGCTAAAGTAATTTATTTTAAAAATCAGGAGCTATTATGAAAAAATCCTTAAGCACTTTTTTATTTTTAGTTACAATATTTTTATTTATATCTGAAAGTATGCCCACATATGCTCAGGTTAACTGGGTTGTTGGAGGCAGACTTGGATTATCAATTTATAGTGGAGGCGGCGGGTCTTCGGCTGGCCTTCAGTTCGGACCGATGGCGGAAGTTTTATTTAACAGGAATATGGCCTTTGGCACTGAATTCAATATTAACACACAGGGAGGCACCCCAATAGAATGGGCTAATCAATTCAAATATTATTTTGATGTTCCTCAATCAAATATAAAACCTTATTTTGATGGTGGATTTAATTTATTCTTTGTTACCGGCGGGCCATACTTCGGAATCCGTTTCGGAGGAGGAGCAAATTTTCCTATAGCACCAAATTTATATATACCTGCTGACCTGCAGCTTGGGCCGGTTTTTACTACCGGATCAACAACATTTTATATTGCTATTACAAGCGGAATTAGATATGAAATCCCTAATTAATGAGAACACCGTATAATTATTAAATAAATAATATCACAGGAGAATCATTTATGAAAAAAGTTCTGTTTACTTTATTTGTTCTTTTCTTAATTACGAGCAGCACATCGTTTGCTCAGTTTAGTTTTGGTCCTCGTTTCGGTATTAATCTCAGCAGCATATCAGATGATCCTGATTATGAATCTGGCGTAGAACAATCAAGCCATTTAGGATTTATATTTGGTGCAGCAGCCGAAATGGGAATTGCCAGCCCTATTTATGTTGAGGTCGAGCTTCTCTATATTACAAAAGGCGAAGAAGTTAAAGGACAAGTCAATGGACAGCCAGCGGAACAAATCACGACTGGGAATTATCTTGAGATACCTATTTTAGTAAAAGCCAAGTTCCCTGCTGGACCAGTGAGCCCTTATGTATTTTTAGGCCCTAATATTGGGTTATTGCTTTCAGCAAACTCGGAACTTAAGATAGGGGGACAAACTCAGGATACAGACATTAAAGCTAATCTAACCTCAATTGATTTTGCTTTGGATTTTGGTGCTGGTGTTGGCATACCGATAGCCCCGCTGATGTCTATTATTTTTGATGTCAGATATTCCTTAGGATTAAGCGATATTTCTGATCCTCCACAACAACAGGGACAGCAGCAGCAGGAATCTTCTGCAAAAACCAGAGGTATTCAGCTTATGCTTGGTGCAATGTTTGGACTATAAAATAGTTTTCTTAAACTGTTTCAGCGGGCGGGATTTTATCCCGCCCGTTTTGTTTTAAATAATTTCTTTGAGCGCGAATGACAAGCTAAATATTTTTTACCAGCCATTGATGGATAGGCAGCATCGCTTTAAATTTATTAAAAGCAAACTTAACAGGATCTTCTTTCTTTAGCATCTTTAAATCCTTTTTCTCTTCATAAGAATATATTCCATAGTATAACAGGTATTCCGCATACGGATATTCGGGATCAAATCCTCTCGGTACTTTTTTATAAGTTTTCCCGCCAATTCCAAAACCTTTCTTCTTTAGCTTTTTAACAATTGAGTCAAGTTCCTTTCCTTTAACAGGATCATAAACAATATTCCTGTATTTCTTTAATTGCTCGTCTGTAAATATATATTGCCCTGCACCTAAGAAAAAATATTCCGGTTCAACATGAAAATAAAAACCGGAACACTCCATCTTTTTTCTGTCACCTTCCCAAAAATAAAGCCCGAGATTGGTTTTATAAGGCAATTTATTTTTACTGAACCTTACATCACGATGAAGTCTGAAAATAGATTTGTCTGTTTTAGGTATGGCGATAATATCCGGCACAATAGTTCGCAGCAACTCTCCCAGCACTATAACGAACTCCTGCGCCGGTTCAAATAATGAATTATTAAATTCATCTCTATGAGATTCAAACCATTCTCTGTTATTATTTCTTTTCAACTTTGAAAGAAATTTAACCGCATCAAATGGAAAATTATTCATACTTACCTTTTAAAAATTAACTGCAATAAATGAACATCCAAAAGTTTTCCGAATTTTTTACCAACTTCTCTCATTACGCCGACATATTCAAACCCTGCATTCTTATGAAGCCTGATGCTCGCTTCACTTCCATCGGCAATTCTAGCAAGCACTGTATGAATTCCGGCTTTGTTTCCTTCTTCAAGCACTTTGTTTATAAGTTTTGTCCCGATACCTTTACCACGGAAGCCATCCTTAATATAAACAGATATTTCAGCCGTATCAGAATAAGCGCAGCGTCCGGACCATTTACTTAATGATGCCCAGCCAATTACACTTTCCGATTTTAGTACGACATAAATAGGAAACTTATCATCATGCTCTGCAAACCAGATACGTTGTTCATCAAGTGAAATTGGTTCTGAGTCGAATGTTGCAGTTGTTGTTAAAACAGCATCATTATAAATATCAGTTATTGCTTCAAGATGGTCGGCTGATGCACGTAGTAATGTGATCATACTGATTATTGTTTTAATTAATTTAGTTCAAAAAGATTTTGATAAATCAAATTAATAAAAATTGATTTTTTCTAAGTGTTAACCTCACCTAAATCCTCTCCTTGTAAAGGAGAGGACTTTTAAACCTCCCTCTCCTTGATAAGGAGAGGGATTGAGGGTGAGGTAAAGGACGACCTAAATTATTTTACTATAATTAATCATCATTATTTAGCAAATACTTATTTATACAATCATTCAAATTCTGCCGGATGCTTTTTATGAAAATCGGTTGCATCCTGATATGCTTTGGCAAATGCTATAATCTTTCCTTCTTCAAATAATCTTCCGGTAAATGATATGCTTGTAGGGGTACCTTCTTCTGAAAATCCATTTGGAACAACAACACAAGGATGTCCGGTAAGATTTGTCAGCAATAAGTTATTTCCTTCCAATGAAGGCGCAAGGTAAAGATCAATATCTTTCATCAGCATTGCCATTTCCTGGATTAGCTGGTAGCGAACTCTATTTGCATTTATATATTCTACTGCCGGTACAAAACGACTCGCCCGGAAAACATTTGGCCACGCATTTTTTATTTGTCTTACAAGGAGATCATCTTTGTTGCTGAGCGTAAGGTCATCAAAAGCCGCTGCAGCTTCAACATCTAATATAAAAGCAATATCGTTAACAGGAATATCAGGAAGCTCAATAGGTATTAACTTTACTCCCAATTTTTTTAATGTCTCTAATGTTAGAGAATTTTGCTTCTTAAATGAAGAATCTTTCTCAAAATCATCTTTTAGATAACCAATTCTTAACTCTTTTAAATTTATAGATGACTTATAGTTGAATGGAAGATCGTATAAAGTTTGATCTTTCTCATCTGTTCCATAAATCGCATTAAATACAATTGCAAGGTCTTCTGCTGTTCTGCAAATAGGACCAATCTTATCCATAGACCAGCTTAAAGCCATTGCACCCGTTCTGCTTACTCTTCCATAGGTCGGCCTTAATCCCGTAGTTCCACAGACCGTGGAAGGCGAAACAATTGATCCCCATGTTTCTGTCCCGATTGCAAAAGGAAGCAAACCAGCCGAAACAGAAGAAGCAGATCCTGCGGAAGATCCGCTTGAACCCTTTGTTGTATCCCATGGATTTCGTGTCATTCCACCGAACCATATATCGCCCCATGCAAGAGCACCCATTGTTAACTTTGCACAGAGTACAGCGCCAGCTTCTTCAAGTTTTCTAATAACAGTTGCATCCCCAGGAATAAACTGATCTTTAAATGGTGTTGCACCCCAGGTTGTCTTATAATCTTTTGTTGATAAAAGATCTTTTGCACCGAATGGGATTCCATGAAGCATTCCCTTGTAATTACCGGCAGTTATTTCTTCATCCATTAGTTTTGCCTGTTGTAAAGCACGTTCTTCAGTAATAGTAATAACACAATGAAGTACAGGATCGTATTTCTTAAGCCGTTCAATAAAAAACTTTGTAAGCTCAGTTGAGGTTATTTGTTTTGTTCTTATTAATTCAGCAAGCTCCCCGATTGAATAAAATGCAAGCTCATTTTTATCAGCCGGCATTTTCACATAAGAATAGCTGCTGAATTGAATTGGATCTTGCTCTTTGGGAAATTCAAATCTCACAGGAATAGGATTGAACAGAATTGCAGGAGGAACATTATTCTTAAGTTTAGTTTCTCTTATTTTTTTATAATTGTCAAGATGCTCATTTAAGTTATCCATCATCGAGTCTCTTTCAGCATCAGTAAAATCTATCCCAATTATTTTTTCTGCATTCTCAATATTTTCTTTAGTTATTGTTTGGGGAAGAACGCCAAAGGGAATAAGGCATATAAAGAAAATGTTTAATAAAAAAAGCGGACAGGTTTTCATTAAATTCTCCGTGGATTGTTAAGGATAAATTTATAAAATTAAATCTTATTTAGTATTATAACAGTAATTTCCGGAGTTGAATTATATCGGAAAGGAACCAGTGACATTCCCAATCCTCTTGTAATTATCATTAGCATGTTATCAAAATAAAAATCGCCTCTCATATACTGAGTCTCAAACATAGTGGGAGAAATTTTTAAATATGGGAAAAGAAAGGTTACCTGTCCTCCATGTGTATGCCCTGCGAGAAACAAATTATAGTTGTAGGATTCAGCTTTTGCTATTAGAGAATCGCCCGGCTGGTGAACTATAAGAATTCTAAGATTATATCCATTATTATTCAAAAGAGTATCAAGAGCATTACCGGTTAACCGGTTTACGTAGGTATTTGTAACGAAAGATAATCGTGTAACTGAGCTGCCGATTCGAAGATCAATCTTATCATTATCAACCATTTTAATATTATATCTTGCTAAAGCCCTGGTCATTTCTCTAACACTTTTTTGGGTATCTTCCCTGTAAGACCAATGATCATGATCTCCCACGCAGGTATAAACGCCATACTTTGATTTTATATTCCCAACCATTTCTGCAGCAAGATTTATGTAGTTGGGTGTAGATGTAATAAGATCTCCAGCTATTAAAACAAGATCAGGATTTGTGGAATTAACTTTCTCGATATAGTTCTCAAGCCGTGCTCTGTCTGTATATTTGTCGGCTTGTAAATCCGAAATAAAAATGATTTTTAACTCTTGTAGATCCCGATGAAGATCTGCAACATTAAACTCTTTTATTCTGATAGAAACTGTATAGTAATCATAAATAATTCTTCCGGGGACATACAAGATAAAAAATGAAACAAGAATAAATGTAAACTTTCTTGAATAGGAATTAATCCTTTCTCTGTATTTTTTGAAAAAGGGAAATAGTATAATTCTAAGAAGATCAAATAATAATAAAATTAATATTGATTGAATAATTATAAGAATACCTGCCCAGAATGGATAAACAATAAAATAATGAAGCCAGATAGTGTCTGGTAAATCAACTCTTGTTTGAGAAGATAGAAACCAGGCGATAACTAAGTAAAGAGGATAGATATTTATATACGCTGTAATTATTCTTGTAATCCTTTTAATCTTTTTTGTATTGGCTTTTGGAAAGAAGACAATAATAGCATTTACAATTTTTCTCATGAAATAAAACTCCACAAGAAATATTATAAGGAAGGCGAGTATTATTCTAAGAGCAAAAGACATTTTTATGGGATTTTATTTTTTATTCTTGAAATTATTTTTTGCATGCTTTCATAATGACTCCCCTTCCAGTAAATCCTGCTGCATTGCGGGCACAAGTAGAATTCGTTATACCATTCTTTTACTTTTGGAGGAAGCTGCTCAATTACCAATTCTTTTTCAACTTTTTTCAGCAATTCGTTACATTCAAGACACTTGGTAAATTCTTTTATTTGATTTTTGAGGTCGAATCTTTCTATAATTTCTTTCAATTGCTCTTCAGGGTTTTCATTTCTTACCCAATAACCATGAGTAACATCATTTCTTTTTAAAATTTCCCTGTCTCTTGTAAGAATAGTTCTTTTGTCATCAAGTGATACTTTAATAAGCTCATCATCTTCATAATTATTTTTATAGATTGTATCGAAGCCCATCATCCGCATATAGCGAGTTAATTTTCCAAGATGAACATCAAGGACAAACTTGGGTTCACGCAACGGCATCGGCCTGAGATGCTGCACTTCGGATATATCAAGAGATTCAAAAACAGGGTAAACACTTATTTCATCATTATCATTAACAAGATAGGAAAAATCAACAGACTTACCATTAACCAGGATCAAATCAATTTCAGCATGAGGAACACCTAAAGATTCAATCATATCTTTAACAGAAGTTCTGTCAATAAAGATGTGTTCAAATTTTATTTTTCTTTTTTCAGGAGGAAGGAAATCATTAAGCTCTTCATAGAAACGGAAGTAAACTTTTTTCATTCAATCCTACTTTTTATCGCAAAGTTTACCGCTGCCAATGAAAAAAATAATAATTTCACACCATTAAGAAGTTTTATTTTAAACATTTGTGAGGATTTGATTATTATAAATATATAATTTCTATTCGAAAATGGCTATTTTAAATAAATGATTTTAGAAATGAAGCCATCTTCAAAGATGTTATGAAGAGATTGTTAACCATATTAATTACTGCTCTCTTATTTGTTTCCTGCGAAACCAACCCTCCTTTTACTCCGGAAAACAGGATCAGCGGGAAAATTTTTCTTAAGGTGAATTTCAATTTTGTACCACAAAGTAAAACCGTTAATAAAGTTGTTCTTCTGGAAGACTTTGCAAATGTAAGCTGTGTTCCCTGTGTAACATCAAACAAGATAATTCATTCCCTTACCCGGGTAACATATGGATCAGGAAAATTAGTCGCTGTAAAATATCCAACAAATTTCCCTGCACCAAATGATTTATTCTATCTTGCTAATAAACCGGTATGCGATTCAAAAATTTCTTTCTACAATGTCTTTTTTGCCCCGACTACTGTAATTGATGGGATAGAGAAACCTTCATCAACGGATTCAACTCTTCTTAAGCAGAAAATTAATGAACGGCTTGCGGCAGTACCGCCATTTGAAATTATTGTAACTGAAAATTTTATCGGGGGCAGCTATTATATTGATGTTCAGGTGAACTCACTTATTACAATTGATTTAACAAATCTTACACTAGAAGCAGTTATTCTTGAAGAAGAAATAGAATTTAATAATCCTCCCGGCAGTAATGGCGAGACTAAATTTTATGATGTAATGAGAGCTGTACTTCCTTCAACCGATGGTATTTCATTAGCTGCTGTTCAGCAATCAGGTTCAAATCTTGTGGAGACTGAAGCAGATTTAATAGCAAACTGGCAGACGAATCAATTAAATGCTGTTGTTTTTGTTCAGAATAAATCATCCAAAGAAGTATTGCAGGCGGGGATTAGTCTTAATTAAATGGAGAGTAAATGAAATTACTTTTAGCTGTTTTAATCATAATCATATCATTAAATATAAACGCCCAACAGAAAGCTCCCAACTTTAAGCTCGAAGATCTGAATGGCGAATATGTTGAACTGAAAAATCTTTTAGGAAAAGGTCCTTTACTTATAAGTTTTTGGGCAACGTGGTGCAAACCCTGTGTTGAAGAATTAAGTGAATACAAAAAACTATACTCGGAATACAAAGCAAAAGGCTTTAACATAATTGCCATCTCAACCGATGATGAAAAAACAGTTGCAAAGGTTAAGCCTTTTGTAAAATCAAAAGATTATAACTTTACTGTTCTCCTCGATACAAATTCAGAAGTTGCAAGAAAATATTATGTGCAGAATGTGCCTTACACTTTTCTGCTGGATGAAAAGGGGAATATAGTTTATTCACATCTTGGATATAAAAAGGGAGACGAACTGCAAGTAAAAAAGAAAGTTGAAGCTCTACTCTCTTCATCTTCTGATAAAACTTCTGATTAAAACATGCACATAAAATATTTCTTTTTATTCTTGCTACTGCTTTATGTTTCTTCCGTTTATGCACAAGATGATTTCTTTCCACAACTTCCCCCAGGACTTGGCTTATCAAACCAGCTTGAGTACTCTTATGACTACGAATTAAAACAAGAAATATTTGAAAACTGGCTTAATCTTGATTACAGGTATAATATCTTTTCTGCAGGAATCCGTTTTGATATTTTCCAGCCAAATGATCCTAATCCTGCAATAAGCCGGGGAAAAGAAAGATACGCAGATATCGCTTTCAAATATATTGAAGGTGAAATTGGAGATATTGAAGAAGGAATGAAAGTGACTGCGGGGAATTTCTATTCATTATTTGGAAGAGGATTAATTTTAAAAAGTTATGAGAACAGGAACATAAGAATTGACAATAATCTTTTAGGAGCTAAGGTTGAAGGTTCCTATGCTGGCCTAAAGCTAATTGCTCTTACGGGGATGGCAGAAAATTTTTACGCTGAAAGAAAAGATATTTTACATGCAGCTGATCTTGAATACAAGATCATGCAAAATTTAAAAATCGGTGGCTCATTTGCCTCAAATGATCCGGAAGAAGATGTAGCAAGAACTATGGTGGGTTCATTAAGAATTCAACCCAGCGTCTGGAATTTTGATTTCTATGGTGAGTTTGGATTAAAACAGAATAATGATATTAGAAAAAATGTTTTTAACAACACAATAAATAATGTTGGCGAAGCCTGGTACGCAGGTGCAAATTTTTATTATGGTTTTCTTTCTTTTGTTGGAGAGTATAAATATTATGATAACTTTACATTTAGCTCACACGACGGAACAATTATATACAACAATCCTCCTGCTATCAGAAAAGAATATGCTTATATACTTCTCAACCGCCATCCTTCGCCATTAAACCAGGCGAATGAAAAAGGTTTCCAGGCTGAAGGTAATTACTCTTTTACTGATGAAACTTTTCTAACTGTGAGCTATGGAGAAACAAAAACTCTTGGTTCAGATTCTTATTATCAAAAAATACTTGAAATAGATCAGCCGGTTAGGCTGCAGCTTAGAGAAACTTTTACACAATTAAATCATACCTGGAACGAAAACTTTAAAACCATTGCTGCTTTTGGATATAATGAAGAGCGAGATGCAAATACAAAAAATATAACTCCAATTCTTGAAAACCATTTTTATATAGACGAAATCAATACTATCAAACTTATAATTGAACATCAGCATACAACGGATAGGACCACAACCGAAAAATATTATACTGATGTTGCAACACTGGAATATTTACGGTCACCCCTTTTAAGCATATCGGTCGTTTCTGAAATGCAGACAAAGGAACCTGATCCTGGAAAAACCATACGCCGCTTCTGGAACTTAATTCAATTTGGTTATAAGCTTGGTGAGCATACAAACCTTAGTTTACTTATCGGGAAAAGGCAAGCAGGGAATATTTGCATCGGCGGTGTCTGCAGGTATGAACCTGAATTCAGCGGCATTGAATTTAAAATGTTCACAAGATTATAAGAACCTGAAAATGGTATCCGTTAAAAATCCTATCTGACCGTTAATAAAATAATTCAGTAATTGCTCTGTTAATTTCTTATTTTTGAAAAGTTTTAATCATCAGGAAGAGAGGTTCTGCAGAAGATAGGAGACAAAGAGACAACACAGGTAACCTTTGCAACAGAAAGAGATATTGCCGGTTATTTCTGGAAAGGGAATGACAGGATAATTTATATTCAGGATACAAAAGGAGATGAGAATTTCCGTTTGTATGCTGTGGATAAAGATGGTGAAAATCAAAAAGACCTTACACCGTTTGAGAAAGTTAGAGCTGGTGTAGTAGATGATCTTAAAGATAATCCTGAAGAAATGCTTATACAGTTAAATCAGCGTAACCCGCAGATATTTGATGTTTTCAGAATAAATGTAAATACAGGAGAGATGAACCAGGTTGCTGAAAACCCGGGTAACATTACAGGCTGGATTACTGATCACAATGGGAAATTAAGAGTAGCTCTCACTACTGATGGAGTTAGCACGGGAATTCTTGTAAGAGATAAAGAAGAAGAACCATTCAAAGAATTAATAACTACAAACTTCAAAGAAACTCTCTACCCGGTATTCTTTACTTTTGATAATAAAAATCTTTATATGATTTCTAATATGGGAAGAGATAAAACTGCTATAGTAGAATGCAATGTCTCTGAAAATAAAGAGACCGATGTTATTTATGAAAATGCAGATTTTGATGTTGCCAATCTTATGTACTCAGAAAAAAGAAAAGTTCTTATTGGAGTTTCATATGTTACATGGAAAAGAGAGTATGAAATATTTGATAAAGAAGCAGAAGAAATTTATAATGATCTCGAATCAAAATTAGAAGGTTATGAATTTGCTGTAACTGGAAATAATAAGAATGAAGACAAACTACTTGTAAGAACATATAGTGATAAATCTCTCGGTGCTTTTTATTTCTATGATGTAAATAAAAAAGATTTGAAGAAGCTGGTTGATGTAAGCCCCTGGTTAAAAGAAGAATATATGGCTGATCAGAAACCAATTACTTATAAAACAAGAGATGGTTTAACAATCCACGGATACCTAACTCTTCCTAAGGGAGTTGAAGCAAAAAATCTTCCGGTTGTTGTTAATCCACACGGTGGACCCTGGGCAAGAGATAGCTGGGGTTTCAATCCTGAGCTTCAGTTTCTTGCAAACAGAGGTTATGCCGTTTTACAAATGAACTTCCGTGGTTCAACTGGTTATGGAAAAAATTTCTGGATGATCGCCTTTAAAGAATGGGGAAAGAAAATGCAGGATGATATTACAGACGGAGTTAACTGGTTAATAGAAGAAGGCATTGCCGATCCTGAAAGAATCGGGATATACGGTGGTTCTTATGGTGGTTATACAACATTAGCAGGAGTTACTTTTACTCCCGATCTTTATGCTTGCGCAGTTGATTATGTCGGAGTCTCGAACATATTCAGCTGGATGAATGCAATACCACCTTACTGGGAACCATACAGAGAAATGATTTACGAAATGGTTGGTCACCCTCAGAAAGATTCATTGTTGCTTCGCGAGGCTTCCCCGATCTTCAGTATTGATAATATAAAAACTCCATTATTTATAGCACAGGGAGCTAATGATCCAAGAGTTCCGAAAGCAGAATCAGACCAGATTGTTTCTGCATTAAAAGATAAAGGAATTGATGTTCCTTATATGGTAAAAGATAATGAAGGACACGGTTTCAGGAATGAAGAGAACAGGTTTGATTTTTATGGTTCAATGGAACAATTCTTCTTTAAGCATCTCGGAGGAAGAATAGCAGAAATAGAAGAGATGAAAGAATAATAGAAGTAATTTTGTTAAAAAAGTGAGACTCACCTTAGAGATGAGTCTCACATTTTTCTAATGATCTTCTATTTATTCGTTACATTCCGGGGATCATCAGCTGCATTTACATAAGTAATTCCCCAGGGTCCAATCCCATGAAGCTGAATCTCAGTTTCTTCTTTTGTAAAAGCAAAATGACGTGTTCCGATTTCCATTACTGCAAAACCACCGACAGGCAGTTTTGTAGCTTTCGATTCTTCAAAAACATCTCCGAGTCCCATATAAAATGAACCTGAAATAACTGTTACATGCTCAACTGCCGGATGAAAGTGTGGAGAAATTTTATAATTAGCAGGAGCCTTTATTCTAACAGTGAAAGGTCCGGGTTTTGACATATCTCCTTCGAGTACAGCAACCTTTATTCCTTTTGGTAGTGATGCAGGTCCATCAACCCATTTGAGATCTGTTGGGACATGCATAATATGTGTAGTCTTATGCTCTCCCATTTCCTTCTCCTGTGCCTGGAGTATGACTGGAATAGTGAGAAACAATCCCATCAAGAAAAACCGCAAATAAAGAAATAATGACATAGTAACCTCCTTTGGTTAATTACTAAAAATACGCTGACAACAATAATTCGACTTTTATAAATTATTCTGCTTATAAGATGCAAACTTAGATTTCAAAATCCAAATAGACCTGTTTTTAAATGTGCTTTTCTACACAAAAATGATTTTTAGTTAGTATACACAATATATGAAAGTACTACTTCTTTTCTACATCCTTCACAAATTCAATTGAAACAGAATTAATACAATAGCGTTGACCCGTAGGCTCAGGACCATCATCAAAAACATGACCGAGATGACTTCCGCATCTTGCACACATTACTTCGGTTCTTATCATTCCAAAGCCTCTGTCTTCTTTTAAAATAATTTTATCTTTTGCAAGCGGTGTCCAGTAGCTTGGCCAGCCGCAGCCCGAATCATATTTCTTATCCGAACTAAAAAGTTCATTTCCGCAGGCAGCACATTTGTAAACTCCCTTCTCAAAGAAGTGATCATATTTCCCTGTAAATGCTCTTTCTGTTCCTTTCTCTCTTAAAACATTGTATTCTTCCGGTGTAAGCTCTTTTTTCCATTCATCTTCAGTTTTTACTACTTTATTTTCCATCTTCTCTCCTTTGGAATTTTTAGTTGAATCGGATATCATTTGATTGAAAGAAGTGCTTACAGAATTACCTGACGACTGCATTGCAGCATAAGCAGCAATCAGCAGCAACGGAATCAAAACTAATAATAATGATTTTGTTTTCATGATATAAACTTCCTTTAAATTTTACACACGAATTATCATAAAAACAAACCAGTCATTCATCACAAAAAGTTCACAAATGAATATATAGAGTAAAACAAAGAATTTGCTTATAATTACTTTTGAAATATTATAGGTATAGGGTATATGGTATAACGGTATATGGAATTTAATCTTTAATAACTTTATACCTTCAGGTATTTGCTAAGAGAAAATCAATTTAGATTATAGGAATTTAAAAAAAATGATTAGAAAGATTATTACCAACGCTTTTTTAATTGCAATAATCTGCTTTTTATTTCATTCTCCTCTTAAAGCTCAATACACATCCGGAAAACACTATGCAGGACCATCTATTGGTCTTTCCTTCTTAGGCTCAACTTTTCAATTTGGAGGAAATTACGAGTATGCTATTAACATAGAAAACTTTGGTAATATCGGTATTGGGGGGGTTTTAAGATATTGGGGTTACAGTGAGAATTTTACGGGCGGCAAATGGAGCTATACAAACATTCTGATTGGTGCGCAGGGGAACTACCATTTTGAAATAAAAGGAAATGAGCAGCTCGATCCGTATGCAGGGATTGTACTTGCTTATGATGGCGGTTCCGTAAGTTACAGTGGACCGGGGAGAAATTATCCTACTCCTTCTCATGGCGGCTTGTGGGCAGGAGCTCAGGGAGGAATACGATATTGGTTTAATCCAAATCTTGCTATAACAGGCAGAGTTGGTTTTGGTACTTTAAGTTACGGGGCTTTGGAATTGGGATTGGATGTAAAATTCTAATAGTAAACAAATCAGATTAAGTTTAACTTTGCAAAATATTCTATCATATCAATACGAACTAGTTAAAGGGTCAAGAGAAGTTGTCTTCCGCTTTTGTGAGCAGTTTCAGCCTTCTGATTATGTAAAAGAAGTTGAAGGATTCGGACGAGGCAGCATCTGTAATACACAAATTCACATTGCAAATACTTACACTTTCTGGGTTGTAAATTCCGTAATGGAAAAATCCCTTCCTTATCTTGAGTATAAATCAACTGATTTAATTACTGTATGCAAAGCTTTTGATAATGTGAATTCTTTTATGGGAAAATTTATAATAGATTATGCAGAAAAAATTAATCAGCAGAAAGCAATTAGTATTAAGGACGGTTCCGATAAAATTTCAGTGACGCTTCTCCAAGGTTTTCACACACGTTATAACTCATGAATTTCACCATAAAGGTCAGATTATGTCTATGGGCAGGCAGCTCGGTTATATTCCACCAGATGCTGATATAATCAGGTTTTAATAAAGGAAATTTTTTTAGTTGCTTGGTTTCTCCCCCATCTTTGCTGTTGCAAAGAAATCATTATAAAATCTTTGAGTATAATTTTCGGCAAGCTCTTTTGCTCTTTCAATTTTTGGTGAACTGACTACTAACCCTGCATGGTATTCTTTATTTAAACGCCAGACAACCTCCGGATCATTATACGATGAAAGATCCGGGTTCTCCTGTTTGGCAAGAGAAGTAATTATAGCAGAGTAATTATTTTTAATTTCGGGTAATTTATAGCTGCCTTCGCCTTTCATAATTTCAATCTTTGCCCATTCGCGCCAGAGATTAATTCCTGTTGCTGCTTCAACAAGAACAGAAAGATTAGCGCCGCCTACTCTTGCTGATGTTTCAAGAAAATAAAATTTGCCTTCTTCATCTCTTATAAACTCCGAGTGAGAAACACCGCGAACTATTCCAAGCACATCAAGTAGTTCAGTATTTAATTCAAAAATTTTCTTTGTCTCATCTGTTTTTCTATCGAGAGTCATGCTTGTAAATACTCTTCCATCGTGAGCAACTTCAAAAGGCGGAGTGCCATATCTTGATGCACAAGCAAATTTCATTTCTCTTTCATAAATGATTGAGTCAACATGATAGATATTTCCAGGGACAAATCTTTCAATCAGATAAAACGACTGTTCATCGCCCAGGAAATTTATTCTATCCCATAATTCTTGTTCATTGTGAACCTTCTTAATTCCATAAGCCCCAGCGAGCATTCTTGCTTTAACCATATAGGGAAAAGGAACTTTTTTGGTAAATTCATTTATCTTATTGTAATTCAATATGTGAAGAAATTCAGGTACTGGAATGCCAGCTTCAGCAGCACGCATTCTCATTGCAAGCTTATCCCTGAAATACCTTACGGTTGTATCGCCCATTCCCGGTACCCTTAGAT
Source organism: uncultured Ignavibacteriaceae bacterium (assembly GCA_964515875.1). Lineage (GTDB taxonomy): Bacteria > Bacteroidota > Ignavibacteria > Ignavibacteriales > Ignavibacteriaceae > RBG-16-34-14. Next base: position 19,068 of record CAZEWJ010000005.1, on the reverse strand, counting down.
GCTCTCTCAATGCTGCCGCGCGTTCAACATCAAAATCATCAAGTGCAACTATACTGTCTATCTTTTCATTCCTTGCCAAAAAGCTTACGCCATAAATAACATCCCGCATATTCCAGTCTTTATTTTTATCCGGTATATAAAAAATTTCATCTATACTTTCTTTGGGCCACGGTGCATTTTCCAGGCTTTTGGATGTAAGCAGAATTACTCTGCACCCCAGTGCCTTACATTCTTTCATGAAATCATGACCTTTTTCGTAGCTGGAAATACAAAGTACAGTTAGTTGATTTTTATCCATTAGACACACCTTGAGATATGACTAAGGTTATTTTAGTTTTTTATTTTGAAAGAGGCAAGAAGAGAAGTGAGAAATATTTTCCCGAAAGCATTTTTTGGTCAGATGAAGAAATGAAATAAAGAGGATGCAAAAAACATCCTCTTTAATTTTTTTAGTTACTTCATTGCAAGCAATATATCGGTCAAATCAGTTGCTTCGGCGTAAAGTTTCTTATTTACAAACTTTACTTCATAAGCCTGATCATTATCATCAAACAAATAAATTTTCTCATTTAATCTGATTGCCTGCATTTTTCCTTTGCCGGGAATATCAATCATAGTTTTATCCCCATCTTTTTCTATCTGGTATAGCTTCCCATCAGGCAATGTCATAGCCATTATTTTACTTCCTTCGAATTTAAATGGCTCGTCTCCATTTGTCTCGATCTCAATCGGAATAATTGTTCCTTCCTGAACTTTCGTTTCAAAAGAGGCATCTGCTTTTTCAATTATAGTTCCCTTTTCCGTTATTCCAGTGTATTGGTTTTCCATAACCAGTGGTTTTGAATCTGCTTCAGGTTTAGTTTGCTTTAACTCTGCTTCATCTTTTTCTTTATCTGAACAGCTTATAAAAGCTATTGAAAAGATAAAGAATGCGATTAAACATAGCTTTTTCATCTTTAACTCCGTTTTGTTTTACCTTATCAATATAAAATTGATATAGTTTTTTAATATTAAAAGAAACACAAATCTTATCTACTTTATAAATTGGTGATATATAACAAAATCATAAAATTTCGATTTAAGACAAATTTCACCCTGACTCGATCTTTAAGATTTCAATAACTTTTTTATTCTTTCCATATCTGCTTTCTTTAAGCTATCTACAACAAGAATGTATGAATGATCAATCCATTCTAAAAGTTCTTTTCTGGGAATGGAGCCATCAATTATTACTGTGTTCCAGTGATTTTTATTCATATGGTATCCGGGGGTAACAGCCTCATACTGTTCTCTTAGCTCAATTGCTTTTTCAGGATCGCACTTAAGATTAATCCTTAAAGGGATTTCATCCAACCCTGCAAGAAGAAAAATTTTTCCGGCAACTTTGAAAACGAGAGTATCCTCACCAAACGGAAAGCTTTCTGTTATGTCAGGTTTTTTAAGACAGTATTCTCTTAATGATTCGATGTTCATTATTATGAACCCTTTTTCAAATTAAATTAATTAAAAAACTCCTGGCAAAAAACAACCAGCGATTTAAAACAATTTGTATGAAATTCTTTTCTCATTTATTTTGGAATAAATTTTATTAAAATAACAGCATAAAAAATTAGGAGAATGAGTGATTATGAAAAAGAACACGATTTTTTTTGTTTCAGGGTTTTTGGCAGCCGCCATACTTTTGTTTTTTATAGGATCGGCTGCAAATAAATCTTCACAAGATGAAGAAACCGCTTTCCCCCAAGGCTACAAAATAATTTCTCCCGAAGTTCCTGCGAAACTTGATTTTACCGGAGAGCGAGTCCCCCTGGAAAATTTTGAAGTTTATGAAAGAATAGACAGGGAATTAATCGTTAACACATATTTTCACTCAGCAACAATTCTTTCTATTAAAAGAGCGAACAGATGGTTCCCTGTAATTGAACCGATACTTGAAAAGAATGGTATCCCGGATGATTTTAAATATCTTATGGCTGCTGAGAGCGGAATTTCAAATGCAATTTCATCTGCAGGTGCTACCGGGTTCTGGCAGTTTATGGAAGGCGCTGCTTTAAAATACGGGCTTGAGGTGAATGACGAAGTTGATGAAAGATATCATCTTGAAAAATCAACTGAAGCTGCCTGCCGTTACCTGAGAGAAGCATATATTTTATTTGGAAGCTGGACGGTGACTGCCGCTTCTTACAATATGGGAATTCCCGGAGTTACCAAACAGCTTGAGAGACAAAAGACAAAAAGCTATTACAATCTTGTTCTTGGTGAAGAAACATCAAGATACATTGCAAGGATATTAGCGTTAAAAGAGATTATGAATAATCCTGAAAAATATGGCTTTGATATAAAAGAAGATGATTTTTATAATGAGCTTCCGTTTAAAAAAGTAGAGATCAGCGGTTCAATTGGAAATCTTGCTGACTTTGCTGCAGGAAAAGGAATCAATTATAAAATATTAAAGCTCTACAATCCCTGGCTGAGAGATACTGTGCTGAAGAATCTGAATAATAAAAGCTATTCTATTAAAATTCCCGAGATGGGAAGCATTGAGGTTATAAAGGAAGGGAATTGAGTTCAGGTTCCCCGCCAAAGTCGGGGCAGGCAAGAGCAAGTTTAAGTTCAAGTGCAAGTGCAAGATCAGGAAATATTTGCACTTGACTTTTCTCTTACCCAGCATCTTCAAGCCCACCTATATTTCCTAATTCTGATACAACCCAATTTTGCAATTCTTTTTAATTGATAATTCATCATTAACTGCTTATCTTGGAATTACTTAACAATTTGGTAATAATCTTTTAACAGAAATTTAATATAGATTTCTATTAAGAAGAAGTTTTCAACCCCGAATAAAGGAGGGATATAGTTATGCTTCTTTACATAGATCCTGGTATCGGCAGTTTAATTTTTCAAATCATTATAGCATTTATCACAGCAATATTGTTTTTCTTTTCAAAAGTAAGGTTGTTTTTATCGAAGTTATTTTCCGGTTTCTTCTTTAGAAAGAAAAATGATAGCAATTGAAAATAGTTCCTTCCGTGACAACAATGGGTTTATTTATTATGAACAAGATGAAATCTTCCGGGCTATAAAATATTCTTATAGGGAAAACTATGAACACTTAATGAAAAGCGGATTGTATGATTACCTTGTTAAAGAGAATCTGCTTATCCCTCACACCGAAGATAAATTGAAAGAATTGAATGGAAGCTTATTTAAAATAATTAAACCGCAAAAAATTGATTTTATATCCTATCCATATGAGTGGTGCTTTTTCCAATTAAAAGATGCTGCACTTACAACTCTCCGAATTCAAAAAATTGCTTTAGAATATGGAATGACATTAAAAGACAGCAGTGCATATAATATTCAATTCTACAGCGGTAAGCCCGTTTTAATTGATACACTTTCATTTGAGATCTATAAGGAGAATGAACCCTGGGTTGCTTACAATCAATTCTGTAAAAATTTTTTAGCTCCCTTAGCTTTAGCTGCTTTATGCGATGTTCGTCTTATCCAAATGCTTAAGATTTTTATTGACGGCATACCTTTAGACACAGCAAAAAATATTTTAAGAGGGAAGGCATTGCTAAGGTTTGGTATTTTCATTCACATTTATTTACACAGCAAATTCCAGAGCAAGTATAGTGATAAAGACAAGGCTATATCTGTTAATAAAAAGTGGATGACAAAAGATTCCCATCTTCGATTAATAGAAAATCTTGAAACGATTGTTGACAGACTTAGAATAAAAAGAACTGGAGCAATTATTATCTCGACCAGCATCACGGTAAAATATACTTTGATGAAAAAAAAGAGATAGTTAAAGATTATATAAAAAAAGTAAATCCCAAAAGAGTTTTAGATGCTGGCGCAAATGACGGCGAGTTCAGTAAAATAGCTTCAGCCAACGGTGCAGAGAATGTTAGTATAATTGCATTTGACAGCGACCATGATTGTATCGAGAAATGCTATGAGCATATAAAGAAAAATAATATCAAAAACTTAATTCCATTAGTTGTTGATTTAACCAATCCTTCTCCATCCATTGGGTGGGCAAATTCTGAAAGGAAGTCGCTTATGGAACGCCTGCCTGCCGATAGGCAAGGTTTAAATGCAGATTTGGTTTTAGCCCTGGCAATAATTCATCATCTTTGCATCTCCAATAATGTCCCGCTTGGTTTTGCAGCAGAATTTTTCAGCAGGATGGGCAAGTGGCTGATAATTGAGTTTGTACCTAAAAGCGATCCAATGGTAAAAAAACTTTTACTTCACAGAAAAGATATTTTTGATAGTTATTGTGTTGAAAGATTCGAGAATGAATTCCTGAAATATTTTTCTTTAATTGATCATAAAAAAGTTTCCGGCACGGATAGAATTATTTACCTGATGAAGAATAGTAATGATGGATATAGGGTATAGGGTATATGGGCATAAAGGAATATGTTTAGCTGGAAAAATTTAAATAAAGAATTAATTATTCACCCGCTGAACATAATACTTCTCTTTATCATCAATACAAGCTCGCAGAAAATTAAAGCAGATCTTACAATTGGATTTTGGGAGCCGGCAGTTTCATTCTTTATCATTTTTACATTAAGCCTTGCAGCATTTTTTGTTATTAAACGTTTCATCAAAGACCGGATTAAAACAGCTTTGCTGCTAAGCTACATTTTATTGGTAGCTCTGTTTTTCAGAGATATAGTTGAGTTCATTATCTATTTTGGCATTTCTGAAGCACTCAATTTTATTGGGGAATTATTTATTGTCATTATAGTCGCACTTATTTTGTTGGTTGTATTAATTAAATGGCTGCGTAGAACTAACAGCTCGCTAGTTAACCTTAATACTTATTTAAACCTTTTAACAACAATATTTTTAACTATTGAGATAATAGGCTGCAGTTTTTCAAATGTATCCAGGATAGATTTAAAAGAGAAAGTAGAATTAAAAATATCTGTGAATGACACAACAAAAAAGCCGGATATATATTTTATCCTGCTTGATGGATATACCGGTTTCAGCGGTTTGAAAAAACTATGGAAGTTTGATAATAATGAATTGAAAAAGTTTTTGACAGAAAATGATTTTTTCTTCGCACAGAACGGAAGAAGTGTTTATAACGTTACCAACTATTCCATTGCATCAACATTTAATATGACCGAGCTTGTTTTTGATACTGCTGATATTTATGCCAAGAGCAGCTATTTGTCTTTAGCAAACTTCATTAAGCATAACCCGGCTGTAAAATACTTTTATGAATCAGGATATGATTTTATAAATTTTTCTTTTTGGGATATGTTTAATAAAAATAAGTATTACCAGGATATATACTTTTTAAGAAGGGGAAATATTTATCAGGCACGTACAATATACGGGCACTTATATGAGATTTGGAATGAGAGATTTGCGGATATGGCAGAGATTAATTATGGAATATTTAAAAGTCTGGCAAAGACACAAAATACATTTGATGAAAAGCCAAAATTTATTTACGCGCATATAATGATGCCGCATCCTCCATATTATTTCGATGCGGAAGGTAACAGGACTGATTTTAGTTATTCCAATGATGGGAAAAATATGCATAAATATCTTGAACAATTAAAGTATACCAACAAACTCTTAATGGAAACCATAAGCGGCATTTTAAATTCAGCTAAGCAGCCGCCAATCATAGTAGTTGAGAGCGACCATGGTTTCAGATCATACGAAGGGAAGGATAAAGATGATATTGAGTACTCAGTACTAAGCTGTTTTTATTTCCCCGATAAAGATTATTCGTTACTTAATGATTCATTAAAAACGATAAATACTTTCAGAATTATTTTCAATAAATACTTTAATCAAAATCTTAAGCTTTTGAATTAATCTCTCATACTTGCACTTGCTCTTGAACTTGTGCTTGCTCTTCCCCCCTAATCTGCTTCTTAGAAAGCCTATCTATTTTTCCGTAGCATTCATATACTTTCATCATTTTTAGTGCAACAAATTTCGTTATCAATCTCGCCAGGAATTTCGGAAGCTTATTTTTTAATTTGATGAGCTGATAAAGTTTGGTCCCATTTTCATTTTCAACCAGCTTGAGGGTAGAGATTAAAAAAATTGGTTTGCTGCCTGATTCATATGTGTAGTATTCAAAAGGTTTCCAGTCTAAAATGATTTCCAAAGCAGAACCTTTGCCGTGGGCACAGTGGTTAGTAGCTCCGGCATTTGTTCTTCCTTTCGGTCGCTCTCCCTTTGTCCACTTAATTCTGTGCATCCACAATTCTCTTTTATTAATGTCAATCAACCATTCCCATAAAACAGCAGCAGGCATTTCGAACTGATGTTCAGCTACAAAATCAGCATCCTCTTCTTTAACCTTGATTCGTTTTGTTTCAGATATTTTTCTGAAACTATCCGATAAGTCTGTAACGTAAGTGCGGACATCCCCAAAGTGCTCATAGTTTTCAGTCATTTGAGTAAATAAATCTGCCGGCATATCAAGTTTTTCAAGGCAGCCTTTAGAGAAAAGTGAATAAGATTTTATGTTTGTTTTTTCCACAACATAATTTTTAAGAAGCCTGTGTGCAAGGTTAACATCTGAGCCTAAAGGTTTAATAACACCGGAATAATTCTGCAGCGCAAAGCTTCCGAAATGGTTAATAAATTTAAGATCAACAGTTTTAATTGACTGGCATGCTCTGCATATGCAGGTCGTTCTCTCCTGGATTACATTTTTATGGAAAGAAAAATTATAATAAGTAATCTCTATCAGTTCCAATAAAGTTTCACCGCGTGAGAACTGTTCCTTAAATGTATACGCAAAGATTGCGTCACACTCAATCTCAGCAATTTTATAAACAGGCTTAAGTGTTTTTGTTACTACTTCAATTAATTCAGTTAATATGCGCATACTCAAGCTCAGAGGTTGTGATAAATTGTGTAAAACCGGAAAAGTCAGCTAAAAGGAGAATAACCTTGTTTTACTTTTGATTCCATAAAAAATCCATAGTTAAAATTTATTTAAAAGTTCTGTCAAAGGGGAAATTTTGCATAAAACCAAAGAATAAATGTTGAAGTTCAAGCCCAGGACAGGACTGAAAGGCTGATGAGCTACTTCCTTTAAATTCTTCGCATTATGTATTATATAAGGTGTTTCTATTTAATCATAAAAATATTTGATTTTAATGTGTAAAATAATCATTCTCTTTTCCGGAGCGGCTATCCTTGTTGCACTGGCAAATTTTTCCTGCTCTTCATCTGAAGAGTCAAAGAAAGAAAATGATGCTGCTGCAGATAGTTTGAAATATTCAATTTCTATACCTCCCGGTACTGCTGATATAAAAGCTGAAATAATAAACTATACAAAAGAAAAAGAAAATTTAATCTGCCAATTAAAAATTCAGGAAGTTTTTGCTTACGGAGCTTCAGTTTCTCCTCTTCCTCCAGGCACAGAAATAAAATTATACATATCCAAAAATCTATTAGAGAAAGAATCAAAAAAAATAAAAGAGGGAGATGTAATACTTGCGAGAATTTCTCAAATTAGAGCTCCCGGAGATAAAGAATATTGGGAAATAATAATGTTTAATAAATAATAAGTGAGGGTGTTATGAACAATAAATACAAAAGCTTTTTAATATTTGCTGCTGCTGCGTTCTTTTCACTTTTTACATTTTTACAATTCAGCAATTATAAAACAGGGGAAGTAAAATTTGAAAGGATAAGATCATCCTCTTCTCCTAAAGCTGGAATAGAGATGAAGAAAGGAAGATGGGAATATTTTTTCAATATGCTTAGGGATCCTGCTACAAATCAAATTCCCAAAGGGATTCGAACTAAAGAACTTGAGTTTGCAGAAATTTTGAGTGAAGAGAATAAATCCCTAAATAAAATCACCAATACAAACTTAGCATGGAGTGAAGCGGGACCAACAGATGTTGGTGGAAGAACAAGGGCCCTTGCAGTAGATATAACGAATCCTAATGTTATAATTGCTGGAGGAGCTTCAGGCGGTATATGGAAATCAACGGACAATGGTGGAAGCTGGGTATTAAAGAGTTCTACCTCAACTATCTTAAGCGTAACTTCAATTGCACAAGATCCAAGAGCTGGTTTTACTAATACCTGGTATTATGCCACCGGGGAATTTATGGGTTCAGGTGATGACCTCGGTTTTACACACAAGTTTACTGGAGATGGTATATATAAATCAACAAACAATGGAGAAACCTGGGCTGTTTTGCCAAGTACATTAAGCTCAAACATTGCTCAATGGGATAGCGAATTTGATTTTGTATTAAATATAAAAGTTAGCCCAACAACTGGAAGCATTTTTGTGGCTTCAAATGGAGACGGCATTTTGAGATCAACTGATGGTGGGAATTCATTTACAAATGTCTTAGGTGGAACCAGCAACCACATGTTTAGCGATATTTCTGTTGCTTCGAATGGCAACCTGGTAGCAGTTCTTTCAAGACCATTTCAAGGGGTTACCCCAACAAACCAGCCAGGGGTTTATAAATCTACAAATGATGGTGCGAACTGGACAGGCATTGCCCTATCTAGTTATCCATCAACAGCATCCAGAAGCTCTATTTCATTTGCACCTTCAAATCCAGATGTAGCTTATTTATTAACCTATACAGGTGGAAATGTAAATAACAGAGAGGAAATAAAATTTTACAAGATAAATGTAGTAGCCGGAACTTCCATAGACAGATCAGGTAATCTTCCTGATTTTTCTGCGATGGGCGGTGTTGCTCAAAGTAATGGTTTTCTTACTACTCAAGGAGGATATGATATAGTTGTAGCTGTTAAACCAGATAATGAGAATTTTGTTTTAATAGCTGGTACTTGCTTATTCCGTTCAGCAGATGGATTTAGTACACAACCTACAGATAATAAAACTGCCTGGATTGGTGGATATCATCCTGTCAATTTTGGATATCCAAATTTACATCCAGATATTCATTCTTACTCATTTGATCCTACTAACCCTAACAAAATGTGGTGGGGGCATGATGGAGGTTTAAGCTACACAACTGATATAACTAATAATTCTTACCAGACTTATTTTCCATGGGAAAATAAAAATAATGGGTATAACGTTACTCAGTTCTACCACATCTCCATAAGAAATAATGCCAGCGATAGCAGAATAATGGGAGGGACACAGGACAATGGTTCACCTTATTTCACATTTAATGGGGCAATAATTAGTTCCTCAGAAGATGTTAGTTCAGGCGATGGTTCATTCTCCTATTTCGGGCAGAACTTTGCATATACTTCATCTCAAAACGGTAATGTTAGGCGAATAAGATATGATCAGCAGGGTAACCCAAGCTCTAATAATGGGTGGAGCATTATTACTCCAACCGGAGCGTCTAATCAATTGTTTATTAATCCATTTACAGTTGATCCGAATAATGAAGAGGTAATGTATTATCTCGCTGGAAATGTTATATGGAGAAACAACCAATTAAGTTCTATTCCTGATTTTCAAAACGGCACTACGGTAGGATGGACAAAACTAGATAATTTAGCTGTTCCTTCCGGTTATATAATATCAACTTTAAAGGTTTCAAATACACCTGCAAGTATTTTGTATTATGGCGCAAGCAGTTTCCAGGATGCACCTAAAATTTATAAGCTTACAAACTCAACAACGGCAACAAGCGGTGCAGTGGAAATATCTATTCCCGGAGCTCAGAGTGGAGCCTATGTGCATGATATTGCTATAAACCCGGATGATGGAAATGAAATAATAGTTGCCCTTTCCAATTATAATATTACAGGGTTGTATCATTCAACTAACGGGGGTCAATCCTATACAGCCATAGAAGGAAACTTAGAAGGTAATCAGCAAAACCCTGGTCCTTCCCTGAGATCGGCTTCAATTCTTCCTGGTACTTATTTTGTTGGAACAAGTATCGGCTTATTTTCTACAAGCCAATTAAATGGCAATAGTACTACCTGGACTCAGGAAGGCAGCAGCCAGATGGGTAATGTTATTGTTAATTATGTAACCTCAAGAAAATCTGATGGAAGAGTTGTTGCCGGAACACATGGCAGAGGGGCTTTTGTTGGAACTGCTGGCGGAGGCGGGAGTGCAATTTTAAATGTTAATGTAAGCCAGCTTCATTTTGAAGTACAGCCCGGTTTAACAAGAACTAAAGAGATTATTGTTTCAAATCCTGGCGGTGCTGATCTTAGTTATAATGTAACAGCATCATTTAATGGTGAAATGCTTAATAAAAATATTTCCACACCTTCAATCTCTATTAAAGAAGTTCTTAATGGATTTCAGAAGAAAAAGCGCGGGTTACTTCCTAAAGGGATTGATAACCAATTCCCGATATTGTCATCAACCAAAAGTAATGCAATGGTAGATGAGCTTATCTTAGATGATGGAAATGCCTTGCCCGATGGCTTTTTTGGTCCTGCCTTAACTGGATATCATTTTTATTGGGCAAATGAATTTTTATTGGATAGAGATTTTGCTTTAGAAAAAGTTAGATTTTATATGAGAACAGAATCATCTAACAGCAATTCTGTTAGAATAGAAGTATGGGCATCAAATGGTAATCCTCTTTTTGATACTACAATTACTACGGATTTATCTTCGACCGGTAAATGGTATGAATTTGATTTCCCGCAGCATGTACTAAGTGATTTAACTTTTCAAAATGGAGGTTCATTTTATTTAATTATCGTTTCAGAAAATACAGCTTTAACATTCCCTGCAGGTTATGATTATAATGGATTGAAACCCGGGCATAGTTATTGGGCTTATTATGAAGTTGCTTCCGGTTACTTTTCCGGATATGCAGCACTTAGCGGCAGTAATGTATGGTTAATAAGAGCTGTTGGAAATTCCGGTGGCGGTGGAAATCAGCCGCCGGTTGCTACTGCGCAGGTTTCTCCTAACCCGGCAGGTGTAAATGCAACTGTTAATTTTAATGGCTCTGGTTCCTACGACCCCGATGGAACAATTGCTCAATACGCCTGGGTATTTGGTGATGGTGCAACAAGCAATCAAATGAATGCGACACACTCATATTCCCAGGCAGGACAGTACAATTATTCATTAACTGTTACTGATAATTTGGGGGCAACGGGGCAAACGGCAGGTCAAATTACAATTTCAGACGAACCTTCGCGATGGACAATAAATCCTTCAAGCGGAACTGTTTCTCCAGGAGGTTCTCAAAATGTTTCGCTCACATTTAGTGCATTAAACTTACCCGAAGGTAATTATACTGGTCAAATAAGTATTACCAGTAACGGTGGTAATACAAATATTCCAGTAACAATATTTGTAAGCAATACTGTGGATGTAAATGAAAACGAGAGCAATATTTATAGTTATAAGCTGGAACAGAATTATCCTAATCCGTTTAATCCAAGTACAACAATCCGCTGGAGCCTTGCGGAAGGAAGCAATGTTGAATTAAAAATATTTAACTTGCATGGAGAGGAGATTGCTACTCTTTTGGATGAATACCGCAACGCCGGAAATTATGAAACAGTTTTTGATGCGGGCAAAAACGGGCAAAAATCCCTTGCAAGCGGAGTTTATTTTTATACTTTAAAAACGGATAACTATAATGAAAGTAAAAAATTAATACTGCTGAAATAAAAATTGTGAAAAATAATCTTTCTTATCCGGTAGTTCTGTAGATTTAGAATTACCGGATATCTTTGTAAAATATAGTTAAGATATTATTTTATCTTTTCTACCGAACTAATTTCCTGAGCCATTCTCTTTACATCATTTTTTAATATAGTTATTTGATTTATAAAACCAGGTTCCTCTCTGATGTTTTCAAAGAGAGGATCTATTTCAGTGTAATAATAGAACCGGAACCCGTCCTTTATAGCTTTATCAAGATATTCAAGAGCTTTTTGTTTATCATTTTTAACAGAATAGATTCTTGCAAGATCGTATGAATAATTAAAATCTTCATTACCATTTCGGATCTCTTCGGTATTAATATCAATAAGTTTGGAAAAGATTTTATCGGCCCGAGGATTTTTTTCTTTTGAGAGAATAAATGCAAGATCTGATGCCGAGCCTGTTTCTATGGATGAATCATCCACAGAAGATTGGAAATATTTTTTAGCTTTCGGATAGTTTTTGGAATACAGTTCAATATCTCCAAGTGAAGAGAGTATTCTCCGGTCATTAGGATTTTTATTATACCTATCCATAAGCATATTTCTTGCTTTATCTAACTGATTCGTAATTATATACAGTTTGGTCAGATCGCTTAAAATAAAAGTAAGTTCCGGCTGCAGCTCTAAAGTTTTCACAAGATATTTTTCTGCCTGAATAAAATCACCAATACCTATGTAAACCAATCCCAACATCCTGTAATTAAATGGACGCGTTACCTCCAGTGAAATACTTTTTTCAAGCCAGTATTTTGCTTCGGGATAGTTGCCTGTAAGCCAGTAAGCTGCACCAAGGTTGGAAATTGCTACTGCAAAGTTAGGATTTATCTCTGCCGCTTTAAGATCATACTCAATCGCTTTTTTATGTTTGCCGCTGTAAAAATAAGATATACCAAGTGATTTATAAGGTTCGGCAATGTCATTATCAAGATTTAAAGCAATTAAACTCATAGCACGTGAAGAATCTATCCATTCCTTGCCCATATCAAAGTAAGCGTAACGTTGTGCAAAAGCATCAGCCAAACCTGAATATGCAAGTGCATACCGGGAATCAATATTAATTGCTTTCCTGAAAAAGTCCACAGCTGTTTCATTATCATCAATACTATACCTGTAATAGTATTCCTTACCTTTTAAATATAATGTATATGCATCTACATTGCTGGTGCTTTTATGAATGATCCTTTCTTTTTCCTTGCTGCTTAACTTTGCCTTAAGCTGTTCTGCTATTTTCTGTGCAACATCACTTTGTATCTGGAAAATATCTTTTAGTTCTCTATCATAAGTTTCAGACCATACCTGGTTGTCTTCTCTTGCATCAATCAATTGTGAAACTATTCGAACTCTGTTACCGCTTCTGCGCACGCTTCCTTCGAGCACATGTTCAACTCCAAGTTCTCTTGCAATTTCTTTTATTGTCTTTGGCGAATTTTTATACTTAATAACCGATGTACGTGATACAACTTTAAGTTCGCTGATTTTTGAAAGATGAGTTAAAATGTCTTCAGTAACTCCATCGCAGAAATATTCATCCTCTTTCGAATCGCTGAAATTCTGGAACGGCAGCACTGCTATTGATTTTTCAACAATTTCAATTGGTTTTTCTATATTAGATTGAGTGCTTAAAGTTAGAATTAAGGCAAACATCAGAAGCATAAGGCCATAAAAAATAATTTCTCCTGCTTTAAATTTCTGAGTTCCTGCTTTTCCATGGAACCAGGCCATAACTAAAATTACCGGCAGTCCACAGAGCGAGGCAAAAACAATAGTATCAAAAATAATAGGGGCAAAATTATACCTGTTTCCTAAAATATTAATAGCGCCGATTGTGGTTAAAGATGTGCTTACATGGATTGCAAGCCATTTATATATTTTGCGTTCTTTAATCTCTCGTGAGAATTTTTTTAACATAATGGATGCAGAATGATTTCAGTGCGAACAGAAATGAATAATGTAATGTAGTTCAGGCTCAAGATGGATTTGAAAGCTTACCTGTTGCACTTGAACTTACACTTGCTCTTGATTTAAGTGCACCCTGCGGGACTCGAACCCGCGACCTGCTGATTAAGAGTCAGATGCTCTACCAACTGAGCTAAGGGTACGTTGTAAAATTAATCATTTTTGCTTAGCCGTACAAAGCTGGAAGAGTTAAGTGTTTAAAAAATGAGGTAAATATAACTTAATGTTTAAAGATTGAATTTAATCCAGTGGTTATGTGATGATTTACTGTTGTCTTTCATACAGAGCAACGCGATTTTTCGGTACATCAATTACAGTTCGCAAAACATAATCCTTCTGAAACCAGTTGCTTTCAACCATTGCCTCAAGAGTTTTTCTATGGGGGTGATTGAACATGAGATAATCAGGTTTATATTTATGTATGTACCAGCTATAATCCCTTTGCTGTATATGTTCTGATACTCCGGGAGTTACCAATCCCAGACCATCTATAACAGGACCATTATTATAGTAATATCTTAATACACCAATCTGGATAGCACCAACACTCGATCCTGTTTTTGTTTTTGTATTTGCATTTAACCATTCGGCCGCCAATTTATAATTCTCATATTTAGGTGTTGCAGATTCAAAAGATAATTTCAAGGGGCGTATAATACCGACTAAAACCAGAACCAAATAAATTACAACCGAAACAATTCCAATCCTGATCTTTCGTATACCAGTTAGAAACCGGAACATGGCTTCTATCGGAAGAGCAGCAAGAATAGCGATACCTATTGATAAGGGTGTGTAGTACCATATATAATCCGGAGGGTTTAATATAAATCCATATACTATAAGATAAGCCAGGTTCCAGAGTAATATTAAATGAAGCGCCGGATTCCGGAATAAACTCCATTTTTTGAATCTCAGTACAAGAACAGCAAAACCCAAAACAACAGCAGCGATTGTTGTATTCACAAAAAGAGAATATCCTTGCCAGAGTTGGGGGGAGAATAATCCTTTTAAGAATATTAAACCCGTTCCCCATCGTCCCGATAGTGTTTGATTTACCTTAGCAGAAAGCGAAGTGGGAAGAGGATCCCCGAAATATATGAAACTAATAAGCAGCCATATAAAAAGTGGTAATAAAAATATTATGGTATTACTAATAGAAGGTAACCGGCGATTCTTTATGAAGTCATAGCTGACTATGACTGCTACTAATATAAGCATATCGGGTCTTGCCAGAACAGCCAATGATGCAAGCTATGGAAACAGCCGGGAAATTATTTTTTATATAAAAATAAATAGAGATCATTGCCAGCATCATCGCCAGGAAAGTTTCCATGCCGATTGAATTTAACAAGAGAGGGTTTAACAGAAAGACGAGCGGAACAACAAATGGGAAGATGGAAGATTTTTCAGCCTTAAAAGAACGTAACAGGAAGAAGCAAAAAAAGAAAAGATATATTACACCTATTATGTGTCCGATTAAAGGCAATGTAAGAAAGGGTAGATATTGAAATATTATAGATACAAGGGCCAGCAGAATTGTATAAAGCGGGGACGTTGTAGCATTAATTCTTTCTCCTATGTTGAACACATATCCATTACCATTCGCTAAGTTTTTAGCATAAGAATAAAAAATATAACTATCATCAATTTGTATATCGCGGTAACCATAAAGCATAGCAAGGAGAATAGCCAATACACTTACTTGCGTGGCTCTGGAATAATGCCTCTGTGTGGAAAACATATTTGTTAGTTGTATAATCTATTAGTTTTAAGAATCTACAATTCTGTCTGCTAAACTAAGGGTGAGGAGTAAAATAGATAATTTTACTTCCCTTTACAAAGCTGTCTTTTTATGGATATAAATAAATCTGAAGTGATAATCTGAAAGTATGGGAAATGTGAATCAAACATCATAAAGAAAATTTTTATATCTACTGTGGAAATGGAAATATTTTTGATTAAGTTTAACCACTTACAAAATTCCACTTAAATAATACATGAAATCTTATATTATTTTGTTTACCCTGCTCTCTATTTTTTTAGCCTCTTGTAGCTGTCCTGAGGAATTGAGCAGAGATAAGAATACAACCCTTAACTCTGAACCACAAATACAAATCAATCAATCCACAGTAAATGCAGAAGTAGAAGATATTTACCTGATTGATGAATACAATTTCATCTTAAAGGCAAAAATATTGGAAGTTGAAGAAAATCCTGCATACACAAGTATGGCAGTAAAAGGAAGCATCTATAATTTAATTCCAAATTTTCAGCTTGACGAAAATCAGAATGTTATAAAGGAATCGGGAAAAAATAAAAATCTGTCCGGATTATCTAAGCTGAAAAGAGGAGATAAATTTAAAGCTATTATTTTCTTCGAGAAACTGAAAGGATGGTATATTCAGGAGGCTTTATAAATAACTTTAAACCCATTAAATCTTCAAGCGGATACTCATTTACCCTATCATGGAATAAAAATTGTTAAGAAATCATTTATATCAGATCAAAAATAAATTACCAAGAGGAAAACTATGAAAAAGCATTTACTTTTTTTATTCCTACCCGCTATAGTTGCCGCAGTTTATTTATTCTATTCTTTTAAAGATAGCTCACCACAAGTCTTTACATCAAAAGACTTTCGGGAATGGAGAATTGAGCAGAAGAAAGATAAAAAACCAAGTTATGGAAATCCTGATAAAGCAATGGAATGGTATTATGAACAGAGAACTTATCCTCTTGGTTACATACCCGAAAACTGGAGAGAAGAAGCTTTGCAGCATATTTCCAGGTACAATATTTCTGATTTATATGAAAAAACTACCGCAGCTTTAAGCTGGACACAGTTAGGACCTGGTAATATTGGCGGAAGAATCCGTTCAATTAGGGTCCATCCCACCGATCCAAATACGGTCTATATTGGTTCAGTTGGAGGAGGAGTTTGGAAAACTGTTGATGGCGGTTTATCCTGGGTACCGCTTAAAGACGACATGGAAAATCTGGCTGTTTGTGCATTGGTGATTGATCCTGATAATCCAAATATTGTTTATGCAGGAACCGGGGAAGGATTTTTTAATAATGATGCTCTTAGAGGAGAAGGAATTTTTAAAACAACAGACGCCGGTGCGACCTGGAACAGGTTAGCTTCCACAAATAACTCTGAATTTTATTACGTAAACAAGCTCATTATAGATAATTCAACTGATATGCTTTATGCTGCCACAAGAAAAGGCCTGTATAAATCATCTGATGGCGGAGCGAGTTTTACACAGCAGGTTGGCGGCAGCGGCGGAGATATTCACTGTACTGATGTAGAAATATCTTATACCTCACCTACAACAATTTATACTTCTTTTGGTATATTTAATCAAAGTGAAATCTGGAGAAGTACAAATGGCGGCTCTTCATTTGAATTCAACTTTAATCAGACAGATAAAGGTAGAATTGAATTAGCAACTTCTGCCTCAAATCCTACCTTAGTTTATGCATCTTTTATGAATTTAAATACCAACGGGGTTGATTTTATTGCCTACTCAACCAACAGTGGAGATAACTGGTTTTCTACAACAGTTCCCGGGCCAAGCTATGCGGGCGCAAGTAATTATGCAGGAACTCAGGGATGGTATGATAATATAGTAGCTGTTGATCCCGATAATGCTTCAATAATTTATGCGGGCGGAATTGATTTCTGGAAATCCACAAATGGAGGAACTGACTGGATACAAAAAACAAATTGGTATCCACAGGCAGGTGCACCACAATATGTACATGCAGATGAGCATGCAATTGCATTCGCTCCATCAAATACTAATATAATGTATCTGGGAAATGATGGCGGAATATGGAAATCAACAGACAAAGGAGAGAATTGGACCCCGCTGAATAACGGATTATTTATTACCCAATTCTATTATGGTGCAGTTGCTCCTTCGGGGAATAATTTTTATGGAGGAACTCAGGACAACGGTACATTGGGTTCAAGTGGTTCAACAAACTGGACTGAGATTCTTGGAGGAGATGGTGGCGCAACTGAAATAGATTTTAATAACCCGCAGAACATTTATATGGAATATGTTAATTTTGCTTTTTACAAAAGTACAGATGGCGGAGCTTCTTTCTTTAAAGCAATGAACGGAATTCCTGTCGGACCTAATTTTTTTGATGGAACAACAGACCGTACTTTATTTATTTCTCCATTCTCTATGGATCCTAATAATTCCAATACAATCGTTGCCGGAACTTACCGGGTTTGGAGAACTTCCGATGGGGCTTCAAACTGGAATGCAATAAGCAGCGACCTTACTGGTGATGGTGCCGGCTCAATTGGTGCAAAAATTTCTACAGTAATTGTTGCTAAAGGTAATTCAAATGTAATATATGCCGGATGTTCAAACGGAAGAGTTCAGGTTACCACTGATGGCGGGACAAATTGGGATTTGAGGAATTCAGGTTTGCCCAATGCTTATTGCACACGGATTGCAACTGATCCTAATAATCCCGCTACTGCTTATGCAACCTTCTCAGGTTATTCAAGCGGGGACAAGGTTTTTAAGACAACAGATTATGGAGTGAACTGGAGTAATATTTCAAACAATCTACCAAACATTCCTGTTAACTGTGTTGTTGTTAATCCATCTGATAACAATAACTTATTTATTGGAACTGATCTTGGAGTTTTTGTAACAGCAAATGGCGGTGGAAGCTGGGTTCAGGAAGTAAACGGAATGGCAAATGTTGCTGTCTCCGATCTCGATTACAGAGTTTCCGACAATAAACTTTTTGCAGCAACACATGGCAGAAGCATGTATTCTGCAACTCTTGGTGGAGGTGGGGGTCAAACTTATTCACTCTTTTACGATGACGGTACACCTACGAGTGGTTATTATTTTCCTACAGCCGGAAATGGATCTGCAAATAGAATTACGCCAACTGTAATTGGTGCTCAGCTTATAGATATGAGCATTTACATCTTTTCCATTAACAGTGGGATTGCAGGTTATACTCCAATCGCTCTTCAGGATAATGGCGGTACCCCAGGTTCAGATTATGTAACTCTACTTCCGAAAGTTGCAGCATCAGTTCCCGGATGGGATGTAACTGATCTTTCTCCATATAATATTATCGTTAACGGGGATTTTTATGTAGGCCTTCTTTATGATGGAATAAATCAGCCAACTTATGGGTACGATCCTGTGGATAATGGGAGAGCGTGGGATAAGTTTTCAGGTTCATGGAGTTCCTGGAATGAAACTTATTTTATGCGTGCAACCATTCAAACCACAACTTCTGTTGCTGAGATTGACACTAGAATTCCGGATAATTTTGAAGTTAGCCAAAATTATCCTAATCCATTTAACCCAAATACAAAGTTCAGATATGCGCTTCCTGAAGGAAGAAATGTTTCTATAATTATTTATGATATAAATGGAAGCAAGATAACTGAGCTTGTAAATAATTATC
>CAZEWJ010000004.1:0-219809 GCA_964515875.1 uncultured Ignavibacteriaceae bacterium | reverse complement strand
TTACAAAATTAATATTACCAGAAAAAAATTAGAGGATAAATTAAAAGAAGAGAATGAAAGAAACTGATTTTGAGATAACATATCACTCTAACCAGGAAAAGATATTATTTGAGAGTGATGCAAGGTTTAAGGTTATTGCAAAAGGGAGAAGGTTTGGACTTACTAAAGGGTTTGCGAATTATGTGATTGAGAGTATGCTTGAAAGTGTTACTCCTGTTCTGTGGGTTGATACAATCTATGGAAACATTGAAAGATATGTTGAGAGATATTTTGTACCAGTCTTAAAGAAGCTTCCCAAAAGTTTATGGAAGTACAGAAGTAACAGAAATGATCTAAAGATAGGAAATTCTGTTTGTGATTTTCGGAGTGCTGATAATCCGGAGAACATAGAGGGATTTGGTTATGCATTAATAGTTATTAACGAGGCTGGTATAGTACTGAAGAATAGAAGTTTATGGAATGAAACTATTCTTCCTATGATAATGGATTATAAGGCAAATGTTTTAATTGGGGGAACTCCGAAAGGGAAAACAGTTAAGAGAACAAATGAGAAACATTTGTTTTATGAGTTGTATGAGAAAAATCCCCCGTCTTTGCAAAGCAAAGACACCCCCTTTACTAAAGGGGGAATTCAGAGCGATTGGATGTCATTCAACTTTTCTTCTTATGATAATCCTTTATTGGACCCGAAAGAGATAGATGAATTAGCAAAAGAAATTCCTCCTGGGTTAAGAGAGCAAGAGATATTTGGGAAGTTTGTAGATACAGATAAAAAAGGAATTATTAAAAATGAATGGTGGCAATACTATCTAAATGAATCTGAGTTAGCTACGCAAAGAGTATTTAAGAAAGTACAAAGCTGGGATACTGCTTTTAAGAAGAACCAGGAGAATGATTATTCTGTATGCACTACCTGGTTGGTTGCACAGAATGGATACTACCTTTTAGATATGTGGAAGGATAGAGTTGAGTTCCCGGAACTGAAAAGAAAAGTTATTGAGTTGAGTGAAAAGTATAACAGCAATGAAATTCTTATTGAAGATAAGGCAAGCGGACAAAGTTTAATACAGGAACTGCAAAGAAATACGAGATTGCCGATTAAACCCATTAAAGTAGAACAGGATAAGATAGCAAGGGTTCATTCTGTAACACCATTGATTGAAGCGGGGAGAGTTTTTCTTCCTAAAGATAAATTTTGGATAAAGGATTTTACTGATGAGTGTGAAGATTTTCCAAACGGTGAATATGATGATGCTGTAGATAGCTTATCGCAGTTTTTGTTGAATGTTAAAGGAACTAATAAAGGTGATTATAAAGGAATCAAACACGTGAAAAGGCAAAGGGCAATTGTGAGAAGAAAAATATTTAACCGGATAAAACACAAAAAAGTAATGCGATGAAAAGTAAATTAAATCTTTTGAAAGAATTTGCTACAAGAAAGCGGACTGGTTTTCTTGAATCGATTTATAAAGCTTTACCTGATCCCGATAAAATTTTGGAAGATAATAATTATGATTTTGAGATTTACAGGGACTTGCTAACAGATCCGCACCTTATGGCAACAATTCAGCAACGTAAGATGCAGGTTTCTCAAATGGGTTGGGAATTAACTTGTGAAGAAGAAACTGAAAATAAAATAAAAGATAATGTATATGAGATGTTGAGAAAATTACCTATTGGTAAAATTATGAGTGATACTCTTGATGCTATCTTCTTTGGTTATAGTGTCGGTGAAATAGAATACAGAAAGATTGGAAAACAAATTGAACCTGTTGATGTAATTGGCAAACCACAAGAGTGGTTTATCTTCAATAAGGACAATGAATTGAGATTGAGAAAGTTTGATAATGGAATTTATTTGTTTGAAGAAGGTGAAAGACTACCTGAGTTTAAGTTTATACTGACACAGTACAATCCAACTTATGTTAATCCTTACGGGCAGAGAGTGTTGAGCCGGTGTTACTGGCCTGTGCAATTAAAGAGAGGTGGGATTGAGTTCTGGCAGTTAATGATGGAAAGATATGGGATGCCCTATTTAATTGGCAGGTATCCAAATACTTTTACTGAAGTGCAGAAAGCTGAATTCCTTGAAGAGCTGCAGCAGATGGTTGAGGATAACATAACAATATTTGAGGAAGGGATTGGGATTGAGATAAAGGAATCCCCGCAATATGACATTGGGCAGTTGTATGAAAATCTATTGAAGTTCCACAATAGAGAGATAAGTAAAGCTGTATTAACTGTAACTTTGACAATAGAGAACGAAGGTGTTGGCTCATATAAGGCAAGTGATATTCATAGAGAGATGCTTTCCTATCTTGGAGTGAGCGATAAGAAATTAGTCGAGAAAGCATTGAATACATTGATTGAGTATTATGTGAAAATAAACTTTGGAGATACTTCTCTTCCTAAAGTAAAGTTGAATAAGAAAGAAGCCGTTGTAGAGGAAAGTGCTGAACGAGATAAGATACTTAAGGAAATGGGAGTAAATTTTACAAAAGAGTATTTTATGAAAAGATATAATCTTACCGAAGCGGATTTTGAACTATAGAATTAAGATTTTAAAATTAACATTTCATTGTTTTCTACATTCCCGCTATTTACATGATATTTTTTGAAAGTAACTGAAAATACAGAGCCTATATTTTTTTCGCTTTGAACATTGATTTCAGCATTATTTATTTCAACATATTTTTTAACCAGTGCAAGCCCCAGGCCGTTTCCTTCAAATTGTCTTTTATGTCCTGCATCTTCCTGTGAGAAAGCTGAGAAGAGATGTTCCATATACTCCTGGGTAATTCCAATTCCTGTATCCTTAATAAAGATAGTAATAGAATCATTATTACCATTTTCAATTGAAATGTTAATTGATCCCTGGTGAGTATATTTTATAGAATTTCCTATCAGGTTCTGAAATATCTGATTAGTGGTGTATAAGTCGCAATAAATATATGGCTTTTTAGAAGGGCATCTAAAATTTAATTTCAGGTTTTTTTCATCACTAAGTGGTTTAAATTCTCTTGTAAGCTTTTCAAGTTCAACTTCAATATTTATTTTTTCAAAATCAGGTTTGTAATTTCCGGTTTGGACTGCCGACATATTCAGAATCATATCTATTGTTCTCAGAAGCCGCTTTCCTGCGCTATCAACAGAGCGGATTATAATCTGAGCATCATCATTATCTTTGTCTATCTCATCAGCTAAAATCGGTACTGCCATAAGAATAGCATTTAGTGGTGTTCTGATTTCGTGTGACATTTGAGCAAGGAAAGCACTTTTAAGCCTGTTAGATTCTTCAGCTTTTTCTAAAGCAAGCATTAAATCTTTTTGTGTTTTTTTAATTTCAGTAATATCAAGGGTCTGAACAATTGTATGCTGTGGAACTGATTTATTATCATAAATTGTTACGAATTTTGCAATAACATCAATCTTATCTTTATTCCTTTTTATAATTACCTTTTCAGAATTAAGATCGTAATAATTGATGTGTTTCTGATCCGATGCGGTTAAAAACGTTGCTTCACTTAAATCATCGAATAGTAATTTTATATGAGAATCAATTAATTCTCGCTTGGAAAAACCCGTTATATCGCAGAATGCATTATTAACATTGATAATCTTGTTAAGCGTTGAAACAATAAACATACCAATTGGGGCAATTTCAAAAACCAATCCAAATTGCTCTTCACTTTTGTAAAGTGAGAACTCGGCTTTTCTGCGCTGACTAATCTCACTACCCACTTCATAAATTTTTTCTTTAAATACAGTACCTAATTTTGCGTTAAGAGAATTAACACGGCTCGATGTTTTATCAAGTTCCATAAGAACCGAGTTAATTTTTTCCGCAAGAAGTCCAATTTCATTGTTACGGGTGTACTCAATTTTAATTTCTTTATCACCATTTATAATTCTATCAAGTGTTGAAATTAGTTTTGTTAAAGGTTTAAATGACAGGGTACTAAAGATGTATGTAATTATTACAGCTATAAAGAATATGGCAAGATTAAACAATGCTATTAAGAGTCTTGTTTTATGAAGGATAGTAATTGTTTCTGTAGCATCAAACCCTACATAAATTTTACCAAGTTCCATATTGTCAGAAATTACAGGCAGGGAGACTTTAAATATCAGGTTGTCTTTAGAAATGTCAGAAGAATGTTCTATTATTAAATATTGATTTTGTTCAGCAACTTCAATGTTTATGGCATATATAATGAGACCGTCACTGCTTTCCACAATAAGATATAGAGCTTCATTCAGATCTACTAACTTATTTAATGTTTTTTTGTCATTTATTTTTGAAGTTTGGAATGTTTCGGGATTTTGCTTAAAAAAATTTGAAAACACCTCGGACTTATATATATATTTTTCATAAACATCAGCCTCGACTGCTCTGACAATATATATATAGATTGCAGCTAATAATATCAGGAAAAATATTGAAAATTGAATTGTAAATTTTAACTCAAGTTTCCGGGGTTTATGCCTCATTATTTCCTTTTAGATGAAGAGTTACTTATTTAAAATCAACTACTGTGCCGGGGAAATATAGATTTTTTGCGATTTGAAAGGTGCAGTTCTATATAAAGAATAAGAATACGTAATTATTATATGTAAATTTTGAAATTCCAGAATTCAAAGTAAAAAATCATCAGGTTTTGGAAATAGAATTACAAATAATTAAATCAGGATTGCTTCTGTGTAAGGTCTCCCCATACCTTGCACTTAAGGAAGCGTAGCCCTTGGTCGCCAGATCAATGGGCTATTTTTATTTTCTGATTTTTCTGGTAGTTGTGGAGCGATTAGCGACATCAGCTACACTCATTGACGCTTGATGTTAAGTTTAATGATAGCCTTATTGAGTGAGCGTAGTGAAAGCCGTGAAGGTTAGTTTTGCCTTCGGCAAAGTGCCGAAATGGATTGAACGAAGCGAATGAAAATAGGGCGAAGTGTTGAAAGCATTTGAAAATGTTAAGTGATTACTACTTTTTCCTGTAGTTGTTGAGCGAAGGGGAAACAGCTACATTCTTATGATAAACAATGTAAAGATTAATGAGAGCCTTTTATGAAGATTGGAATGTGTGTCGGCTTTGCCGTCACTAAATGTAATGATGAAATAAAGGGCGAAGGATAGATAGGACTAAATATATATTTGATACCATTACTTCCTTTCCGATGTAAGCGGAATGAAGGGTGTGCGGAGGGCGGGCGCCACCCGGAATGAAGTCCTTCGACAAGCTCAGGACAAGCTGACAATAACAAAGTTACTATTTATGTTCTAAGTGTGCTGTTTAATGGTAGGACAATGCAAGTGAAGCGAAGGTACGTTGCAGCCTGTACCTGAACGAAACGAAAGATGAGCTTATTAGTGTTCGTGCCGAGTTTACATAAGACCACTTTATTTGACTTAGATAGAAAGTTATGAGAAGGTAAAGAAGATTAGTTAGTTGAATAAAGTGCCTTATGTAATCTGGCTGTCAATGCCTGGATGAATTGATGTCAAAAAATGCAAAGTTAGAACTATTATTTTGTCTTCTGTTCTTTTAATCTCTTACGTAGGTATAGGGCTGAAAATTTTATAAAAATTTTATGAAGCAAGTTTATAAAAACTTAATGAGCAAAGGCGAGCAAGCTTTTATGTTTGTAATCAGTGCAGCTTTGCTTAAAAGTTACACAGCAAACAGGACTTTTAGCTAAATGATAATGAAGCTAAATGTAAAAGCGGTCAGCGAGACCGGAGCCAATGTATAAGTTTTTGAAGCTTGCTGAATAGTGTTTGAAAAACACACAGCCCGGAATTCTATGAAGTAAGCTATGCACAAATTTTTAAGGATTTTAAGAATACATCAGGACCTATGCACAAAGTTTTTATTTTTTTGGGCAAAGGTTGAATCATCATTTAAATATTTGCTGATATAATTTTTTATCCTGTTGAGCAATTCTTAAAACTTCCGGATTTAATGTAATTAAAAAAATGTCATCAGGTAAAGAATAGAAATCTTTATCGTTTGAAAAAACTGCTTTGAATGAATTAACAGAATCCATTAAAGTTTTAAACATTAAGTGATCTCCAAAGTCCATATTAGCATGATCAAATTCTGAAATATTATTTAGAGCAATAATAGAATTTTTGAACGGGAATGCTTTTGTAAATAATTTTTTAAAAGTTTTCATATGTCTTGACCATGTATCAGAGAATACTACATCATCATTTTTCTTTAATTTAAAATCCTGAGTATCAAATTTCTTCTGCCTGAAATATAAAGTATATGAATTGTATTGAATATATTTGTAATATTCTAAGGCAACAGAAACCATGCTATATGTTTTATAACCTGCTGATTTTAAATTATGAATAGATTCTTGAGTTTCTTCAAAAAAGAGTGGTTGTAAAAAAGATTTACTAAATGGATCCTGGTAAGAAATAATAATATTAGTATCAACAAAAAATCCCTCAAACTTGAGGGATTCTTTATTCTTTAAAAAAAGTTCGGGTTCAATAACAACAGGCATTAAGAAACAATATAAGTTTCATAAATTTCTTGAGGGCTTAATCCTTTATCTATTAAATCCTTTCTGTATTTAGCATTAGATACGGCTAAATGTAAATCATCCAAATCGTCTTCTGATAAACCAACTATATCTATATGTTGTTTTAAAGACTCATTATCCCAGTTATAAGTAACTATTAAATCTCCAAAAGAATTATTTAAAAAAGTGGTAGATATAAACTCATAACCAGAAAAATCTAGAATAATTTTTTTATGATTTTTTAATTCTTCAACAATAATGTAAAAAAGAGATTTGCCTTTATCACTGCTTAGCAGGACTGAAGTTTCTAATGCTTCAACTACTAATATTTTTTTCATAAGAAGTTCCAGATTAATTTTTTATCCAATATAGTTAATGCGAATATTTACGAGTGTGCCCTCAATAATATCGGTTAAAGAAATTTTTTCTTCTGCTGGAGAATTATTATGCCCAAAAAAGCCTGTATTAGATATGATTTGAAAATGACCACGGTTAATCTTAATGAATTCCCGCAAAAAATACAAGCCCAAGCCACAGTTAGGCTTTATTAAAGTAGAATTGCCTTTTTGTAGTGACCATTCAATAGCATCACAATCATCCAATTTTTTACTCATAAAACCATTTATTTTATTAGGAATACCAATTCCAAAATCTGAAAATGAAACTTCAAAGTAATTACGCTGCGGATAAAATTGTCCGCAAGCGCTAATTCCATTCTTATTATCGGAATGAATTAAAGCATTTTGAATTATTTCCCAAATATTCTTTACTATTTTTTTATTGAGTTCAATATTAAGAGAAGGAATAAAAGGAAAAATTTTAGCTTTTATCCAATCTACTGCTACTTGTTCAACTTCAGGTTCTGTGCCAATGAACCGGGTAAGTTTAATAATGTTAGATTCATCAAAACCCTCAACATCCGGACAATTGCCATAAAGATAATTAAATCCACATTGGTCAAGGTATTTGTGAACCTTTCTATCTTCTGGCAAAAAAAGCTTATTAATAGATTCGCCATATTTTATAAAAAGTTGATCTAAATATGAGACACAATAAGGGCGAAGAAATTTTAATCTGGTATAGAGATATTCATCTTTACATTTTTCAAGTTCTTTCTTGAATTTTGGTAAAGTTGAAATTGATTTTTGGTCTATTGATTGGTAAATCAAAATATATAATCAATGTTATTAAGTATTCCTATTTTTTTCATTTCAATTTGCTAAAAATCTTAATATCCAACTCTTTCCAAAATTCCTCAGTGGCGTAACCAGCATTAGATTTAATCAAAGATATTAAATAATGCAGAACGAAATTCGTCTGAGATGATAGATTTAAAGATACCACAATTATAAAAATAACCTGTGAAGAAATCTGGGTTATGTTTGTTATTTCTTCCTAATAGAATACCTCTTAAAGAGATTAAATCTAATTTTCCACTTTCAACTAAAACATTATTAATAAAAATTCTTGAATTATTTCCATTAAATTCAATTATAATAATCTTTTTTTGTTGATCTATAATTCCATCTTTAATTTTCTTTTTTGATTGAATTATGAGATTACTTTTATTATCTGTAAAGATTGAGTAATCATTATTTACAAATGAATTAAAAACAGATTCATCTTTAATTGTTTCATCTTGTCTAATAACAAGTAACATTGTGAATGGAGGATCATAGCTTGAAGTCGGATTTTGTAATGAGTTTATACCTGGATAAAAAAGTACTTTTTTTTGAGTTTGCGGATCTGTTATAAATAAAGGACCAGAATAATTATTTGAAACTATTAAATCATTGTTCTTTAAATCAAAAAGAACTGTAACAGTATCATTAGATTTTTTAATCCCACCAATCGAGGTAACCCAAAATAATAATGAATCTAAATAATGATGGCTTTTAATTTGCTTTAATTGGTTATTGAGATTTGAGATTTCCGATATAATCCCATTTTCACTTTTTACACGTTCTGCATAGTTTTTTACTTCAGATAATATTTCATCTTCATCATCAAACCACCACCACCAAGGATTTTGAGCAAATGTACTAATTGATAGAGAAAAGAATATAACTAAAAGGAATAAAGTATTTTTCATTTCGCACCCCTAAATATTTTTAAATAATTAATAATTATTAATCAATATAGTTTATAACTACTTATCAAATACAAGATTAATTTCTAAGATATAGAGTTTACTGTTTGGTTCGAAAGAATATTGAACCCAATATTCTTTATTAGCAAATGTTAAAACTTTGAAGATTGGGATTCTGTTTTCCTGTTTGAATTTCTTTAATGTATCTCTATCTACCTCATAAACATCAATACCGGGAGCTTTAAATGAAGGATTTAAGAAATCAACACATTTTATGGAAATGTCAAGTTGTATATTATTTAAATCTGCTTCTGGTACAATAGAAATATCAGATAGTCAGTTATTAAGAGAAGAGCAAAGAAAGGAAATACGAATTGATGGAAAGAGGAGTGTTGAAATAGATTACCAGGCATTACATATAATGATGCTTTTTCATAAAGAGAAAATTGATTACCAGGATGATCCTTATGAGGCGGTTTGCCGAGTACCTGCTCTAAGAACACCAATTAAAAAAATGATGCAAATGATGATAAATGCTAAAACGTATTATAAAGCTGAGGGAGCTTTTAAGAATTGGTTACGTGAAGAACCGGAAACAATGGAGTTGCTTTATAGTGATGATTTAGGAGCAAGACAACTTATGGAAATGATTAGTAATGCTCATCCAAGAATTGCTCATTATTTTAATTCAGGTATCGGAACTCAATTACAATATTATGATTCGAATATAGCTGAAGGAGTCTTAAAGTATTTTACAAAACAAGGAAAGCCTTGCTTACCTGTGCATGATAGTTTTATTGTGGATATAAAGTATAAAGAAGAATTGATGGAAATAATGAAGGAAGAGTATAAAAAGGTTATGGGGTTTGAGGGAAGGGTGAAGGAATGTTAGATTAATTTTTTTTCATTCATAAAAATGGGAGAATTGAAATGAGAAAGTTCGATAAAAAATTTCTTGAGTTTCCTTTGTGTCTTCTTGCTCTAAAATCCAGTAAATGGATTGATAATCTTATGTCTTATTCTGTCGTGGACTACTCAAAAAAGATGGTGTATAGTATTTTTTAACTTTGCACAATATAATTATGTGCCCTTAAACGATCAAGGAATTTTACTCTCAGAAAATTAGGCGGTTTCTTCTGCGGGAGGGATTATGGTCGGTTGAACAAATTTTTTATTAATTTTTTTTGCAGTTCCTTTGGTCGCACAATAAAAATTATCCCTGCTTAGTCCTGATTGAGAAATCATACTTCCCATTAAAAAATCACTAAACGCAGAAATGGCTGTATCAACAGTAACTAATTTTCTTTCTCCTCCAATAAAGCCTTCATATTGTTCGTGGCTTCCTTTGTTTCTATCGAACCGGAATCCCCACGCTTTAAGAATTGCAATGACTTCACCAGGTGTTAACGGTGGATATTTTTTAGGCAAATCTTAGATTCTTAGTTTGTGGATCATAGTCTATTTCTTCCTTCCGTAATTTGCTCAGGGATTTAAGAAAAAGATATGACCACGACTTTATTCTATATTTTAAAGGTGCTATACGATAGAATTTGCCGTCTAAGATTTCTTCAAGGGAAAAAGCATCTAAATATATAGAAAGAGCATCTTGCATTTTAGTAAGAGCCTTTTCAAATGTGCGTGCTTCTACTACAGTATAAGTTTCAAGACATACACCTCTATAAATGCCTTGATGTTCAAAGAACAATACTCGTAATGTAAGTTTTTGCATACCAACACCCTCTTTTTTCTGATGGGAAGGAATTTTATGTGCCATATTTAGAAAATTATTATATTATTTCAAAATATTTTTTAATAATTATTAAACTTTTTATATACTTTTCAAGTATTTTATACTAACAATTATATAATAAAGTTCGTAAATAGTTAGTACCATTTATCACAAAAATTAAGGACAAAAACTATTCCCTTAAAATTTTTAGTGAATTTGAAGGTCAGTGGTAATTTTTACAACAAGAAGTTAATTCTTCCTTCCGTCGAGTTTACTCATCGAGCTTTAGCGGCTTCCTTAGCAATAGCTTTACGATTATCTCTTTATAGTTCTCGGCTCTAACTTAAGTTTTGAATATAAAAGAAATCTTATTCCTACAATAAATTTACTGCCTGAGTTAGGTTTTCCTTTTGTAAATGTGAATAAATCTGAGTTGTTTTTATATCTTCGTGGCCTAACAACTCTTTAACTGCATAGAGTGAAACACCTCTTTGAACTAATGCCGAGGCGAAAGAATGACGCAGTGAATGAAAATGAACATCATCATTTAATTTTGCATCTCTCACAGCTTTTTTAAATTGTTTACTTACGAAATCTTCATTGAATTTTATATTGGCATAACGGAAAAAGACAAAACTATTTTCTGATTGTTTACCGATAGGGAAGATGGATTGAAAAACGTTTTTAACTTTTGGATGAATAGGAATAATTCTTTCGCGCTTGCTCTTAGATTTAAATTCTTTGGAGTTTTTGACGGTTATAGCAGCCTGATTAAAATCTACCCAGTTCCACTTCATATTAAGTAATTCACCAAGCCTCATACCAGTATAAAAAGCAGCTGTAAAAATATCTTTAAATAATTGAGTTTTAGTTTTATTAAGAATTTCAATCAATTCATTTTCGGAAATAAAAACTGGGAAAGATTTTGAAACTTTAGGAGCTTTTATTTTCTTAAAAGGATTTTCAGGAATATATTCCCAAACTAAAGCTTTACTGAAAGAAGCTTTTAATGTTCTAAAATATAGTGATGCCGCACTCTCTGAGCGGGAATAAACTGAGTTTATAAATTGATCAATATTTTTTACGCTGATACTTTCTAAAGGAACGTCTTGAATAAATTCAATAAAGAATTTGAATGCCGGTTCTATGGACCTCTTTATGTAGCTTTGTGATTTGCTTTGCTTAGTATAGGCTAAATACTCTTCCTTAAATCTTGTGAGAGTGATTTTATGTTGTTTAACAGGAAGGGAATTTGTTTCTTTTGTAAATTGCTCTAATACTTGTTGAGCTTCTTCCTTTGAAGTTTTCTTAGTTGATTTTTTAGTACGCTTACCATTGATGAAATAAACTATCTGATAATACTGAGATTTGGAATCTTTTGTTAAGAACATTTTGTTATCCTCCTTCCGGAGTTACCAAGTCGGTACAAAGTCGGTACAAAAGAACAGAGGGATTGCAGAAGGTGAGGGTATAAGAAAAGTATTGATTTTAGAATGAAAGAGACTTTTTTAGTACACCCGGAAGGATTCGAACCCTCAACCTTCTGATCCGTAGTCAGATGCTCTATCCAGTTGAGCTACGGGTGCATATCTACTATTTGAATTTAAACAAAAATACCAATATCATTTAAAATAAAAAAGCCTGCCTTATAACTGAATACTGTTTTTAGACAAAACACGAATTGTTTATTTATAATTCATACCAGATTTAGTATATTTTACAATACTGATTAAAAAAGGAAATTGAATGTTTAAAGGAACAGGTACAGCATTAATAACACCTTTCAATGAAGATTATAACGTTGATTATGATGATTTAAAAAAGATAATCAATTTTCAGATTGACGGAGGTGTAGATGCAATTGTTCTTCTTGGAACAACTGGTGAATCGCCGGTTATATCTGTCGAAGAAAGAAGAAAAATTATTGAGACAGGTATTCAGACTGCGGCAGGTAAAACAAAAATTATAGCAGGAACAGGTACTAATGACACAAAGAAGGTAGTTGAGTTTAACAAAATTGCTGAAGAATATAAAGCAGATGGTTTGCTGATTGTTAATCCTTATTACAACAAAGGTACGCAGGAAAGCCTGGTTGAGCATTACAAATATATTTCGGAAAGAACAACACTCCCTATAATACTATATAACGTTCCTTCGAGAACAGCTATGAATTTACTCCCGGAAACAGTTGTAAAAATTCACGAAGAATGTAAAAATGTTGTTGCTGTAAAAGAAGCAAGCGGCAATATTTCACAGATCGCACATCTCTTTTCTATTAAACCGGATTCGCTAAGTGTTCTTTCAGGAAACGATGATCAAACCCTTCCTATTATGGCTCTTGGGGGAGATGGAGTTGTAAGTGTATTTTCAAATCCATATCCGAAAGAGATGAAACAAATTACTGATGCAATCTTGAATAATGATTTTGAAAATGCCCAAAGATTAAATAATAAATATTTAAAGATGATGAATCTTCTGTTTGTTGAAACATCTCCTTCCCCAGTAAAATTTGTAATGTATCAGATGGGTTTAAGTAAAAACTTGTTAAGGCTTCCTCTTGCACCTGTTAATAAAAAATCGGAACAACTGCTTATTGATGAAATGAAAAAACTTTAGAAAATTACCTTGGCAAATTCAATTATTAAATATGGTTTAATAGGAAGTACAGGGAGACTTGGAGGGGAAGTAATAAATGTATTTAATGAGAAGAGGCATCAGTTGGTCTATGAGCTTGATAGTAATAAAGAAGTAAAGAATGATATTCCTCAAATATTAATTGATTGTTCACTTCCTTCGGTATTCAACAAAACAGCAGAACTTGTAAAGCAGCTTAATATCCCTTTGGTTATTGCTACAACCGGTTTAAAAGAAAATGATTTACAAAGATTAAAAGATTTATCAGCAAGCCTACCTGTTGTTCAAAGTTTTAATTTTTCCATTGGAGTACAGGTCTTACTTAAATTAACAGAAGTAGCAGATGATGTTTTAAAAGATTGGGATGTTGAAATTTCTGAAACACATCATAGGTTCAAAAAAGATAAACCTTCAGGTACAGCATTGATGATAAAAGATAAGCTTGGTTCTAAACCTGTAAACATTTCATCTTTAAGATTAGGAAATGTAGTTGGTGATCATACAATTACTTTTGGCGCATTAGGAGATACAATTTCAATTACTCATCATGCTATTTCAAGAAGAACTTTTGCAGAAGGTATTTTGAAATCTGCAGAATTTGTTTTAAAAAAGAAAAATGGTTTTTATTCATTCAAAGAAGTAATCTTTAGCAGTTAAATATGGATTCATACGAAATAATAAATTATATATCCAATTCTGAAAAGAAAACCCCCTGCAGAGTTTATTTAAAAGGTGATCTTGAAAAAATAAATTTTGAAAATCTCGATTTTTATGGCGAAAAAAATTTTGGAGTTCTCTTCTGTGAATTAAAAGAGTTCAATGTTTTCTATGAAAAGAACAAAAATTTAATTACAGGTTACAGAATTGAAAATGACAGAAGAAATTCTGCAATACCTCTTGCCGATCTTACAAAATATAATGCGAGAATAGAACCTGGCTCGGTTATAAGAGATCTCGTTGAAATTGGAGATCACTGCATAATTATGATGGGAGCTGTCTTAAATATCGGAGCTGTCATTGGCGAAAAAACCATGATTGATATGAATGTTGTAGTTGGTGGTAGAGTAATTGTCGGAAAGAACTGTCACATTGGTGCTGGAGCAGTTCTTGCCGGAGTAATAGAACCTCCTAGCGCCTCTCCTGTTATAATTGAGGATGATGTTTTAATCGGAGCTAATGCAGTTGTTCTTGAAGGAGTTAAAGTAGGGAAGGGAGCGGTTATTGCAGCAGGTTCTGTTGTTGTTAAAGATGTTGAACCTTATTCAGTTGTTGCCGGTGTTCCTGCAAAATTCCTTAAGAAGGTTGATGAGAAGACAAAAGTTAAAACACAATTGATGGAAGAGTTAAGAAAGCTTTGATTTCAAATGGCAATTATTGTTCAGAAATATGGCGGAAGTTCTTTAGCTGATATTGATAAGATAAAAAAAGTCGCTTTACTAATTGCTGAAGTTAAAAAAGCAGGACACGATATTGCTGTTGTTGTTTCAGCAATGGGAAAAACAACCGATTCACTTATCGCATCTGCAAAAAGTTTATCCTCAAATCCTCCCAACAGAGAAATTGATATGCTCCTTAGTACAGGTGAAAGAATTTCAATGTCTTTACTTTGTATCGCTCTGAATGATTTAGGAATTAAAGCTATTTCACTTACCGGTTCTCAGGCAGGAATTATAACCAACGACCGGCATACTGATGCAAGAGTTATTGAAGTGCGTCCTTTCAGAATTCAGGATGAGCTTGAAAATGGAAATGTGGTTGTAATAGGAGGATTCCAGGGAGTGAGCTATAAAAGAGATATTACAACTTTAGGCAGAGGAGGTTCAGATACTTCTGCAGTTGCTCTTGCAGCAGCTTTGAATGCGGAAAGATGTGAAATTTATTCCGATATTGATGGAGTTTATTCTTCTGATCCTTCCCTCATTAAAAATGCACAGCACCTTCCTGAAATTTCTTATCAGCAAATGCAGGAGATGAGTATGGCTGGTGCAAAAGTATTAAATGCACAGGCAATTCAGTTTGCTAAGGAAGCACAAATTACTCTTTATGCAAGAAGTACATTTAATCCTGGCAAGGAAACAATTGTAAGATTGCTTAAGCCTGATATTCCTGCTGGTATTAAAGCAGTTGTTCACGAGAAAGAAGTTGTTAAAGTTTCATTAATATTTGAATCAAATGAGGACTTTGAATCTTTACTTATTTATTTAGAGCAGCATCAGATTCAAATTAAAGAACTAAATTTTATTTCTTCAGAAGAGGATGCTTCAAATTCTAAAATATCGTTTGTTATTTCTGTAAAGAATATAATTGGTTGGGAGAATAGAAGAACCGAATTATCAAATAAATTCAAAAACAAAATTACTTTTATAGAAGGTCTTAGCGCAGTTTCATTAATCGGAGAAGGATTGAACAGGGATAATACTGTTCTTCAATCAACCCTGGAATTGCTGAAGAACAACAGAATAAAGCTTTTTGGAATCACAACAACTTCATTCAGAATTTCTCTTTTAGTACAACAGGCTCATTTAAATAATTGTGTAGCAATTTTTCATAAGAAATGGATTGAAACACCTATAGAAGTCCCGACAAATATTTAGCCCCACACGAAAAATATTTATACTCTTCATATCTCAGAATGAGTTGTCCTCTCAAAACGAATTAAATAAAAATAAAAAAGCCAAAGAATAGATAGTAAAAGTTAGGTTTTTAACGGCATACTTATTGGCTATAAGAAAACCGTGACTCCAATACCTGCCGCTTGTGGGGTTGCAGCGTGTACTAAAAACACGGAGGGCGCTGCAGCTCCACACGGTGGTATCTTTCGTAAGTTCCAATTAACAAATCTCATTTAATAATCAAATTCTAATTTGGTATAATCTCTTCGTCTTTATTGAAAAAGACATTAGTTAATAGTTAATCGTTCATGGTTAATCGTTTCTTTACCAATTAACTATTAACAATTAACGATTAACTTTTTCACAATGCAATTGCATCAGCTATTCAGCACTTAAATATTCACATCCTTCAGGAATTTCCGGTTTAACAATTAAAACTTCTTCTTTAAGTAAAGCTACTTTTCCCGGCTCCATTCCTTTCTTTTTTGTAACATATTTTTTTTGTGTGTAAGAAACAGGCGCCATTCCGGATGTTTTGGCTTTACTATGATAAGCAGTTAAAGAAGCGGCGATTTTCAAAATATTTTTGGGGATCCCTTCTTTCATATTTTCATTTTTCAGAACAACATGGGAACCTGAAGCTCCTCTTGCATGAAACCAATAGTCATTCTGTTTTGCAAATTTCATTGTTAAAAGATCATTGCTCTTGCTGTCTTTTCCTACATAAACATTGTATTTATTATGGATTAAATAATGTCTGAATTTATTTTTTAATTCATCTTCGGGTTTCTTTTTTTCATCCTGTTTGATTTTAAGCTCTTTCATTATAGTATTATACTCTTCAGTTGATTTAGCAGATATAAATCTTTCCTTAATTCTCTTTAATTCAGAATATTTTTTTTGCAGATGGAGAGATAATTGTTTTGCTTTTTCAAATTTTATTTTTTCAGTTCTTGATTTTTCAAAATATGAATCAACATTTTGTTTAGAAGATAATTTAGGATCAAGCTTGATTGAAACAGAAACATCTTCCTTATAAATATCCTGAAGTTCAATTTTTTCACTGCCTTTTGTAATCTTATTTATATTTATCAGAAGAAGATTAGCGATTTTGTTATACTCTTCTTCTTTTGTTCCTCTTTGAACTCTGGCCTGAACATCATTTAATTTCCCTGAAACTTTATTTAGTTCATGTTCAAGATGCTTTTCAATTATCTTCTTTTTATCTGTAACACTTTCTCTTGAAAATTTCTGGATAAGAAAATAATTAAAAGCTTCAATCAGGTTTGAAAATTTTTCCTTCTTTGTAAAGGGAAATATGCTAAATGTTTCAACACCCAAATTAACATCACCTGTGTTTTCTTCAATAAAAACTGCTGGATTATTTCCCTTTACTTCATTTATAACTTCAAACAGAAGAGCAGTTGATATTTTATCAGAACCGTCATCTCTAAGTTTAGTTTCATTAAGTATCTCTTTACCGATAACAGGATATTTTTTCCTTATTGAATCCGGATCAACAAACTTTTCATTAATCTTTAGATTATTAAATTCAGAAATAAAATGATGCTTCTGAACTTCATTCCGGAAATCTTTCCTAATATTTTCATCAGTTTTCTTGAAACTTTCAATTTCTGATTCATTAGAGATTAAAAAAAGATTTGTAAACTTTCCTCTTATCGTAAAGCAAAGAGATGCCTTATCCGAATTAATCCTGATTATTCTATCACTCTCCGCAATTTCAACAGAAAGGATTTTAAGGGGAAGGTATGAATTAAAAAAATCAACAAGGTTCTTTTTAGGGATAGAAACTTTTTTTCTAAGATTTATATATGGAATGCCCGGATTAACTGATATTTCAATACTGAATTCATCTTGTTTATTCGACAGAATCAATACAAGCTTATCCTTCTCAAAGGAGTAAGCACGGATTATCTTATAACCCTGTAGTTCTTTATTTAGCTCAACAGCTAACCTGTTAATGATAAAATAGTTTTTAAACATTAATAACTCGTGTCTGCCATGATAGGAATGATGGAATGTTGGAGTTTTGGAGCTACGGAAAATTATAAAAAAGCAGCATTCCATTATTCCACTATTCCTGCCATTGTTAAAATAACAAATCCATTGTACATATAAATTCGTAATTCAAAATTCATAAATCGTAAATCGTTTGAGTTGTTTAAGAGGGGGCTGTTTGATATATTTGACACAATGAAAAATATCCTACAAAAGACGTTCGTTAAGAGGTTACTTCTCATTTTAGCTGCAATTATAGTTGTCATTTTAGTTTTTAATTATTTTATTTTTCCATGGTATGTAAGTTCTCCTGAAGTAAGTGTCCCTGTTGTAAAAGGTTTATCGGAAGAGGAAGCTTTTGAAAAACTTGAAGATTCAAACCTTGAACCTGTTATAGGTGATACTACTTATGATGTGAAATTTGCTAAGGGTAAAATTATTCTTCAAAGACCTGCTGCAGGTGAAGTAGTTAAAGAAGGAAGAAGAATTTACCTTTTCATAAGCGGCGGCGAACCGCTTGTTATGGTACCAAATCTTAAAAGCAGATCAATCAGGGATGCCAAACTCTCGCTTGAAAGAATCGGATTGAAGTTAGGAAGAATAGAAGAAATACCATCAGACAACCCAAAAGATATGATATTTGACCAGGAATTTGTTGAAGGAACAAGATTGAAAAAAGGTTCGCTGGTTGGAATTTATATTAGTGTAGGAGGAGGAGAGGGAAGTGTTGAAGTTCCTGACCTGGTTGGCAAATCTCTCTCTGAAGCGGAAAAAATTCTTGCCGATAATTCTTTAACTATTGGAAAAATTAATTATCAAAGATCGTTTTCACTTTTACCTAACACGGTGCTTGATCAATATCCGAGTAAAGGAAATAAAGTTAATCCTGGTGATCATGTTGATCTTTTTGTTACAAAAGCAGCAGAGCCTGGCGAAAAGGAGGTTATTGAATAGTGGCTGTACTTGCTCCTTCAATTTTATCTGCGGATATGAGTAATTTAAGTCAGCAAATTCGGTTGGTTGAAATGGGCGGGGCAGACTGGATTCATTGTGATATAATGGATGGGCATTTTGTTCCCAATATTTCATTCGGTCCTGTTTTGGTTGAAGCTGCCAGACGGGTTACTAATCTTCCTCTTGATGTTCACCTGATGATTGAAAATCCTGATAATTATCTTGAAGCTTTCGTTAAAGCTGGTGCTTCAATTGTTTCTGTTCATTTTGAAGCAGTTGTTCATCTGAACAGAACTGTAAACAGAATTAAAGAATTGGGAGCCAAAGCAGGTGTAGTTATAAATCCTGCAACTTCTGTAGGCTCACTAAAAGATATAGCTCAGGATGTTGATTTAATACTGATTATGTCTGTTAACCCGGGATTTGGAGGTCAACTTTTTATTTTGAATTCTTTAAAGAAAATTGCTGAAGCTTCAAGACTAAGAGAAGAGTTAAATGCAAATTTTATTATTGAAGTTGACGGAGGAATTGATCTTAATAATGTTGATAATGTTCTGGCTGCAGGATGTGACGCTTTTGTAATTGGTAACTCAATTTTTGGAACTGAAGATATTACGACCACCACTTTAAAATTTAAAAATATTATTACCAGTGGTAAGAAAATTATCGTTTAAAAAATATTTGCAGAAGTGTCATTCCGAACTTGTTTCGGAATCTTACTTTGTGAAAAAGATGTTGAAACCCGCTGAAAGCGAGGCTCGCCAAAGACGGCAAGTTCAGCATGACATTTAACTACTATCTTTAAAAAATATTTTATAATTCCTCAAATATTTCCAATTGATAAAACTTGATTGTACAGGTTAATTACCATCCGGAAGAATTAGACCTGCCTAGCCGGCAGGCAGGTAATAAAGAAGAACTTGTTAAGTCTTCGGTGGTAAATCTCACTCTCTCGGGTTTAGAACAAGATCAATTGAATATCCTTTCAAATATTTGCTCTCATCATAAAATAAAATTTGATCTGTCTCTGGCAGATAATAAAACGTTTCCTGTAAGAAATTACTTTTCTGCATCATTAAATGATTTATCTATTCTTTTAACTGAATTTAGTGAGGCAGGTTTAAAGAATTTATCTGATGAAATAAAAAAATCAACTAAGAATTATGAGAGCTACAATAAACTTCCGGTCCGAATAGGAGGATTTGAATTTCATCAAACATTAATAATGGGAATATTAAATGTAACACCTGATTCATTTTCTGATGGAGGAAAATATTTTGACCTGTCTGCCGACAAGGCAGGTAAGAAGTCTGCTGTGGACTATGCCATTGAAATGTTTGAAAATGGAGCAGATATAGTTGATGTTGGAGGTGAATCTACCAGACCGGGCTCTGAGTCCGTTACTGAGGAAGAAGAATTGAAGCGAGTTATTCCTGTAATAGAAGAAATCCTGATGAAGAAACCGGAAGCTTTACTCTCTATTGATACTACTAAAAGCAGAGTTGCCCGTGAGGCTTGCAAAGCTGGAGTAAAAATTATAAATGATATAAGCGGATTAACTTTCGATCAGGAAATAGTTGATATTGCAAGTGAATTTTCTGCCTCGCTTATTGTTATGCACATAAAAGGAATTCCAAAGACTATGCAGGTAAAACCTATTTACGATGATCTGATCTTTGAAATTTATGAATTCCTTTATAAGCAGACTGAAATTGCGAAGAAAAAAGGAGTAAAAAATATTATTATTGATCCGGGAATAGGATTTGGAAAAAGAATTGAAGATAATTTTGAAATTTTGAGAAGATTATCTGATTTTAAAAGCCTTGGATACCCGATTTTAATTGGGCTATCACGTAAATTATTTCTCGGAAAGACACTTGATCTTGATGTGAAAGATAGAGATACTGCTACAGTTGTAGCAGAAACAATCGCCATAAGAAATGGAGCTAAGATTATAAGAACACATAATGTTCCTAATGCAGCAAGAACAAAAAAACTATTGAATTTTATTTTCTCTAATTAAATGGTTGATCTTTTCAAAATAGGGTTTATCACTTTAACATTTATTGATGTTATTGATATCGTAATTGTTGCTTTCATCGTTTATAAGCTTTACAATTTGCTTAAAGGAACAATTGCAGCACAGATTTTTGTAGGCTTGATGATTGTTCTGCTTCTTTCTTTTGTTTCGCAGGCAATAAATCTCCGCGCATTAAGCTGGTTGTTAAAACTCATTACTGATATTTGGGTTATCGCTTTTCTAATTCTCTTTCAGCCTGAAATAAGAAGGCTCCTTGTTATGGTTGCAAAAAATCCATTCTTCAATTTATTTGTTAAAGGGGAAACTCCTGAAGCAGCTTCAATTATTACAGATTCAGCTTTTGAACTTTCACAGCATCAGCATGGAGCTTTAATAGTAATTATCAGATCAACAGGTATAAGAGGTTTTGCTGAGACGGGTGAAATATTAAATGCCAAACTGACTAAAGCACTTTTAACTTCAGTATTTTTTCCCCGCTCACCTCTGCATGATGGTGCTGTCATAATAAAAAATAATATTGTTGAAGCAGCACGCTGCACACTCCCTTTATCTTCCACAACCCAGATTAATGGTGAACCTCTGGGTATGCGTCATCGTGCAGGACTGGGAATTTCCGAACAGGCTGACGTAATTGTCGTAATTGTTTCAGAAGAAACAGGTGCAATTTCAATTGCAGAGGAAGGAAGACTTATTAAGGGTCTTTCAAAAGAGAGTTTGAAACAAACATTAATTAAAGCTATAAAACCTCAGCAGGCTAGAGGATGGAGAAGTATAATTGAACAATACCTTAAGGAAAAATAATGTTTGTGCCGTTATTCCTTTCTATAATGAAGAAAATACAATTAAAGAAATAATTGAAAAAACTCTTAACTATGTAGATTTAATAATTTGTATTGATGACGGTTCAACCGATGATTCAATTAAAAATATTCCTGAAAGTAAAAACATAACAGTTCTTAAAAATAATGTTAACAGGGGAAAAGGATATTCTCTTAAAAGAGGGTTTGAAAAAAGCATTGAGATTAAAACCGAATATACAATTACACTTGACTCTGACTTACAACATCCACCTGAAAATATTCCGGCGTTTATTGAAAAACTGAACAGTAATGATTTAGTAATAGGAAACAGGTTGAATAATATAAGCAAGATGCCTTTTCAAAGAATAATTAGCAACATTATTACATCAAAACTTTTAAGCGTTAAAACGAAAATGAAAATTCCTGATAGCCAATGTGGTTTTAGAGGTTTCAGAACTGAAATTCTGAAGTTAATATTACCTACATTTAACGGATTTGAAGCAGAAAGTGAAATGTTAGTTAAAGCTGCCAACAATAATTTAAGAATTAGTTTCGTTAACATTCCAACTATTTACGGGTTAGAAAAAAGTAAGATGCGTCCTTTCCAGGCAATTAAAGGATTTATTAAAGTTCTCTTCACCTGATTTTTATGGCAAAGAAGTGGGAAATAGAAGGTCTTAATAATAACAAACTATTTTGTGATTCTGCAAAAATTATTTTAAAAGAAAGGCTTGAACATCTTACTTCTGCAATAATAAAATTCTTTGAGAATGAAACTGTTGAAAACCTGCACCAGGTAAGAATTGCTTTAAGACGGGTAAGGTACAATATGGAACTATTTATTTCATGTTTTGATAAAAAGAAATTTTTAACATTTTACAAGCTGGTTGAATACCTCCAGGATTTTACAGGGAAAATAAGAGACTTCGATGTATTAACTCAAAATATGAATTCGTTAAAGGAAGAAAAAATCAAAATAACAAAAGCGGTATTTAAAAGGATTGGAGAGCAAAGAGAAAACCTTAATGAAAATCTTAAACTGGAATTAATGAAATTTACTCACGCAAAAGCATTAAGTAATTTTCAAAAATTACTCTCCTGACCCTAAGGAAGTATCTTTTAATTATCTATTTATCCGGTGTTTTCATCAAACTTTTTCTAATGTATCTTTGCAGAAAAAATAATTTTGATTTTCTGTTAAAATGACCCTAGTGTCAGTGCGAGAGAGTCTTTGAGCGAAGTAATCTAAACTAAGGATATTAGTAAAGAATTTGTGAGATTGCTTTACACAGATAAACCTACCTGCACGAAGCCGTTTCGGCAAAGGCAGGTCGGGGATTTGCAATGACAATTAATAGTTTTACTATAAAGTTTCAGAGAGAGTTTATTGGCTAAAATAATTTCCATTGCGAACCAGAAGGGAGGCGTAGGTAAAACTACAACGTCAATTAACGTTTCATCTCTTATTGCGGCTGCAGAAAAGAAAACTTTACTTATAGATATTGATCCACAGGCAAACTCTTCATCAGGGATAGGAGTTAGCAATCAAAATCCATCGGTCTATGAGGTTCTTATCGGAACAAAAAGAATGGATGAAGTAATTATAAATACATATATGCCTTTTATGGATCTGCTTCCTTCAAACATAAATCTTGTTGGTGCAGAGATTGAGATGGTTGATTTTCCTGAAAGGGAAACATTATTAAAAAAAGCTCTCATCGGAACTCAGGACAATTATGATTTTATAATTATTGATTGTCCACCTTCACTTGGTTTATTAACGTTAAATTCTCTTACAGCTTCCGATTCTGTACTTATTCCGGTTCAATGTGAGTATTTTGCTCTTGAGGGTCTCGGACAATTGTTAAATACAATAAACATTGTTAAGCAGCACTTTAACAGAAATTTATCAATCGAAGGTGTGCTTTTAACAATGTATGATTCGCGGTTAAAGCTTTCGCAGCAGGTTGCAGAAGAAGTAAGAAAGTATTTTGGTGAAAAAGTTTTTAAAACAGTTATTCACCGCAATGTAAGAATCTCAGAGGCACCAAGCTTTGGTAAACCAATAATTCTTTATGATGCTGTTTCTATGGGTTCTAAAAATTATATGGCACTTGCGTCGGAACTTCTTGAGAGAAATGAAATTAAAGTAAATCAA
Organism: uncultured Ignavibacteriaceae bacterium; assembly: GCA_964515875.1. GTDB lineage: Bacteria > Bacteroidota > Ignavibacteria > Ignavibacteriales > Ignavibacteriaceae > RBG-16-34-14. Next base: position 196,242 of record CAZEWJ010000004.1, on the reverse strand, counting down.
AACTAATAATGAGTAAAATGAAAACAGGTTTAGGAAGGGGATTAGATGCCTTGATGAATCCCCAAAGATTTAAAGAAGCAGAAACTTCAGCAGATTACACTAATCTCCAAAAAGATGATGGAGAAGCAACTGACGTTCTTGCAAAAATTCCCGTTGGAAATATTTCTCCCAATCCTTTTCAGCCAAGGACACATTTTGATCCGGAAGCTTTTGAAGAATTGAAAAAATCTATCTTATCCAATGGCCTTATCCAACCAATAACGGTAAGAAGAAAAGGGCCAAATCTTTACGAGCTTATTTCGGGTGAAAGAAGGTTAAGAGCGTGCATTGCTATCGGGATGAAAGAGATTCCCGCATACATAATAAAAGTTGATACTGAAGAAGCAATGCTTGCACTCGCTCTCATTGAAAACATACAAAGAGAAAAGCTTAATCCTATAGAAATCGGAACTGCGTATAGACGGTTGATGGAAGAATGTCATCTTACACAAGAGCAAATAGCTGATAAAGTTGGAAAGGACAGAACAACTGTAGCTAATACAATAAGGCTGCTAAAGTTGCCTCAGGAATTACAGGATAGCCTTATAAAGGAAGAAATAACTTCAGGTCATGCAAGAGCTTTAATAAATCTTCCAAATGAAGAATTACAGCTTGAAGCTTTGAGAAGGATTAAAGAAAATAATCTTTCTGTCAGAAAAGTTGAACAGCTTGTAAAAAGACTTGTTGAATCACCAGATGTTAAAAAGAGTTCTGTCATTTCAACATCACGTACTTCATCCTCTTTAGAGATGAGAAATATTGAGGACAAACTGCAAAAAATATTTGGAACCAAAGTTACCTGCAGGCAGAAGCAGAATGGTTCCGGTGAAATAATGATCGAATTTTATTCAACTGATGAATTGGAAAGACTCTTTGAACTTTTTGAAATCATCAACAAAAATTATAGTTAAGAGTTTAATCCTGATTTTTCTTTTTTCATCAGCTTTATTCTCGCAGCAAGATACAACCCTATCAGAAAAAGCCGACACAATTTTTGTTATGCAAAAATCTCCATGGTTTGCTGTACTTCAAAGTGCAGTAGTGCCGGGCCTGGGACAAATCTATAATGAATCTTACATTAAAGCTCCTATAATCTGGGGAGCTGCTGCTTTGCTTGTCTATGGCTGGATTTATAATGATGATCTATACGATGATTACAGTATTCTCTATCAGCAAACACAAATTGATAGGTATAAGACTTTAAGAACCTTTTATCGCGACCAGAGAGATTTATTTACAATTTATATGGGGCTTGTTTACCTGCTTAATCTCGTTGATGCTTATGTTGATGCACATCTTTTTGATTTTAATGTTGAAGAGGATTTCTTCACCAAAATGCCTATGATTAACTTGAGAATAAATTTTTAGCATCATCATTGTATGAAAAATATAGTTATCTGTAAAAACTGTGGTTCGGAAAATCCTTATTATGAATTAATCTGCAGCAATTGCAAATCATACCTGCGGGAAAGAGTTTACAATATTGATCTCTGGAGTACGATCGGGCTTTTAATTGAAAGTCCTTCTAAAGCATTTAGAACTATAATCTTTTCAGAGCACAAAAACTTTCTTATTCTTTTATTGATTTTAATTTCAGGAAAGTCGCTCCTGAATGGAATTTTTCTAACGATCTATTTTAAAAAATGGAATGCTTATTTATCAGGTTATTTCATTAGTTACATAATAATATTAATTCTTACTGTAATAATGATTTTAATTTTTTCCGGAATTTTTGTTGAAGTTACAAAAAGACTTGATGTAAAAACAAAGTTTAAAGATAATTTTTCAATAATAACCTATTCATTCCTTCCATTTATATTTGGCTTTCTAATTTTATTTCCAACAGAACTCATTCTATTTGGTGAATACCTGTTTTATTACAATCCATCGCCATTTGTTATTAAAGAAACTTTTGCATACGCTTTGCTTTCATTTGAGGTTATGTTATTAGTCTGGACTTTATTTTTAACTTTTACTGCTTTTAAAGTACAAAGCGGTAATTTTATTTATTCCTTTGTCTTCACATTATTAATTCATTTAACTTTTTATATCACACTATATCTCACAACATCGCAGATTTTCATATGATAAATATTTTTGAAAAAGAAAAAGAACTCTTTCTTCCAACTTATAAAAGAATACCTATTGATATCTCTCATGGTAAAGGTGTTTACCTTTACGATAAGAATGGAAAAAAGTACCTGGATTTTTTTTCAGGGCTTGCAGTAAATGCACTTGGTTATGCTGATCCGGATGTAATCTCAGCAGTTAATGAACAGGTGAAAAAGTTTGCTCATCTCTCAAATAATTTTATTACGGATGTTCAAACAGAGTTTGCAGAAAAACTTTTGAGATATTCCGGAATGAAAGGAGCGTTTCTAAGCAATAGTGGTACTGAAGCAGTTGAGGGTACAATTAAGTTGATTAGAAAAGTTAAAGGTCCTGATAAAAAGATATTTTCATTTACAGGATCTTTTCATGGAAGAACCTATGGAGCATTAACTCTAACACCTAAAGTAAAATATCAGAAGGGTTACGAACCATTATTATCAAACATATCATATATAGAATTTAATAATATTGAAGATCTTCAAAATAAAGTTGATTCCAACACTGCAGCAGTTTTTATAGAATTCATCCAGGGAGAAGGTGGTGTAGTTCCTGCTTCTGATGAATTTGTTAAAAAGATTGACGAGTTAAGAGGAAAATTTCCATTTATTCTTGTTGCTGATGAAATCCAAACAGGAACAGGGAGAACAGGAAAACCTTTTGCTTTTAATCATTACAATATTATTCCTGATGTTATTGTTACTGCAAAAGCAATTGGTGGTGGTCTTCCTCTGGGAGCTATTCTTGTTTCATCAGAATTACAGAATGTATTTTCTATCGGAACTCATGGAACTACTTTCGGTGGAAACCCGGTTGCATGTGCAGCAGGAAATATTGTTCTCAAAAAAGTATTTGAAGAAAGATTGATGGAAAATGTTCATACTAACGGAATGTATTTTATAAATCTTCTTAACAATCTTAAAAATGGTTTCCCAAAAGATATTAAAGAAGTAAGAGGCAAAGGTTATATGCTTGGAACAGAACATTTTTATGAATGCAGCCAGATTGTTGAGAAATTCAGAGATAGGGGAGTGCTGGTTAATTGTACAAATCAAAATGTAGTAAGAATTTTACCGCCGCTAATTGCAGAGAAAGAACATATAGACCTTTTTATTTCTGAGTACAGAAATCTGCTAAAAGATATGCCAGATTTCTAATCCCCCGAGGCGGACTGGCATATCTAACTATCCGTATTAAGCCAATTAATAATTGCTCCATACCTTATTCCTTTTGTGCTCACCTTTACTTCATTCAACTTAAGTAAATCCATAATTTCTTTTAGGATTATTGTTCCGGCAAACAAAACATCTTCACGTCCTTTTACAATTTGAGAATATTTTCTAAGTATTTCTTTAGAACTTAAGTGTGAAAGTTCAACAATAAAATTCTCTAATTCTTTTATGGACAAAGTTGAACCTTCAACAATTTCTTCATCATAAGAATTTAGCTTGTGTTTAATACAAGCTAATGTTGTTGGTGTTCCTGCAATAGCAATCGCTATATCAATATCTTTAACATTTTTGGTTATTTCAAAGAATGTTTTCTTTGAATAATTAATAAAATTTTTCATCTGTTCTTCAGAAGGAGGATCAGAAATCAGGAAATTTTCTGTTCCGCTTACAACTCCAATATGAAAACTATTGCTAAACAGAATTTCATTTCCTTCGCCATAAACAATCTCAGTACTTCCGCCTCCAATATCTATAACTAAATTCTTTTGCTTATCATTAAAACTGCTGATTGCGCCGAGATATGAATATTTAGCTTCTTCTTCTCCTGAAATAATATTTAACTCATAACCATATTTATTCTTTATTTCATTTTTAATTTCAGCTTTGTTTGAAGCAATCCTTAAAGCATTTGTTCCGGTTAAAAGAACTTTTTCACACTTGTACTTTTTAATTACTTTCGAGTATTGCTCTAATACATCAATCATCCTTTTAATATTTTCATCCGGCATTGGATTGTCTTCTTTCAAACCTTTACCGATCCTCGGAATGTTGTGTAAGTTTTCTATAGCTTTTATTTCACCGGAAGGTGGAGTTACTTCTGCAATCAGAAGCAATATTGTATTTGTTCCAATATCTATCGAGGCAACAATCATATATTTTTTATATTTTCGCTTTGAAAATAAATTAATTGTATGAAAAATCTTAGCAAGTTTTCCATGTTTCTTTTGTTCATTACTTGTTTATCTGGTTCCTTATGGCTTGGCAGCTATATGACAAGATTATTTGTTACATATCGTTTATTTGAAGATACTGATTTTATTCTTAAACCTTATTATCATTCGGGTAATCTGTCTGAAGTCCTGCTTACTCTTCTTCCTGCTTTCACATCAACTCTTATTCTTTATATAATCTTTTTCATTTTTTTTATTTTCTTTTTAATATTTTCAAAACTTAATTTTAAACAGAATGGCTGGCTTTTCATAATTACTTTATTAGTTTTTGTTACATTCCCGTTTGAAGCTTACCTAATGAATATTGATTACAAAATTGTTTCTCTTGTTAACAAAGAATCTTTTAATCCGACAGAAGTTATTGAATTAATTATAGAACGATTTAAAGTTTTCAGCAGTTTTCCCGTAATAGAAATCTTCTGTTATTTTGCTATAATTTTTCTTCTTATTTTCAAACCGCTAACTAAAAAAATACAGCAGGCAAATGAAAATTAAAGAGAAAGAATTTGAAGAATTGATCCAGGAATTAAAATCTGTTGCTTTGCAATTGGGAGCAGATGTACGTTTTGAGAAGGGGGATTTTAAAGGAGGCTACTGTATTCTTAAAGAAAATAAAGTTGTTGTTATTAATAAGATGGCTACACTTCAAAGGAAAGTAATAATTCTCTCTATGGCTTTAAAAGAGTTGGGTGTTGACGAGATTTATCTTACTCCAAAACTTCGCGATGTAATAGATGAAATGGCAGAAACAGGATGAAGATAATTTGTATCAACGGACCTAACTTAAATCTATTGGGAAAAAGAGATAAGTCTCAATATGGAAAGCTTAGTCTATATGGAATTGAATCTCTTATTAAAAAAGAATTTCCAAAAATCTCCCTATCATTTTTTCATTCAAATATTGAAGGAGAAATTGTAAATATTATTCAGGAAGCATCTTCAAAATATGACGGACTGATAATTAATCCTGGAGGTTATGCTCATACTTCTGTTGCAATAAGAGATGCACTTGAGTTCTGCACAATTCCCAAAGTTGAAGTTCATTTATCTCACCTTGCAAAAAGGGAAGACTTCAGACAAAAATTATTAACTGCTTCCTGTTGTAATGGTTATATTTCAGGGTTTAAAGAATATGGCTATCTTACAGCAGTTTATTTAATTCAAAAATTAATTAACAATAAAAAGAAGAGTAATATTTGATTAAGGCAATTGTCTTTGATCTCGACAACACACTTGTTGATTTCATGAAAATGAAACGAAGAGCTATTGAGGAGGCCATACCAGCAATGATTGATGCCGGCCTTAAAGTTACTTCAGAAGAAGCTAACAGGATTATTGATGAAATTTATAAAGAGCGTGGAATTGAATATCAACAGGTATTTGATGTATTGCTGCAAAGAATTTTAAATAAAGTTGATCACAAAATTTTATCCGCCGGAATTATTGCTTACAGAAGAGCAAGGGAAGCTTCATTAATTCCTTACCCACATGTTTATTCCACTTTAAATAGTCTATTAAAACTTGGGATAAAAATGGGAGTTTTATCAGATGCTCCTGCCAAAGAGGCCTGGTTAAGAATAGCTTTCCTCAACTTCCAGCATACATTTGATGCAGTAGTTACTTTTGATGATACCGGAGAAAGAAAACCAAGTCCTGCACCATTTCTAAAAATTCTTGAGAAACTTGAGGTGAGTCCGCAGGAAGCTTTAATGGTTGGAGATTGGGCTGAGAGAGATATTCAAGGAGCTAAAAAAGTAGGTATGAAAACTGCGTTTGCAAAGTATGGCGATACATTCAATACGGAACGACACGAAGCTGATTATGAACTTTCAGATATAAGTGTTTTAATAGATATAATCCATAGAGAAAACAAATTATAAGATTATGGTTAAAGTATTTATTTATAAAATTTTGCTGATATTGATATTAAACAGTGGATTAATTATTTTTATCTAAAATTTTTATCAGGATTTAATGAAAGACCTTTTAATTAAAAAACTTTATTACTCCATTAGTGAAGTAAGCAAGATAACCGAAATGGAACAATATGTTCTTAGGTATTGGGAGACAGAATTTGAACAGCTAAAACCGCAGAAAAACAGGGCGGGGAACAGAATTTATACAAATAAAGATATCCAGATTATTCTTCAAATTAAAAGTCTTTTACGGGAAAAAAAATATACAATAGAAGGTGCTAAAAAGATATTAGCTGACTTTTCGCCCGAAAAGATTCCTGGTGAAGTTGAACCAACATTATTCGATGCCGGTCCTTCTAATTCATCTGGACGGAAAGAAAAACCTTCTTTAAAGAAAGATCTGGAAGAGATTAAAAATTTTCTGGAAACTATTCATTCAAAGCTATAAAAATTCATTTGAATCGGTTTTGAGAACCAGCTTCAATAAAATTCTTTTCCCTAAATAAACCTGCCATGAAATATTTATCAGTTCTGATTATCAACTTATTAATTTTACTTTCATCTGTAATCTGCGCTCAGTCAATCCAGAAATTTGCTGAGATAGGCGATCTTACTCTGATCAATGGTGAAAAAATTATTGATTGCAGAATTGGTTACCGGACTTTTGGCAAATTAAATGAAGATAAATCTAATGCAATCATTTATCCATCATGGTTTGATGGAACAAGTGAAGCTATCAGTAATTTGATTACTAAATATAACTTCATTGATACAACTAAATATTTTATTATTGCAATAGATGCTCTGGGTAACGGAGTATCAACTTCATCTTCAAATTACGATTTGGATTTTCCTCAGATTAGTATTAGAGACATGGTTAATTCTCAACACAAACTCCTTACAGAGAATTTGGGAATAAAACATATTTACGGTGCTGTTGGCGGTTCATTAGGAGGCATGCAGGTTTTGGAATGGACGGTTGCTTATCCCGAATTTATTAATAGAGTAGTTGCCTACTTAGCAACTCCAAAAATGACATCGTATGACCTCCTATGGATGAATACTCAACTAAATATGATTGAGTCATCAAGAAAAAAGGGAATCAGTGAAAAAGAAATAAGCAAAATTTCAGAAATGATGACTGCAATGATTGCCCGAACTCCGGATTATGTTGTGGAAAATATAAAAGCAAAAGATTTTCCTTCATACCTTTCGTCTTTCGATAAAGAACCATCCAAGATATTTACATTAGATGATTATATTGTTCAGCTTAAAGCAATGATGAATCATGATATTTCTAGAGATTATAATGAATCTTTTGAAGAAATTGCAAAGTTTATTAAAGCAAAATTATTCATAATTGTTTCCGAAACAGATATGGTAGTTAATCCCACCGAAGCATTGAGGCTTGCTGATATTACGGGTTGTAAAAAATTAGTTTTAAATAATAATTGTGGGCATCTTGCAGTTTCCTGCGAATTGGAGAGAGTAAAATCTGAAATTAAACGCTTTCTCTCTGAGGATTAATTGCGCCTGATAATTACAACTTTTTTTTGTAGATTTAATTCAGAAATAGTTTAATAATCCGGAACGTGGCGCAGCCCGGTAGCGTACCTGAATGGGGTTCAGGTGGTCGTGGGTTCAAATCCCACCGTTCCGACTAAATACAGGTATAATCTATTAGTAAGAAATTGAAAAGTGAGAGTTGATTATTGAGAATTAAATTTTCAATAATCAATTTTCAATGCTCAATATTCAACTCGTCCAGGTATAGAGGAATAAGGTATAGGGATATATTAAGATAGCAAAAAAGACCACACATTTAACTAGTCATTCAGCTAGGAATAAGAGAAAACTCAATGTAAAATAGGATGACAGTTATTGCATTTTAGACAATGCTTTATGACTGCATTCTGCCAACTGCCTACTTAAGAAAGTCTCCAAATTGTACCTTTCATATCAAAAAAATCCATTCTATTTTTTCAAGTGAACATTTATTCTTAATTTTACTTCATAAATTCTTCATAAATAAAATTAAAAATGAATAAAACTTTTCTCCCGGATAAACCTAAATGCCATTGCGGCGTTTTTGGTCTTTATGGTTCCATTAATGCCTCTCTACACACTTATTATGGACTTCACGCACTTCAGCATAGAGGACAGGAAGCTTGCGGTATTGTAACAAAAAGCATAAATGAAAAGGACCATTCTGTTTTCAACATCCATAAAGGAGAAGGGTTAGTTTCTGAAGTATTCGCCGATTCAAAAATATTTAAGAATGAATTAACGGGAAATTCCGCAATCGGGCATAACAGATATTCAACAACCGGTTCATCGCAATCAAGAAAGAACATCCAGCCTTTTGTAGTTCATTACAGGCTTGGCAATCTTGCTGTTGCTCATAATGGAAACCTTACCAATGCTAAAAAGTTAAGACAAGAGTTAGTTAATGAAGGAGCAATATTCCAGACTACGAGTGATACAGAGGTTATTCTCCATCTTATTGCAAGAAGCAAGCTTGATGACCAGGTTGAACAGATAAAAGAAGCTCTCTCAAAAGTTGAAGGTGCTTACTGCTTAACTATTCTTACAGATGATAAACTTATAGCTGCAAGAGATCCTTATGGCTTCAGGCCTTTATCAATTGGTAAGCTTAATAATGCTTTTGTTGTTGCATCTGAAACCTGTGCATTTGATATCATACAGGCAAAGTTTGTAAGAGAAGTTGATCCTGGTGAAATAGTAATTATTGATGATGAGGTTTTTGAAACAGGAGAAATAAAATCAGAAAGAATAAATGGCGATGTTTTTCCTAAAAAACATTGCGTGTTTGAATACATATATTTTTCCCGTCCTGACAGTTTTATCTTCGGACACAATGTAGATAAGATGAGAAGACGTCTTGGTAAAATGCTCGCAAAAAAATATCCTGTAAAAGATAAGGATGGTGAGAAAGTTATTGTAATAAGTGTACCTGATAGCTCTAATACTGCTGCTTTAGGTTATCAATCTGAATTGAAAAAGCTTGGTATACCTTCCAAACTGGAAATTGGCCTTATCAGGAGCCACTATATTGGCAGAACATTTATACAACCCGGGCAGGAGAAACGTGAAATTGGTGTAAGAATAAAATACAACATTGTTAGGGGAGTGCTTGAAGGAAGAACAGTCGTTCTTGTAGATGATTCTATTGTAAGAGGAACAACCTCTAAACAATTAGTTAATCTTCTTAAAGAAGCAAATCCAAAAGAAATTCATTTAAGAATTTCATCTCCACCAATTATGCACCCTTGTTACTATGGTATGGATTTCCCAAGCAGGGAAGAGCTTGTTGCAAATAAATTTAATGGTAATATTAATGAGATAAGAGATCATCTTGAAGTTGATAGTCTTGAATACTTAATGATTGAGGAAATGCTTGAAGCTGTTTCTCAAATTGAACCTGAGAATTTCTGTACTGCATGTTTTTCAGGCAATTATCCTACTAAAGTAGACTCCACTTTCAAGAAAGAAATCTATGAATTGTAAGTTCCTCTTATTCCTCCTTATTTTTATTTTCATATCATTCAATATCTACTCACAAACAACTTACTTCATTAAGTACAAAAGCTTTGTTTCTATTTCTGAAATTGATCAGAAAGTAACTGAGCAAAGATTTAGTGCAGTAGTTGATGACAGACCGGTTTCATTGCCAGAATTCAATGTGAATTATCTTGCAAAAGGAATGGGAAGGGGAGATGAAGTACTCGGCAGAATTGTTAAGATTCAATTTTCAGAAAATGTAGATGAGGCAGATTTTTCTTCTATGTTATTTTCTGATCCTGATATTGAATACATCCAGAAAGCAAGCACATACCAGTTAGATTACATTCCCAATGACAGTTTAGTTTCTCAGCAATGGGCCTTAGAAAAGATTAATGCTTTTAATGCCTGGAATATTACACAGGGAAGTGATACTGTTTTAATATCCGTTATAGATACAGGAATTGATTATTTACATCCTGACTTATCAAACAAAATATATTTAAATCCAAGTGAAATTCCCGACAATGAAATTGATGATGACGGAAACGGTTTTATAGATGATTATATGGGATGGGATTTTGTTGACAGAGTTGGCTTTCCATTTGACTCTACTGGCGGAGACTATCTTGATTGGGATAATGTTCCTAATGACGAACATGGACATGGTACATTGGTTGCAGGAACAGCGGCTGCTGAAACAAATAATATTTCAGGAATTGCAGGAGTTGCACCAAATATAAAAGTATTAAACTTACGTTCATTTGATCCTGGTGGATATGGTGAGGAAGATGATGCAGCAGCAGCTATTTTATATGCTGTGTTGATGGGAGCTAAAGTTATAAATATGAGTTGGGGTGATTATTCTTTTTCTTATGTGTTGAGGGATGTTATAAGATATGCTTACTCGCAGAATGTTTTTCTTGTTGCCAGTTCGGGAAATCAAAATTCCAATCTTCCACATTATCCAAGCGGATATAGTGAAGTAATAAGTGTTGGAAATTCTACAGAAGAAGATTTTATTGCAGGATCTTCAAATTGGGGTTCCACCATTGATTTAGTAGCTCCGGGAACATTGATTACTTCAACGGCCAGGGATGCTGGGTATATGTCTTTTAGTGGAACTTCTGCTGCGGCACCTTTTGTGTCTGCTTCCGCAGCACTTTTACTTTCTATAAATAATTTTACAAATGAAGAAGTAAAGCAAATTCTAAAATCCACGGCAGATGATATTGGCGAACCAGGTTGGGATTTAAGAAGCGGGTCGGGGAGACTTAATTTATTTAAAGCTCTTTCAATTACAGCTCCTGCAATAATAAAGTTTTATAGTCCAACGCAAGATTATGCTACTTCTGAGAGCAGTATAAAGATTATTGCTTCGGTGCTCTCTCCTTATTTTACTAGTTTTAATTTAGAAGTAGGTTCTGGCTTCAATCCCGTTAATTGGACTAACCTAATTGATAATGGACTAAACCAGTTTTTTGAGCAGGAAATATATGATCTTAACATATCTAATTTTTTGGATACAGTTTATACTCTGAGATTAGTGGTTAACCAAAATAACGGGGGAACATTAGAAGAACGAATAAATTTCCACATTGACAGGACACCACCAATAGCAGAATTAATTTCTTTAATACCTTCTTTTTATGGTGATAAATCAGTGCCACTTGCTTCAATCTATACTAATGAACCTTGTGTCGTACGAATGTTTTATAAAAGAACGGGAGAAGATTTTAGTTTTGTGACTTTAGATGGATTTAATATTAATAATCAGTTTGTTAAACAATTGCATTATGGTTTTATTCCTAAGGATTTAACTGTTCAAAATGATTTATATGAAATTTATTTTGAAGCAGAAAATCTAGTGGGTCTCAAAACGCAGGTAAAAAATAATGGAAACAACTTTTTAGTTTCCACTTCGGTTCATACTGAACTATCGACTGAAAACATTTTACCTTATTCTTTACCATCAGGTAGTATTTATGAAAATCCAATAAATATTACTTCAAATGAATTTAAAGATATTGTTCTTAGAAAAACATTGACTCAAAAATCTTCTCACATTTTTACCTACAGTAATGAATCTTTTACTGAAATTGATACGTTAGACTCAAAAATTGTTAAAGATTTTGGAGACTTTAATCATAATGGGTTAACAGATCTATTAACTTACTTTACTTATGATGGTTACATTGAAGAACAATCTTCTCAGTTTTCTTCATTATTTATTCAAAAGGATTCTGTGGTTGGTCAGAATGGTGAAGAAAGATTTTGGCCTATAATGGCTAAAGATGTTGACTCAGATGGAATTACAGAAGTGTTTTCTCTAAGAGATTTATCAAGGGTGGAAGTATGGGATGTTCAATCAAATCTTAAATTGCAAATTGTAGATACATTATTAAATTTTACAGAAATAGGATTTGGCAATAATAGAATTAATTCTCCTGGAGCTGTAGTTGCTGATATTGATGGAGATGGCATAAATGAATTTTGGATGGTGGACCTGGATGGCGACATATTCAGTTACAGGATTGAGCCCAATAATACATTTACTGAACAGTATACTATTCAAACAGGATTCCTGGGAAATTCATCCTATTTAGCCGCCGGAGATTATGATGGTGATGGTAAAACTGAACTAGCAGTTTTATTACATTCTATCAATGAAATTGATATAGCCCCTTACTACAGATTAATTGTTCTAAACTTATCCAATAACAATCCAAATATTCTTTTTGATCATGCTTTGCTGGACGCTTCAACAGAATTTAATGGAGCATTCAGAAATTCTGAAAATAGTTTAAGATTTATTGACGTTAATAATGACACAAAGGATGAATTAATAGTTTTTGTTTTCCCCTATGCCTATATTTTTAAGTACGACGGCCTCACAGAATATAAAATCATTTCGTTTAAGGAAAATATAAATTCAAATTCTATTTTTATTGCAGACCTTAATCAAAATGGAGTAAAGGAAGTTGCTTTTCCATATTCTAATACAATTGAGTTTTCCGAATTTGCAACTTCAGCTTATGTAAGTATTCCTTATAACCTTACTGGCTATAGCATCAGTGATACTGCTGTTCAACTTAATTGGGTTTCTGCATCCCCAAAATTCTATATATACAAAGGACTTTTGCAAAATAATTTAGTATTACTAGACTCATCTTCAATTCCAACTTATTATGATTCAAATGTAACAGACAGTACTTTTTTCTTTTATGCTGTCAAGGCTTATGATCCGGCGAATGCTGAACCTTTATCCGGGTTAAGTAAAATAATTGAAGTTTACTCACACACTCCTGCAAAGCCTGTTAATGCTGTAAGTAATAGTAATACAAGTGTTAGAGTAACCTTTTCAGAAAAAATGAAGAATGTAATAGAGAATCTTCAATCATTTGAGATTCCAGGCATGGGGATTCCGAATTCAGTTTCTCCTTATAATCAGTATTCTTATTTACTTTCATTCAGAGAAAGTTTACCGGCTGGTGAATTGGAATTAATTATTAGAAACATAAAAGACTTATATAACTCTCCCATAACAACAGACACGTTAACATTTAATGTTATACCAACTCCGGGGGCAGAAACATTTTTCATTTCATCTTTTGAAATTATTTCTTCTTTCAGGATAAAACTCGTTTTTAATTTTAATGTTGATGAGACAATGGCTTCTGTTAAAGAAAATTATTTGTTCGAACCGGAAAATCATGTTTCGTCGGTTGAGATAGTTAACTCAAATAAAAAAGTAATTTATCTTAATCTTGATGGTAAAAAGCCAATAGGTTCAATCGGCAGGGAATACAGGCTACGAGTTGTTAATCTTAAATCATCTCAGGAAACCGGCAGTTTAACAATCAATTCAGGTGCGGGCAGTTATGTTGTACTTACTTCTTTTGCCGAGAACCTTTCAGATGTTTATGTTTATCCTAATCCTGCAAATGTGGAGAAAGGAAGGGTTACTTTTGCAAATCTGCCTAAGAGAGCGAAAATAGTTATCTTCAATTTGAACGGTGAAAAAATTAATGAGATCGAAGAAACTGATGGCAATGGCGGAGTTGATTTCAATCTAAGTTATGCAAGTGGAGAACAACTTGGCTCAGGAATATATATTTACAGAATTGTGATGCTCGATGATTCAGATAATGAAGTGGATGAGAAAATAGGGAAGTTTACCGTGATTAGATAAATGTTTAACAACGATAAAACATTTACTGTTTCCAACCTTTTAAGTTTAATTCGACTTCTGTCAGCTTTTCCTTTGTGGTTTTTATTTGACAGCCTGGAAAATATAAATAGCCGTTATACTATTCTTGCGTTTGCATTTTTGGGCATAGCAACTGATTATCTCGATGGTTATCTTGCAAGAAAATACAACCAGGTATCAGAATTTGGTAAGATTATAGATCCGACTGCCGATAAAGTTTTAGTTGGCGTTGTTGTAATAAAATTATTTATCCTGGAAGAGATTCCTGATTATTTTTTCTACATGGTGATAGGAAGAGATATACTGATTTTTCTTGGAGGAATATTTCTAACAACAAAGATTGGAAAAGTTCTTCCATCCAATATGATTGGTAAAATAACGGTAAGTGTGCTTTCTTTATTTTTAATTTTAGTTATAATTCAAATTGATAAAAGCAATTTAATTTTTCAGGCAGTTTATTTGAGCACATTAATTCTAATTGTTGTTTCTTTTGTTGTGTATTTAATAAGAGCATTTGAATTTATAAATAAGAAGAAATATGAGTCTGTTTGATAATATAAATTTCAAGAAACTTAAAGATGGTTTAACCAAAACCAGGGATAAACTGATCAATTCTATTACAGAAACTGTCAGCGGTAAAGCAGTTATAGATAATAAAACTCTTGATGAGATAGAAGAAATTTTAATTACATCAGATATCGGGTTTGATACAACTGAAACTATAATTGAAAACGCACGTAAATCATTAAAGAATGAGAAAGACCGATCTGCAATTAATATTGTTGAAACTGTTAAGAAAGAATTATCTGAGGTTTTAAAAAGAAATTATACTTCTAATGGGGATGATGTAAATAAATTTAAACCATATATCATTCTGATTGTTGGAGTTAATGGAGTAGGGAAGACAACTACAATAGGCAAGCTTGCTCATAACTTTAGAAAAGCAGGACTAAAAGTTATTGTTGGTGCAGCAGATACATTCAGAGCTGCAGCTAATGAACAGCTTGAAATCTGGGTTAAACGAGCCGGTGTTGAAATGTATCAGAAAGAAAAAGGAAGCGATCCATCTTCAGTAGCTTTTGATACAATTAAAATAGCTCAAAAAGAAAGTTATGATATTGTTTTGATTGATACTGCTGGGAGGCTTCATAATAAAACTCACCTTATGGATGAACTCGGTAAGATTAAAAGAGCTTTGGCAAAAGTTGTTCCCTATGCTCCCAATGAAACTCTGTTAGTTCTTGATGGGACAACAGGTCAGAATGCTGTCTTTCAGGCTGAAGAATTTAAGAAAGTTACTGACATTACAGGTTTAATAATAACCAAGCTTGATGGAACTGCCAAAGGTGGAGTTGTTTTCCAAATAAGTTCAAAACTTAAAGTGCCTGTAAAATATATTGGTGTTGGTGAAACTATTGATGATCTTCAGACTTTTAATCCTGATTTATTTGTGGCAGCATTATTTGAATCGAATTAAAAAGTATGGGGGAGCTATTTAGATGATGCAGTGAAGTATTAGTATTTTTATCTCAAGTGTAAGTTTACATAATATATATTATCGGACAAGATATAATCTTTAATATTTGTAGAAACCTTCTCCGGACTTTCTACCTAACTTGCCAGCAGCTACCATTTTCTTTAATAATGGACAAGGCCTATACTTCGAATCATTAAAGCCATTATATAAAACTTCCATAATAGCAAGACACACATCAAGTCCAATGAAGTCTGCAAGTGTTAAAGGTCCCATTGGATGATTCATTCCAAGCTTCATTACAGTATCAATATCTTCAATTGATGCAACACCTTCCATTAATGTGAAGACAGCTTCATTTATCATTGGCATTAATATACGGTTAGAAATAAAGCCGGGATAATCATGAACTTCAACTGGAACTTTATCAAGTTTTAATACAAGATCCTTTATTAGTTGGAATGTTTCATCGCTTGTGGTATAGGCTCTGATAATTTCAACTAACTTCATAACAGGAACCGGGTTCATAAAGTGCATTCCAATAAATTTATCTGGTCTGCCAGTCATAGAAAGTTCAGTTATTGATATAGAAGATGTATTTGAAGTGAATATAGAATTAGATTTAACTATACCGTTAAGTTTATTGAAAATATTTAGTTTAGCTTCTTTATTCTCATATATAGCTTCTACAATTAAATCAGAATCAGTTGGAGTTTTTTCAACCCCTATTATAGGCTTAATTTTTTTTAATGTAAGAGACTTTTCTTCTTCAGTTATAACATTCTTTTTAACTTGTCTGTCCAGATTAGATGAGATAGTTTTCAAAGCTTTATTAACTAATTCCTCATTCATTTCAATTAGATTAACATCAAACCCTTTCATTGCAAAAACATTAGCAATACCATTGCCCATTGTTCCGCCACCTATTACAGATATCTTTTTAATTTCCATAATTATCTCTTACTTATAATTTTTTACAACTAAAGCTGAAGCTTCACCTCCGCCAATACAAAGTGAAGCCAAGCCGTATTGTACATTC
Source organism: uncultured Ignavibacteriaceae bacterium (assembly GCA_964515875.1). Taxonomy (GTDB): domain Bacteria; phylum Bacteroidota; class Ignavibacteria; order Ignavibacteriales; family Ignavibacteriaceae; genus RBG-16-34-14. The sequence continues at coordinate 179,751 of CAZEWJ010000004.1, read as the reverse complement.
TGTCGTTTCATTTCATGAATTAGAGTAACAAGAATGCGTGCTCCGCTTGCGCCTATCGGATGTCCTAAAGCAACTGCACCACCATTAACATTAACTTTAGTTGCATCTAATCCTAGTAGTTGATTGACTGCTATTGAAACTACAGCAAACGCTTCATTGATTTCATATAAACCGATATCATCTTTGGTTAAACCAGCTTTCTTAAAAACTTTTGAAATAGCATCAGCCGGTGCTGTTGTAAATTCTATTGGTGCTTTTGCAGAAGAACTTTGAGCAACTATTTCTACTAAAGGATTTAATCCTAACTCTTTAGCCTTTTCTTCTGTGGTAACAAGTAAGGCTGCAGCGCCATCATTAATACTTGATGAATTGGCTGCAGTTATAACACCCGCTTTCTCAAAAGCTGGTTTTAAAGAAGGTATCTTATCAAATCTGACTTTTGTAGGTTCTTCATCGTTATCAATTATTAAATCCCCTGTTTTACTTTTCACAACAACTTTTTCCATTTCATTAGTAAACTTACCATTCTTCTGAGCATCAATTGCTTTTTGATATGATTTAATGGAAAATTCATCAAGCTGTTCCCTGGTAAAAGAAAATTTTCTAGCGCAATCTTCAGCACAGCTTCCCATATGAATATTATTATAAACATCCCAAAGACCATCAAGAATTATTGAATCTATTATTTCTCCGTTCCCCAATCTGTAACCATTTCTTGCTTTAGGAAGAACATAGGGTGCATTACTCATACTTTCTTGCCCACCTGCAATTATTAGCTCAGCATCTCCGGCTAAAATAGCCTGTTGGGCAAGCATAACAGCTTTTAATCCACTACCGCACATTTTATTTATTGTCATACATTCTGTTTTATTTGGTAAGCCAGCAAATAAAGCTGCTTGTCGTGCCGGAGCCTGGCCTTGTCCACCAGTTAAAACATTTCCAAAAATTAATTCATCAACGATATTAGGATCAATCTTTGATTCCTCCAGTATAGCTTTAATAGCTAAACTTCCAAGCTGTGCAGCAGTAAAGGAAGATAAGACCCCATTAAAAGATCCAATCGGTGTTCGTTTAGCATTTGTAATTACAATCTTTTTCATATTAAAAACCAGTTAAAAAAATAAAAATTCATTGATGTAAAGTTAAGTAAATTGAAGTAAAGAATCAGAATACGCAGGAGTCTATTTGCTAAGCTTATTGGTTAAGGATGCTAATTCTAAAACAAGATTTAAACAAATAACATTTAGGTTAATATTGTTTCTTATAGTTGAGGATAAGTAATCTAGCTTTTTTATCACTTCATTTAATTCAATATCAGGAAATTTGGAATTAAACTTTAATATCGTTTCCTTGTGTGAATTAAAATAAAAGTTATTAATATTGATTCTGTGTTTTAAAATATCATTCAGCCAGGAGATTATCATTTTTATTAAAAGTTTTATTGAACCGGCATCATTTTCTAACAGGTAAGGATTTAATTCATTTAATGCAGAGTTAAATTTTCCACCAAGAGAATATCTCATAAAAGAGATTGTTTTTTCCTTTAAATTCTCAAAATCATTTTCTATCAATTCTATTGCTTTTGTAACAGAACCATCAGCAAAAGGTGAAACATCAACTGCAATTTTCTGAGATATATCAAAATATTTTATCAGCACATCTGTAACATGTTCATTTTTCAAAGGTTGTAAATCAACTCTCCAGCAACGGGATCTTATGGTTTCTCTCAATAACTCTGTATAAGGAGTTAACAAAATAAATATTACACCTTCCGGAGGTTCTTCAAGATTCTTTAATAATGCATTCTGTGATTCTTCATTCATCACGTGTGCATCAGAAATAAGTATGAACCTGTATTTTACATCCGAATAATTCAGCGATAAGAATTTCCCAATATCCCTGATGCTGCTGATTTTAATTATGTTAGCTCTGCTCAAAGATATTTTGTAGTAGGGATTTTTTATTTTCTTCTCAAGTTCATATTTTAATTCCTGGATTTCATCGGGATTAAATTTCTCAACGGGACCACTTGAATCTGTTTCATTCTTTCCTCTTGGAAGCGGAATTACATATTTTATGAAAGGTTCTGTCAGGTTAGCTATCTGATTATTTATAAAAGAAGATTTTTCAGTGAAGCTGTTAGAGTTTAGAAGCTGAGCAAACCGAAGAGAAAGAAAATACTTCCCTACTCCTTCGGGTCCATTAAATAAAAATGCATGTGGAATTCTGGAAGAAATAATTAGCTGTGATAGGATTTCTTTTGCCGGTTCCTGACCATATACCCCATCCCAATTAATACTCATTTGTTCTATTAGAGAACCAGCTAAAGCCAAAATTAAAAATCATCTTCATTATAAAAGAAATCATCTTCAGAGGGATAATCCGGCCAAATATCTTCTATTGATTCATAAGGCTCATCGGAATCCTCAAGTTCTATAAGGTTTTCAATAACTTCATATGGTGCACCAATTCGTTCAGCATATTCAATTAACTCATCCTTAGTAGCGGGCCAAGGTGCATCGTCTAAATATGATGCGAGCTCCACTGTCCATATCATATAAAACTTTCATCCTCCAAAAATTTATTTTTTATCTATTTGAGGTTTCAAAATAATTAAGATCATCAAAGAAAAATTCAAGGGGGTTTTGCTTCACACCATTGTGATGAACTTCATAATGCAAATGGGGACCTGATGACAAACCGGAATTTCCGGATTTTGAAATTAAATCTTCTCTTGAAATTTTTTGCCCAACCTTTACAAATGTTTTAGAAAGGTGAGCATATATAGATTTATAACCGAATCCATGATCAATTTCAATTGTCAATCCCAATCCTCCTCTGTAACCAACAAAATCAACAACTCCATTTCCTGAAGTATAAACCGGCGTTCCATTATCTGTTATTATATCAATACCATCATGCATTCTTTTGATATTGAGAATTGGGTGTACTCTCACTCCAAAACCATGCATAGCTAAAGTTCCTTCACATGGTTTTATAGCTGGCAGCGATTCGAATAATTTTTTATTTTCTTTTAATTTTACTGATATATCAAGATACTGCTGCTTTTCAAAATCAATTTTTCTTGTCACCTCATCCATATAGCTTATAGCCTGCTGCAGCTTTAATTGAGAACCATCGGAGAGGAAATCTAGTGAATTATCAAAATATCCACCTCCAACGCCTACCATTTGTTCATCTTCAGATATTGGTTCAAGATTAGCAGCAATACGAAGTTCGTTATTTATTTCTAAAAGACTATCAAGTTCATTATTTATTGATTTATATTGCCATACAACCTTTTCAAGTTGCTGCTGCAGAAGTTTATTCTCATCATTCAAAGATGAATAAGTATCAATTCCAAACCAGGATAATGCAAAAGAATAAATAGTAAAAATTATAGCAACAGCACAAAAAACTCCAACACCCAAATAAGCAGAAAGCTTTATTTTATAATGTTTTATCTCAATGAACTGAAGTTTTGATTTAGAGAAGTAATATAATTTTTTCATAATCAGTGGGGCGAATTTAAAGATATTAGGTATGTTTGTCAAGGAATGAGACAAACTATTCAAAGTCATGCTCAAAATAATCAACACCCCGTAAGTCTATACTATTTTTACTATTTATGGTTTTGGTCAGTTTATCCTGAAAGATCTCAGCTGCACTATAACCGTAATGTTTAAGTAAATAGTTCAAACTTATTACTTCAGAGATTACGGTAATATTTTTTCCAGGTAAAATCGGAAGTTTAACATATAAAATATCAACTCCTGCTACGTTCACCATTTCTTCATCTAAACCCGTACGTGTATATTCTGTTTCATCGTCCCATACTTCAAGTTCTACTATAATCTCTAATCTTTTCTGATACCTGATTGCCCTGATACCAAACATTCTCTCAACATCAATGATTCCAAGTCCTCTAATTTCCATAAAATGCTTCGCAAGGTTTGTACCTGAGCCCATTAAAATCCCCTCTCCTTTTTTTGTAAGGATAATTAAATCATCGGCAACCAGCCTGTGACCTCTTTCAACAAGATCTAAAGCTACTTCACTCTTCCCTATTCCCGATTTGCCAATAAAAAGAATTCCCGCTCCATAAACATCAACGAATGAACCATGAATAGAAATTCTTTCTGTAAACTGATCATCAAGAAAGTCACTTACAAAATAAACTAATTTTGTTGTTGAGATAGGTGTTCCAAATAAGGGAATGTTACTCTTGTTGCAAAGCTCAACTAACTCAGGAAATGGTTTATTGTTATCAGTGAGAATAATACAGGGGATATTGAATTTAAAAATTCTTTCTATCGCTTCAACTCTTTTTTCGTAAGATAGCTGCGCTAAATATTTAATCTCAGTATTTCCAAAAACCTGTACACGCGAAAATGAAAAGAGATCAACAAATCCGGCAAGAGCTAAGCCGGGTCTATGCAGGTTCTGTTCAAAGATCTTTTTATTAAAACCGGAAGTATCAGAGTGTAAATATAGTTTAACAAGATCTTTTGAATTTTCATAAAGAAATTCAACTGTAATGAATTCCTTCCTGGAAATTGCCTTCTGATCTATTTTAATCATCTTACTTTTTGTGTTCTTTTAGTTTTTAGTTTTTTCAATTGTCTTGAAAGTTTTTCAACTGCATAACTTACTGATTTTTCAAAATCATCTGATTCTTCAGTTGCGCTTAATGTTTGTCCGGGAACCTGTAAAATTATTTCCGCACTCTTTACACTATCCTTTGTATTTAAGTAACTTAACTTTACATCAGCACTCATAATATCATCGTTATATTTTTTTAATGCGCTTACCTCTGAGGAAATAAAATCTTTTAATGTTTGACGAGCCTTAAATTTTCTCGCTGTTATTAAGATATTCATATAACCTCCGAAAAATTAAGATTTTGGATGTGATTTTTTATAGGCTGATTTAAGTCTTTCAACACTAACATGAGTATAAATTTGTGTTGTGGATAAATTTTCGTGACCAAGTATTTCTTTTACTGCATTCAAGTCAGCACCATTATCAAGCATATGGGTTGCTGCACTGTGTCTTAAAATATGCGGACTTTTTTTCTTTAAATCTGTAACCAAAGATAAATATTTATTTACAAGTCTATATACTAACCGCGGATAAATTCTTTTTCCAATTTTTGTTATGAAAAGAGGATTGGAAATACTTTCAAACTTTTTTGTATTTAAATATTCTTTTATAACTACTAATGATTTTTCTCCAACCGGAACTATTCTTGTCTTACTTCCCTTTCCAAAAACCCTTAATGTTTTTTCTTTAAGATTAAGATCCCCATAATTCAACTTACATAGCTCATCAACTCGTATTGCACAACCATAGAGAATTTCAAAGATGGCTTTTACCATTTCGGAGTTTTCATCTTTTTCAATTTCCTTATAAGCATCTAATATTGATGATAAAGATGCAATCTCAGGTAATTTTCTTTTTACTTTAGGACCCCTAATGGCTGATGCAGGATTAATATTAAAGTATTCGTTTAGATATGCAAATTTAAAAAGACCTTTTAAAGAGGATATTTTTCGTGAAATTGATTTTCGCTCTATCCCGGATTCGCTTAAAACCATTAAATAAGATTTGATAAATTTCTCGCTGACTTCAGAGATTTCTTTTTTAGAGTATTCATTGCAGTATGAATAAAACCCTTCAAGGTCTCCACGGTAGGATTTAACTGTATTTTCAGAATATCGTTTAATACTCTTCAAATACTGAAGATATTCTTCTGTTACTTTTTCAATTAACATTAAAATTTATTCTTCGACTTCTTCAACTTCAGCAGGAATCAATTCTTCATTGCAAACAGGGCATTTCAGATAATTCCCTTTCTTAACAGCATAACGCTGAAGCATATATTCTGAATCACCATTAGGACAAGGCTGCGGTACAGGTTTGTACCAGTTTACAAAATCACAATCCGGATATCTCGAACACCCGTAAAATACTTTATTTCTTTTTGATTTTCTCTCAACAATTTCACCCTGTTTACATTTAGGGCAGGTAATTCCAAGTGTAATATTTTTTACAAAATCACATTCAGGATATCTTTCACAACCAATGAATCTTCCGTACTTCCCTTCCCTGAAAACAGTTCTGGCTCCGCATTTCTCGCACTTTTCACCTGTAAATTCGGGTTCTTTGTTTGCTGCCGCAATTTCGCGAAATGATTTTATGTTTTTACAATTGGGATAGTTGCTGCAAGCTAAATATTTGCCGTAACGTCCAAATTTAATTTCCATTTCACTTCCGCAAAGATCGCAGTAAATTTTTTCAACTTTATCTTCAACAAGCTTTAGAGATTCTGAAAAAGGATTATAAAAATCATTTAAAACTTTAACATATTCTATTTCGCCATTGGCAATAAGATCAAGCTCATTTTCCATTAAGGATGTGAAATCTTCATTAATTATTTTTGGAAAATTTTTTACAAGAATGTGGTTAACTTGTTTTCCAAGTTTAGTCGGAATAAGTTTCTTTTCAAGCTGCTCAACATATTTCCTATCCTGTATTGTACTTACGATTAAAGAGTAAGTACTCGGTCTCCCAATACCTTTATTTTCAAGTTCTCTTATGAGTGAACTTTCTGTAAATCTTGCCGGTGGTTTGGTAAAATGCTGTGTCTTCTGAAGCTCTTCAAGAGAAAGCTTGTTCCCTTCTTCAAGCCCAAGCGGAATTTTTTCATTTCTGTACTCAGCTTTTTCTTCTGCATCTGATTTTTGCTCAGCAATTTCTTCATAAACCTGCATAAAGCCGTTAAACTTAATCGCATTTCCAAATGCTTTAAAGAGAAATTCATCTGCTGAAATATCTATAACAGTAGTTTCAAACAATGCAGAATTCATTTGAGATGCTACAAATCTTTTCCAGATTAATTCATACAGTTTGAAAGTTCTGTTATCTACAAACTTCTTAACAAACTCAGGAGTATATTTTAATGAAGTTGGTCTTATTCCCTCATGTGCATCCTGAACATTTGCTTTTTTCTTTTCATAAGTATTTGGAGAATCCGGTAAATATTCTTTCCCAAAAGTATCTTTAATAAAATCTCTTACTAAAGGAATAACCTCTACGCTTATCCTGGTTGAATCGGTTCTCATATAGGTAATTAAACCAACAGTTCCTTCATCGCCAAGATCAATTCCTTCGTATAATTTCTGAGCAAGTACCATTGTCTGCTTAGGGCGCATTCCCAATCTTCTTGAAGCTTCTGCCTGCATTGTGCTTGTAATAAAAGGTGCGGAAGGATTTCTTTTAGTATTCCTCTTAACTACGTTAGTTATAAGAAATTGTTTTTTAGATAAAACCCTTTCAAATATTTCCTTTGCAGATTCAGCATTGGTAATAGCAAAATTCTTAGCAAGAAATTCTTTCCAATCATCATCAGACATTACAGGTTTAGGAGAAATCTTAAGGTCCTTACCTTCAATACTAAACAGCTTTGCTTTAAATGTTTCCCCTTTATCAGTTTTGAAGATTGCCCAAATTGACCAGTATTCAGTAGGAATAAACTTTTCTATTTCGCCTTCTCTATCGCATATAAGCTTTAAAGCAACAGATTGAACTCTGCCTGCAGAAAGTGAAGTGCTTCCTGAAATTTCAATTATAGCTTTCCACAAAAAAGGACTAATTTTATAACCAATAATCCTGTCCATTACTCTTCTTGCTCTTTGAGAAGAAACGAGATTATCATCAATCGGGCGTGGAGATTGCATTGCTTTTGTAACGCCATTCTTGGTTATCTCATTGAAAAGAACACGGTAAATTTTTGTTTCCCCTTTGCCGTTAAGAATATCGGCAATATCCTGGGCAATTGCTTCACCTTCACGGTCAGGGTCGGTTGCGATATAGATGTTTTTACTTTTTGCTGCAAGTGCTTTTATCTTCTTTACAACATCCCCTTTGCCGCGGATAGTAACATATTGAGGTTCAAAATTTTTTTCTATATCTACCCCAAGCTTGGTTTTTGGCAAGTTCCTGATATGCCCTACTGTTGCCTCAACCTTAAAGTCTTTTCCAAGGTATTTATTTATCGTCCGTGCTTTCGACGGAGATTCAACTATTACTAAATTTTTAGCCATTTAATTTCTAATTTATAAGATCGGAAGAGTATAAAATTGCCCTGCTTCCGGGTAATGTAAAATTATTTAATTCAAGAAAGAGAGATAATATAAGCAAAGTTAACTGCTCAAATGAAACTCCATCACCACCGAATAACTTAATTTGTTCCATAATCAGTTCCAAATCGCCGTTTGTAATTATCCCTTTATTGTAGAAATGTAACAGATAATTATAATTTTCCAAACCAATCTGGGTAATTTCTTCATCTGAAAGTACCCTGAAACTGCCAAAATCAGCAGCTTCCCCATAATAATGGCTGAATGATTCATTCATTAGTTTATCATAAATCCAGCTATAAACCGCGGCAACTGCACTTTTTTCAAATTTATACTTTTTACTTAACCTGTTAAAAGTTTTTTCTGCCGGTTCAGAGTTCAAATTATGGATAACTTCTTCAAGCACTTTAGCAATTTCTCTCATCATATCTATTCCTAACTAACTAATAATCTATATCTATTATATAACTGGTTTTCAAGTTTTTTCATCACAATCTTATCTTTTCGTGATTGATCATTAAATCCAAGAAGATGTAAAAATCCGTGTATAACAAGTCTCATAATTTCTTCTTTTAGTTTCACTCCATATTTTCTTGCATTTGATGCTGCATCTTCAGTAGATATGTAGATTTCCCCATTAAGCATTTTTTGTGATTCCGAATAATCAAAAGTGATTATATCTGTTGAATGATTGTGATTAAGATATTCTTTATTGATTCTCATTATTTCTTTACTGTTTACAAAATTTATTTGGATACCTGATATATCGAACTCAAGTTCATTCTTTAATTCTTTTACAATATTGTAAATAAATTTTTTATCAATATCAAAATCATTAAGAACATTTACAAATAGATTTTTTACCACTATCTATCCGCGGTATTTAATAGAATTAAAAGAAGTCTCAGCATATTTTTTATAGCGTATAGCTGAGTTTTCAAACTCTATCATTTCATCATCTGTAAGATCTCTTATAACTTTAGCAGGAATTCCTGCAACAAGTTTGCCCGATGGTACTACAAAACCCGGTTTAACAACAGAACCCGCAGCAACCATAGATTTTTCTTCTACTATCGCTCCGTCAAGAATTATACCGCCTATTCCGATAAGTGTTAAATCCATAACCGTACAACCATGAAGAACAGCAGAGTGTCCCACAGTTACTTTATTACCTACAATTAGTGGATTTTTACCAGTGACGTGAAGAACTGAATTGTCCTGTATATTAGTTAATTCACCGATTCTAATATAATTAACATCTCCCCTTATGACAGAATTATACCAGATGCTGGAACTCTCCCCAATCTCGACATCACCAATAATTTTTACACCTGAAGCAAGAAAAACGCTAACATCTATTTTAGGAAATTTATCTGAATAGGGAAAAATCTTTTCTTCCATTCTAATCTTTAAATTGTGGAGGCTTCCATCCTTCTCTTTTCCATTTAACCAATTCAAGTCTTACATTTCCTATAAGAACTTTCATATTAGCAACAACAGGGATTGATGCTTCATCATTTGAAAACCAGCCTTCAAAATGTCCTGTAAGACCAAAGATGCTTATAAAATCCAATTCACCGTCAAGACGCACACAGGCAATATCATAATCAACTGCATCAATGGAAACATCAGTTTCTTCTTTATAAAAATTAATTTTTGTTGTTTCTTTCTTTTCATTTACAAAACAAGGAATATCAATAGATTTGTTTTGGCCTGAATTCACTCTTGCATAATAAAAAATTGATAAACCATCCTGATAAAATTTATCAATTGTTACAGTACTGTCCTTCCATACTTTTGCAGGTTTAAATCTTCCCTTTTTTACTCTCACTTTTTTAGCGTCATAATTAAAATAATATTCTGTATATGTGAATGGCTCTTCTTCTTTAGATACTCCCCTGAAGAAGGTGGAGTAATTATCACTGCTTATAGTGCTTTCATAGGTTTGGTGAAGAGTTACAAATGGAACTCCTGAATATGAGTCCATATATGCTATAACATTGTAATAAGTTTTACCATTAACATTTTTTTTATCACGGACTTTTATCTTTACTTCCCCGAGTTTTGCCAGAGAATAACTTACAACATAAGTTAATTCTTCTCCCGGTACTAAAATTTTATCAGATGGAAAATTAATTTCAACCTGCTTTTTAGATTTATTTTTAGAATTATTCTCCGTTGAGTTATAAAAGAAAAATAGAAATATCAGTGATAATATTGGAAGGATAGCGATTCTTAAAGAGAAAGAGTTGGAGAAAATTTTCATTTTCAATGTTATCTAGCTTAATTATAAAAATGGATTAATAAACATTGAACTCCTACGGAGTTCTAATTTTCTTGTCTTTCATCTTTCTACAAACATATAACTCCTGACGGAGTTAAGAACTTAACCTGTTTGCATCCAGCACATTTTGAAAAAATAGTTCCATAGGAGCTAAATGTTTGTAGAAATACATTTAACCCTAAACCTTTAAGCACTCCGTAGGAGTGCAATATTTTGCCATATATATTCAAATAAGGATAAAATATTTTTAGAATATGACCATCAAATAAAATTAGGAAATCCTGAACGATATAAAATTTTTTTGGAGATTTATTCATTTTAGTTTAGCTAAATCTTTTGCTTCATTAAAAAGAGTCTTTCATCTTTCTACAAACATATAACTCCTAACGGAGTTAAGAATTTAAACTGTTTGCATCCAGCACATTTTGAAAAGATAGCTCCATAGGAGCTAAATGTTTGTAGAAATACATTAACCCTAAACCTTTAAGCACTTCGTAGGAGTGCAATATTTTGCCATATATGCCGATAAGGATAAAATATTTTTAGAATATGACAATCAAATAAAATTAGGAAATCCCGAACGATATAAAATTTTTTTGGAGATTTGTTCATTTTAATTTAGCTAAATCTTTTGCTTCATTAAAAAGAGTAACCGCTTTTGCAACCTGGTTGTCTGAAGATAGAAGAACTGAAAACCATCCTTCATTTTTCCAGAAATTTCTTGCAACCTGAGCTTTAAGTCTTGCCAGAATATATTCTTTATCTTTTTCAAAATCATCGGAAGCAAACTTAACAGTTTTTGTTTCAGCGAAAGAAATGAAGTTCTTAACATTATTATCATCTATAGTAAATCCATTTCTGAATTTTTCAAGATCATCGCCAAACTGATTTTTTATTTCTAAAGTATTTTTATCAAGATATGATAAGGTATATAAATAAAAAATATTATTTCTAAGAAGATTTGTAGTATACTCAGTTATGTTTTCGGATTTAACAATATAATCAGGGGTAATACCACCACCTCCATAAACAATTCTTCCGCCATTTGTTTTATAAACAGGTTTTGTAGAATCATTTTCAACATTATGATTTAAATTATCTCCCTCAGTTTCTTCCCGGTCATAAACTTCAGAATAATATTCTTCTTTATTCTTCTTATCCTTATAATCTCTTTGAATTAATCTTCCCGAAGGAGTATAGTATTCTGAGATTGTTAATCTTAAAGCAGAATTATCAGTAAGATTAAATTGTCTTTGTACAAGACCTTTTCCAAATGTAGTTTCACCAACAATCAAACCTCTATCCCAATCCTGAATTGCACCTGAAACGATCTCACTTGCCGAAGCACTTCCCTGGTTAACAAGTACAACCAGGGGAATACTTTCAAACTGAGATGATTCTGAAGCGTAATAGTCTTCATTAAATTCTGATCTTCTTCCTCTTGTATAAACAATTTTCTTTTCACCATCTATAAAAAGATCGGCAATCTCGAAAGCCTGGTTAAGATACCCACCAGGATTACCTCTTAAATCAAGCACAAGCTCTTTCATTCCCTGTGCGTGGAGATTATTAAGGGCACTAACTAGTTCATCGTAAGTTTTCTCTGCGAATCTTGATACACTTACATAACCGGTTTTATTATCAAGCATAAAATGTGTGTCAACTGAATAGATAGGGATTTTATCGCGTGTTATTTCATATTCGATTGGATCAGCAACTCCATGCCTTAATATTGTAACATTAACTTTGGTTCCTTTTTTCCCACGCAGCTTATTTCTGACTTCTTCATTAGTTAAGCCTAAAGCATCTTCCCCATCAATTTTAATTATTCTGTCACCGGATTGTATTCCAAGTTCTTCACTTGGACCACCAGAGATAGGAGAAACAACAGTAAGTGTATCATTCACAACCTGGAATTCAATTCCGATTCCTTCGAAATCTCCCCGGAAATTTTCCTCTACTGATTCCATTTGTGAAGCAGGAATATAAACTGAATGAGGATCAAGCTTATTAAGCATTCCATTTATTGCTGCTTCAACAAGAACCTGTGTATCAACTTCTTCTACGTAATATTTTTCTGTGAATGTAAGAACGTCATTAAACTTTATAATGCTGTTTCTCAAGTTGTCATCAGAAAAAACTTTATCAATCTGAAAACCTAAAACAATTCCAATTGTAAGAACGATTGCTAAAATTGTCCGCCTCTGGCGGATTAAATTCTTAAACATTCTTTTCTCCTTTGTAATTAAATTCTTGCGCCAATTATAAAAAACATTTGTGTTTCTTTATACTTTATTGAATTCTGCAGTGAGTTATTCAAATAATTAATATTCAGTGAAAAAGAGATCTGGTTAAAAGGTTCATAAAAAATTAAAAATGAAAATCTTCTCAAATATTCAAGATCACCATCTAAGAATTTCACAGTTTCTGAATCAGTTACTCGGTGACCAATATTTATATCGCCGCCAACATTTTTTATACTGCCATCATTATTTACAGGATTTGCTGCATGAGTTGTGAACCAAAATGATGCCGAACACCTTAACCTATGGTTAAACCTATAATTTATTTGAGAAAAAAACAATTCACTATTAGGTTGTAAATCACTACCGATATTATAACCGTTATGAGTAAAATTGTTTCCGGTTAGGTGATGCGTAAAAGTATATGGTTCAATCCTAATGTATTCAATGCTGAAATCAACCGGTGCAACGTTATAAAGGTTGCTTGAGAAAATCCCGGTATGAAGTAAAGTTTGATTTCCATACCATCCGGAACCGATCTTTCCAAAAGAAATATCATCAATTAGAAATGTTGTAAAAATTTTCAAACCACAGATAGGTTTCAGATTCAGATCAAAGAAAAGCATTGCGTTATCGCGGTCCTGGTTAGAATGCTCAATTGATTTATAAAACGTAAAAGGATTTAAATAAGATAAATCTATTCCCCTTTTCCCATAAATAATAATTTCTCCTGCACCCAGAGAAACACTCGGGGAAAAATCAAGGCTTAACCTGTGGTAGCCAATATATTTTTCATCAACAATATTTGTCCTGCCAGTTATGCTATCATCTGCAAAAGAAGAATTTCCTAAAAGTTTGCCATGAAAGTAAGAGAAATTTAAAAATTCATAATTTATATTGAGTGAAAGGTAATCAAACATCGGAGAATTATCCGCAACCAAAGATTTTGTTTGACCATGACCAACTAATAACCTGTCTCTGCCAAATTTTAATTTAAGCAAATCAAAATCAGCGGACATATAACCGGATGTTTCATCAAAATAGCCTTCCTCAGGTTCAAGGTTGTATTTGTAATTATATGCAACTTCTTTTTTTAATCTTGCAGTTTCTTTGTTTCCAAAAACCTGACCCTGGTAACCTCTCAGAAAAAATCCAAATTTTTTAAGCAACGTTCCTCTTATTTCACCGCCATAGTAGCCAAGAGATGTAGATGAATTAATATCTAAAGAAGAATTGTTCCTGTAAATAAACTCTCCTTGAGAGATAAGATTAATAAAAATATTTGCTCTTTCTTCTTCATTATAAAAGAATAAATATTTTTCTTTCTGAGAAAAAAGATTATAAGAGCCTTCGCCAATTATTCTCTCTGAAGAATTTAATGTGGTATAAATTTCATTTTCAAACTCAACTTTAAAATCCTCTAACATTTTATTGTCAATAACATCAAGTCTTTCCGCATTTGTAATAACTTCTCTAAGAAACTTACCGATCTCTCCCCTGCTTTTCGGAATTTCAAAAGGATTATAATTTTCAATCAGTTTAAGAGTTTCCATCCTGTTCAAAAAATCATAAACAGAATTATCAGCAGAAACATATTCTGCCTGAGCAAATAATAGTGAAGGTATAGTTAGTAAAAAAAGTAAAATCTTTTTTTGCATAATAGTTAGTTTTTTGTCATCAGTGATTAGTTAAATCAATTGGTTCAAGAGTAATTTCAAGAATACTTCCATCTTCCATTTTCCATCTCACATCTTCCATCTTATCTAACCTGTTCCCATTCTTTAGATAACGATTTATTCCTTAATAAAATAGAGATAGAATTTTTAATCCACGACCAGGTAACACCGCTGTAACCAAGTTTCCTGTATCTTCTTGGTGATTCATAAATACAAAGATCTTTTGCAAACAATATTTTACCATGTTTTCTTATTCTTTTAAAAAGATCGAAATCTTCTCCGGCATCTAACTCTTCATTGTTTCCTTTAACCAGTTCAAAATACTTTTTCTTAATAATCTGGCATTCACCTCTTCCCATTCCTACTCCAAATAAATTAAGCAGATAAAAGTATGTATTGTAAACTGAGTGAAAAAGAATATCGGAAATTTTTTCTTCGTCTTTAAATACTTTTACTTTGCACGTCATTGCGGCATAATTAGTATCAGTAAAATTATTTTCTAAGTAGCTAAAAAATTCTTCTGTGCCTGGTAAAATAACATCTCCATTTAAGAAAACTAAAATCTCTCCTTTAGCATAATGAGCACCAGCATTTCTTCCCTTGGCAATATTTTGTCTTTCATCATCAATATAAACTTTAATAACATCTGATTGAATCAGAGCTTCTTCAATTGTTTTATCATTACTTCCGCCGTCAGAAATAATTATTTCATAATCATATTTTTCTTTTAGGACGTGATTACTTAATTGTGTAATTAAATTTGGAAGAAGTTTTTCTTCATTAAGAGTTGGTATGACGATGCTGTATTTCAATCTGTTCCTTAAAAAAGAAGTACAAAAAAAGCAGAGTCGGGTGATATTCTTATTCCCGGCATTGGAAAATGAATATAGTTCAAAGAATTCTTAACAAAATTACCAAACTTACCAGTTAAAGGAAGTTCAAGAACATTGAAATCGAGCCCAACAAATATTTCCCTCCGGCCGCCGCCTGAACCATCAAGATCTTTAACTCCCATTCCGACAGCAAGATTTAAGAACGCAGGCCATATTTCTGCAAGATCATCCGGAAGAAGGTTTTCCATTCGAAATGTTAACCAATATTTTTGTCCTTCATAATCATCAATAACATTTCCTTTATGTTCACCGCTTCTCATTTTTGCAGAAGGATAATAGCTGTATTTAATTTGAAAGTTTTGGAGGTAAGGAAAATAATATTGTGCAAGAGCATAGCCTGAACCTAAAGTATTTGCAATTGCATCACCCGGACTAAATCCCCATTGAGCACCAAATCCATCTTCTATCTCTACATAAAAATGAAATGCAATTGCAGCAGCAGTACTATAAACTATTGCATCTTCAGTTTGGAAATTTGCGGCTTCTAATCCAACAGAAAAACCATGAACCAGTAAAGTAGCAGCGTAAAAATGTCCTATCTTATCAATCCATAATGCGTAAGGCCAATCATTCTGGAAGTGAAAGCTTGTTCGGTTATCTTTCCACCATGTATTGCTCTGATAAATATGAACGCCGATTCCTGCTCCAAGATAAACAGCACCCAATCCGTATAACAAAGGATAATTAACTTTTGTTTGCAAGGGATCAAATTCTAATTCTGGAGGATTATTAGTTTTGAGCTGAAGAGAATTATTGTAGTTGATTTCTTTTAACTCCAGCTTAAGATTACCATTTCTCAAATTACTATCTGGATGAAATGAATTTGTTTGTGAAAAGATAATCGGGCTTAGTAAAAAACAGATTAAAACTGCTTTTATAATTTGCATAACTCAAATCAATATTGAATAAAAAATATATAGACTGACTGAGTTATGTTAGGCACTTTGCTTTCTCCGGTTTAGGTTTTTATTTCAGGTTTCATCTGGGGAAAGAAAATAACATCCCTAATAGATGATTGGTCAGTTAATAACATTACTAACCTGTCAATTCCAACACCGAGTCCGGCAGTCGGAGGCATTCCATATTCAAGTGCTCTAAGGAAATCCTCATCAACCTGGTGAGCTTCTTCATCTCCCTCTTCAAGCATTTTTGCCTGTCCTTCAAATCTCTTTCTCTGGTCAATCGGATCGTTCAGCTCACTGAAAGCGTTGCATATTTCTCTTCCACCAACATAAGCTTCAAATCTTTCAACAAGCCCGGGTTTTGATCTGTGTGGTTTTGCCAAAGGAGAAAGCTCAACAGGATAATCAATAACAAATGTCGGTTGGATTAATTCTGGTTGTATTAATTCACTAAATATTTCATCAATTTGTTTTGGTCGTCCCTCTTTTATTTCAAGGTTATTTTTCTTTGCAAATTCTTTAAGTTCATTATAAGAAGCAGAAAGAATATCCAGCCCTGTTTTTTCTTTTAAAGATTCAACCATAGAAATTCTTTTCCATGGACGGGAAAAGTTTATTGTCTTTCCCTCATAAGACATTTCAAAGTTTCCAAGAACATCAAGGCAAATCTTTTCAAGCATCTCTTCTACAAAATTCATCATCCATTCATAATCTTTGTAAGGAACATACAACTCCATCATAGTAAACTCAGGATTATGTGTCCGATCCATTCCTTCATTCCGGAAATCTTTACAAATCTCATATACTCCATTGAAACCGCCTACAATTAATCTTTTCAGATAGAGTTCATCAGCGATTCGAAGATAGAGTCTTGTATCAAGTGCATTATGGTGCGTTACAAAAGGTCTTGCTGCTGCACCTCCATAAATTGGCTGTAGTGCCGGAGTTTCTACCTCAAGGTATCCGTGGGAATCCAGAAAAGACCTCATTGAAGAAATAATTTTACTTCTCTTAATAAAAACTTCTTTAACCTGAGGATTAACAACAAGATCAACATAACGCTGACGATATCTTAATTCCTTATCTGTAAATTCATCGTGAATAACTTTATTACCTTGCTCATCAGTTGTTTCTTTTGGGATTGGTAATGGTCTTAATGATTTTGTAAGAAGCTTAAGTGAAGTTGAATGAACTGATATTTCACCCGTTTTGGTTTTAAATACAAATCCTTTAACACCAATTATATCGCCAATATCCATTAACCTGAAAGCATCGTAAATATCACCAAGTTCATCTTTCTTTAAATAGATTTGAATTCTTCCTTTATCATCCTGGATATGTGCAAAAGAAGCTTTACCCATTCTGCGGATTGCCATAATTCTTCCGGCAATGCTTACTACTATCTTCTCTGCTTCCGCACTTTCGGCGGGCAAGTCTTTATAATTTTTCTTAATATCATCTGAATCAGAATTCACATCAAAGGAATAAGCAAACTGTTCAATACCTTTAGTTTTAAGTTCATCAAGCTCTTCATAACGTCTTTTGATAAGTACATTAATATCCTGCTGAATATTTTCTTCCAAAAAGCCTCCGGAAATTTTCAAATGTAATATTTCAAAGGTTAAAATAAGAAAAATCGTGTAATCTTTTTAGAGTAAAAAAGATTGATTTCTTTTGCTGAAAGTATTGGTTGATGTTGAATGTGTTTATATAATAAAGTATGTTTTAAGCAATTCTGATTTATCAAGGTTTTATTTTTATCATTCAATAAACTCATTATTAAAATTGAGGTAATAAGATTTTACTTCCAGCTTTTAACTCTTCTGAGATTTCTTCAAAAAGAGCATTAGTTTTTCTTACAATTATTACTATCATCGCCGGACTAATTCGATTTTATCTGTTGGAGAATGGGACATTTTGGTTTGATGAAACCATGAGCTGGGAGTGGGCCCGATTGCATTGGGTTAACTTTTGGGAGTTAACTTTGAAGTCAGGTGCTAATATGACTTTTTACTACCTTTTATTGCGTCCATGGATGTATCTTGGAGAGAGTGAATTAGTTATACGAAGTCTGTCAGTTATTTTTGGGGTAGCCGCAATACCAGCAATTTACATTTTAGGAAGCAGACTTTTTGGAAGGAAGGCAGGTCTTATCAGTGCAGGACTACTTTCTATTCACGCTTTTCACGTTCATTATTCACAGGAAGCCAGAAGTTACAGCCTCCTGGTTCTTTTATTAATTCTTTCAAACTATTTCTTTATTCGTGCCGTAGAGTCGCCAAACGAAAGAAAATTTTGGATAATATATGTGGTTACAAGTGTATTGGCAGTCTATTCTCATGCCTTTGCTGTTTTTGTTCTTTCTGCTCAGATATTTTCACTTGGATATACAAAAATAAAATACATTGGAAACTTATTGTTTCTCAAAGTACTGGGATTTCTGATATTACTTATCATTCCATTTATTGCTTTATTGTTTTGGCAGGATAAAGGAGCAATAGACTGGATTACCAAACCGACATTTAATGGGTTATTAAGTTTATTGTATCAAATGAGTGGGAATGCTGGATTTATACTCTTTATCAGCTACATGATTTTGATCTTTATTACCATGCTAAAAATGTCACGTATAATTCCTGATTCATTAAAAGCTATGGAAAAAACTTGGTACACACGATTACTAATGTTGTGGCTCGTCTTTCCTATTGCAATAATGTATTTAATTTCCTTTGTTAAACCGATTCTTATAGAACGATACACACTGATGTGTGTACCCGCCCTCGTTTTATTGGCTGGTTATGGATTAATCAAGGTAAGCCAAACCCGTTTTAGAAAGTACGGAATTTTTCCTTTATGTCTCCTGTTATTATCAGGATTGTCATTTTGGGGACTTAACAAATACTTCAATGTCCGGGATGATAATATAAATGAATGGAAACCTTTGACTAAACATGTAATCTCATTGCAGCAGCCGGGCGATTGTATCTACTATACCCATCTTTGCTTTTCTTTCGATTATTACATGACCAGGGAAATTAAAAAGACAACTAACAGATTCTTACCTGAAGAGATAAATCCATATCCATTAACCTTAGAAAACATGGGAAATATTTTAAATGATTACAAAAGAATGTGGCTTATTACCAATCTGGATCCGGAATCAAACAAAAAATACGAAGAGTTGGAGGTCATACGCTCTGTACTTTCGGAAAAGTTTCAATTAAGAGAAAAACACCAATTCGGGGGTTATGGAATTAATACCGGGAATACAACTATTGTATCAGAGCTTTATGTTAAGAATTAAACGGATGAGAAGAATAGATATTATTGGTGATGCTCTTTATAATGCTTCCTCAGCAAATCTTCCCCAAAATCATTTTTAAAACTTCTCCAGACTGAGTGAATATGATTTGCGCTATCCTGTGTGTTATCATACTCAATTAAAAAAGTATTACTCTGGATCCTGTAATAATGAGGTTTTCCTTTTTCAACTCCTCCAGCCCAGGCGAAATGAATTTCATTTTTATTTGAAATTATTAAATCAAAATTTCTCTGCTCAGCAAGTTCGGGACTTGAATTGGCTATATACTCTTTTATCAGCCTCAACAAAATTTCAAATTGATCTTTTTTTAATTTAGAAACTGAAATACCTTTTGGTTCCAATGGATCAATTCTCTCATCATTTCCGGTTATAATATCACCTGGTGCATCTTCGTTAATTAAAGCTTCTTTAAATTGCTGCTTATCAAGAGATTTAATTAATTCTCTTGCATAATCTTCTTCAAATTTCAGAACACGCAATCCTTTATGCTTCCCCTGTTTTACCTCGGAAGGATTAGCACCAAAAAACATTGGTGTGGAAACTATAATGCTCTCTTTGATGATTGTAAAGTTTAATGAAAGATGATGGCCTTCAAACCGCCAGCCCCATGGTTTTACTTTATCAGGAGTTCCAAAAAAAATTACAAAATATTTTCCCGGATCTCTGAAAGAGCTTTGTCCGGATAAATCATACAGAACAGATTCAAGTATTAACACTCCTTCAGCTTTTTTAATACCTTGCTTACTTAAAGAAGCATTTAACAATTCATTCAACAATTCTTTTTGCTTCTCATTAAATTCTTTTATTGGAATTCCTTCACGGCTCTTCGGAACGTAATCCCAATCGAATCTTTCATCATCTGTAAATTCAAATTTAATTTTTTGTAATTGTTCTTTGTTAAAGGAGTTTAATAAGTTATTTGCAGCCGTGACAATATCATTTACTTGAGGATTGCTACTTAGGTTTGGATTACTAAAGAATATCGAGACAAAAATCGCTGATACAAATAATGCAGCTAAAATAAATCTCAAATATTTTTTATTTAGTAACACTTCTTTCAGTCTTAATTTTTTAATCTTGAGTTCAATTCGAAAAGCCTATGTACTGAATTTGTCATTCCCACGAAAGTGAGAATCTATTGAGTAATCTGAGGTTTTTAGATTCCCGTTTTCACAGGAATGACATTTTTGAAGTTAACTTAATAAGAAATTTTAATTTCTTTTCGCTTCAATCTCCCTAATCTTATCCAATCTTTTTTGATGTCTTCCGCCTCCAAAGTTTGTATTCAGCCAGACATCAAGAATAGATTTTATTGTTTCTTCTCCCAGAGCTTTAGCACCGAGCACAAGTATATTTGCATTGTTATGCTCTCTTGCACTTCTTGTTGAGAATTCATTGTAACAAGTTGCTGCTCTTATTCCTCTAAGCTTATTAGCAGTTATAGCAGAAGGAATTCCTGTTGCATCTATTATAACTCCAAAATCAACACTCATACTTTGTACTTTTTCTGCAACAGCTAAAGCAAAGTCAGGATAGTCGCAGGACTTTTCATCAAAGGTACCCACATCAATAACTTCAAATCCTTTTTCAGTTAAAATTTTAGAGAGAAGATTTTTAATCTTAAATCCTGTATGGTCTCCCCCAATTGCAGCTTTCTTTAATCTTACGGAGGTGTTGAGAAAATTTTCTGCATTATTAATTCTTGCAGCTTCTTCTTTAGTAACTATTTTTATTCCGAGATCTTTTATTCTGTCTTTAGCCAAAGGTGTAAGAATTTCATTTTCCCCAACTGGAATTACTTTAACTCCTGATTGGTGCAGTTTTAAAACATCAAGGTCGGTAATAAGTTTTTTCATAAGCAATGAAAGTTCAAGGTCACGTTTTGCGATTTGTCATCCTGAGCGGAGCCGAAGGATGACTGTCACACTTCGACTTCGCTCAGTGTGACTTCGAAGGTTTCAACTATTACTTTGAATTTGAACTCCTACAAATGCTCTGTTAGTTTATTAATCTTAAGATGATCAACTACCTTTCTAACATCCTGGCTATGATCTCTTCTGCAGACAAGCACTGCATCATCAGTATTTACAATTATAAGGTTCTCAACTCCAATTGCCGCAGTAAATTTATTTGGAGAATAAATTAAAGTATCAACTGTCATATCTGTAAAAGCATTTCCTTTAATTGCATTTCCATCATCATCTTTACCGGATAACTGGTAAACTTCTTCCCAGCTTCCAACATCACTCCAGATAAAATTTCCTTTTGTTAAATAAACCCTGTTTGATTTTTCCATTAAACCATAATCAATGGAAATATTTCTTAGCTGCCCGTAAACATTCAGAAGTGTTTTTTCATAATCACGAGTATTAATATCCTTTTCAATTTTTTCCAGGCCTTCATAAAGCTCAGGGAGATGTATTCTCATCTCTTCAAGAATTGAATCAACTCTCCAAATAAACATACCGCTGTTCCACAAAAAATCTCCGCTCGCAAGAAATCTTACAGCGGTAGCATAGTTTGGTTTCTCTGCAAAAGTAAAAACTTTATGAATATTTTCTTTTACTTCATTTTCATCAATCTGGATATATCCATAACCTGTTTCGGGCCGGTTTGGAGTAATCCCAATTGTCACAAGCCCTTTTGATTCATAAGCAAAATTAATTGCCCCGTTTAATGTTTTATAAAAAGAATCTAAATCACGCACAAGATGATCAGCAGGTAGTGTAATCATCACTGCATCAGCTTCTTTCGATTTAAGAATAATTGCTGAAAGCCCGATACAAGCTGCAGTATTTCTGCCAAATGGTTCTTCAATAATATTTTCTTTAGGCAGGTACGGAAGCTGTTTTAATATTTCCGGCTTTTGAACTTTATTAGTGACAATAAAAATATTTTCATTCTCAACAATTCCTTTCAACCTTTCAACGGTATCCTGTATCATTGTTTTTTCATCAAAAATTTTAAGAAGCTGTTTTGGAGTTTTTTCTTTACTGCTTGGCCAGAACCTTGAACCGACACCACCCGCCATAATTACAGCGTAAACTTTCATTTTTCTTCCTTAAGTTTTATCAAATTAATTTTTTTGCTGAAATTTTCAGCCTTATTAAGATAGTCAGAAATATTCACTTCTTTTCCTCTGACTACTGCTGCAATAACAATAAGACAAGCTCTTAGTGATTCAATATTCTCTTTATCTGCTTTAAGAATTCCATCCTTCATTAAGCTTAAAGAATCGGAAACTAATAAGTGCATACCTGATAAGATTTCAAAACCATTTTTCTTTGAGAGTTCGGAATTTTTCTTCATGGTTTCAATATATTCATCAATATTATCAGGCAGTCCGTCTTTGGCGGATTCTTGCTCGCTTTGTGAAGCAAGTTCAGAAATTTCATTAAGGAATGAGTCAATAGGTTTAATAGGATTTAAAATAGTCTCTTCAAATTTTGTAAAAGAAGAACTCTTCTCTTCTTTTTCTTCATAAGTGGTACCGTTCTCTTCAATAATTTTTACTATGGGGTTTTTTATATCTTCAGCTTTCTCTTCCTGCTTAATCTTTTCAAACACCAATTTAAAGTTTGAACGATCAGCATTGTATAAAAGCAGATTAACATCCTTTTCAAGCTGCTGGCTGTGCTGCTTAAATTTTTCTGATATAGCTGGTATATCTATCGTATTTCTTATCAGGAAGGAATAAATATCATGCAGCTTAATTGCAAGAGTTGAGAACTCAGTTACTTTTTTCATTCTAAGCAAATCATTTTCCAGATGATCTGATTTAAGAATTAATTCTTTAAAGAGAGCTAATGCTTCTATCTGGTTTGAATTGAGGCGAAGATTTCCGGCAGCGTGAGAAATGCTTTGAACCAAATATTGTTTTATAAAATCCATCACAAGTAAACTCTTGGCAGGCGTTTAGTTATTCCACAAGTAATTTCATAAGGAATTGTATCAAGAACTTTTGCCCAATCCCAGGCAGTTACATTTTCATTATTATCATTTCCTAAAAGAATTACTTTATCACCAATTTTCACATCAGCATTTCCAACATCTAACATTATTCTATCCATTGTAACTGTTCCAACCTGGTTAAAAATTTTTCCTTTTATTATTGCTTTAGCTTTATTTGTTAATCCTCTCCTGTATCCATCAGCATATCCAACAGGAACAGAAACAATTTTCGTTTCTTTTTTCACTTTGAATCTTCTTCCATAACTTATTGTTTCTCCCCGTTTAACTTCTTTAACTGTTGTTACATTTGAAATGATAGACATTACAGGTTTTAATTTTATTGACTCGCTTGTTTCCGAAGATGGATAATATCCATATAAAGTAATTCCGCATCTTACCATATCAAAATATGTTTCTGGTAAATCAAGCATGGCTGCACTGTTAGCTGAGTGTAATAATCCTAATTTAATCTTTTCTGCTTTAAGTTTTGCGATAAGCTCCTTAAATCTTTTTAACTGAAGCAGAGTAAATTTTTTATCTTTGGAATCCGCCTCAGCAAAATGAGTATAAACACCATCAATTAAAAATTCTTTTTGATGGGAAACAAATTTTATAAAATCATAAGCTTTATCATAATCAATTCCAAGCCGGTTCATACCTGTATCTACTTTTATATGAACTTTTATTTTTTCTAAAAAATTCCCGGATGCTTTTTTTAGAATATCTGTATGATCTTTACTAAATACTGTCGCAATCAGGTTGTACTCCCTACAAATATGAGCATTATCTTTCTCAAATGGATCAAAAATAAGGATTGTATCTTTTATCCCTACATCTCTTAACTCAATTGCTTCATTTGGAAAAGCAACAGCATAATATTCAGGTTTATATTTGCCTAATGTATTGTAGTATTTGACCACCTCTACAGCACCGTGTCCATAAGCATCAGCTTTAACAACAGCCATTAGCTTTACATATCCTATTTTCTTTCTAATCTGAAGTAAATTAAATTTTAGATTTGAAAGATGAATAACTGCCTGAGTGGAATGCATCCGATTATTAAATAATTAAACTAAGTAAAAATAATTTTAATAGAAGTTATAATCAATTATACATATTCAGAAGCACCTTCTGCAAAACCAATTATGTTTTAGATATAGGAACCTCTTTTTGAACTCGGAATCAAACAGAATTCTCTTGTCAATTAAAAAAAAATAGAATTAGTTTGTCACTAAAATTTTAGGAGTAACTATTAAAAACGAAAATTATCAGATTACCTATGAACACGAACTCATTCCACCTCTTGAATTGATGCAGCAGGAAGGTATCAATGTACTCGAAGAATGGTTTCGATGGGCAGAAGAGTGGAGTATGCTTTTACGTGTTTTTGGTAGCATATCAATGGAAAGTGTTATACTTGAAATTGGCTGCGGGTTAGGTCGCATTGCCTTTCCGCTGCGGTATATACTTTCAAATCGGGGTATATATGAAGGATTTGAAATTTGCAAAGATAAGGTCGAGTTTCTTAAGCAAAACTTTACACCCAAGTGGCCTAATTTCCATTTTACATGGGCGAACATTCATAATACATTCTATAATCCTAAAGGACAGATCAAGCCTACTGACTTCCGCTTCCCATATCCCGATGCAACTTTTGATATTGTTTTTGCTGCATCTGTTTTTACACATATGCTGCCTGAAACAACTGCAAATTATTTCAATGAAACTGCACGAGTGCTAAAACCAGGTGGACGCTGTTTATTTAGTTTCTTCCTGTTAGACAATTACAAACATGAACAACAACGACCATTAGGATTTGCACGCCCCGATTTTAATTTTAATCATACCTATAAAAATTATGGCAATGATTTTGCAATTTTGGTACCAGAGAATCCTGAACAAATGACCGCATATAAACTTAGCTTTATCGAAGGCTTTGCTGCAAAATCACAACTTAAACTTGCACAACCAGCTATTCCTGGCTTATGGTCAGGTAATAGTACATCATGGATTGGCGCACAAGATTTGATTGTACTTATTAAAGCTTAAATATTTCCTATATTTAATGTAGGGGTTAGAGGAACCTTATTCCATTATTCTCTAAAAAAAGAAATCAGTTTCTCATTTGAGATAAAAATGTATTTTCTTTATTTCACCTAAAATATCCTAAAATATCAGAACCTATAAAAACTGTTTTCATCAATATCAGCATCTAAGGATAATTTGGTGCCATATATATTGAAATTGCTAAATGACTTGTTATTTTAAAGTATCGTAGATAAATAACTATTAATGATTGTTACTTTAATTTTCTTGACATTACCTGAAAGTTATTTTTATTTTCGTAAAAACTTTAGAGAGCTTTTATGCTGACAGAATTTGGCAAGATATTTATTTTTATGTTAACCGCCGTTCTGTTTACAGTTGTTGCAATCTTTGTCGCTCGTCTCATAAGACCATCCAGACCAAGTTACGAAAAGCTCCTTACTTATGAATGCGGAGAAGATGTTATAGGTTCTCCATGGGTAAAATTTAATATAAGATTTTATGTCGTTGCTTTAATCTTTTTAATCTTTGATGTTGAAGTTGTACTTTTAATACCGTGGGCACTTGTCTATCAGAATTATGGAATAGCTGGTTATATTGTTGGCGTAATCTTTCTTTTTCTTTTAGGATTAGGAATGGCTTACGAATGGAGAAAAGGTGATCTTGAATGGGAGAGACAGCCAATTGTAACTCCTTCACTAAAGAAGAAACCTGAAGAAATTATATCTGTTAATGAAGAATTATTAACCTGAGGAGATATGGGACTTTTAGATAAACAATTTTCAGATGATAATATTGTAATAACTACGGCTGAGGATCTTTTTAATTGGGCACGATTATCTTCTCTCTGGCAAGTTGGATTTGGCTTAGCCTGTTGTGCAATTGAAATGATGGCGACTTCCGCTTCTCATTATGATTTTGACAGATTTGGCGTAATCCCCCGCCCCTCTCCAAGACAATCAGATGTTATTATTGTTTCCGGTACTGTTACTTTAAAAATGGCACTGAGGGTTAAAAGACTTTATGAACAAATGCCCGACCCGAAATATGTTATTTCGATGGGTAGCTGCTCTAACTGCGGCGGTCCTTACTGGGAGCATGGTTATCATGTTCTGAAGGGTGTTGATAGAGTTATACCTGTTGATGTTTATGTTCCCGGCTGTCCTCCTAGACCAGAAGCTTTGCTTGAAGGTTTATTGAAACTTCAGGAAAAAATTCGCAATGAATCTCTTGTAAAGAAATCTGCATGAAGACTACCGAAGAAATTTATAATCTTTTAAAAGCAAAATTTGGTGATAAAATAATTGAATTAAATTCGGCCTCTCCATTAGACCCTTTCATTGTTGCTGATCCTTTATCTATACACGAAGTTTGTTTTTATCTGAGAGATGGTAATCACTTTCAATTTAATAGTTTAATGTGTTTATCAGGAGTTGATAATGCCAATGGTGATAAGAAAATTGGAGATGATGGAAGTATTACAATTGTTGGGGGAACTCTGAGTGTTGTTTACCATCTTGAATCTATCGAACTAAAGCATAAAGTTAAAATTAAAGTTTTTACACCCAGAGAAAATCCTGAAGTTCAATCTGTTGCAAATGTGTGGAGATGCGCCGACTGGCATGAACGTGAAGCATACGATCTGATTGGAATTAAATTCCTCAATCATCCTGATCTTAGAAGAATACTAATGCCTTATGATTGGGAAGCAGGCCATCCTTTAAGAAAAGATTATAAGAATCCCGAATTTTATCGGGGAATGAAAGTACCTTACTGAGGAAATAACAATATCTAAATCACAAATTAATATCAATGAGCAAGGATCAATCACCAAATAAGTTTGATTTTGAAAGAAAGAACATATCAATTTGCTAAGAATATTTGTCTTTATACCAAAAAGTTATACACAAAGATAAAAAAATGAAAATACCTCTTTTATTCTTTTGTTTTACTATAATTTTCTATGGTTGTGATAATTCTACTGAATCAAACACAGATTCATTAAAATTAGTATTAAAAGCAGATAAAACAAATGGATCTTCTCCACTTACTGTAAAATTTTCTGGAAAGATTGATGGGAATACTGAAGGATTAATAGGACAAGTTCCAGATTATTTTTTCTTTTCCCAAATTGGAATGACTGTGATTCCATATAGTATTCCTGATACTTCTCAAGCTTTAAGGATAGACTGGTCTTCTGAAGAAACATATCCAGTAGGAGAATACAAAGTCGTTTTACTATATCAAGGAATAAAAGATGGAAAAAATGTAAATCTTTTATCTGATACATTAATAATAAAAGGGAACTAATCAGTAAATAATTTTCAACTGTTTCCAGAATAATAACGCTTATAGCCGATTAGCTAAATTTGTTTGAAAATTGGAATTTATTTGGAATTTGTTTTTTGATCATTAGAATTTTTAAAGAATGTCGTTAACCACAGAAAATATTGAAACTAAACCAGCTTTAAGCACTGAAGAAATGGTGCTGAATATGGGTCCTCAACACCCATCTACTCACGGTGTGTTAAGATTAGAACTTCAGCTGGAAGGCGAGGTAATTAAAAAAGTTACTCCGCATATTGGCTATCTTCACAGATGCTTTGAGAAACATGCTGAAGTAATGAGTTATCCTCAAGTAATTCCTTACGCTGATAGGATGGATTACCTGTCATCAATGTATAATGAATTTGGATATGCCTTTACTGTTGAAAAGCTTCTCAGTATTAAAGTACCAGAAAGAGTTGAATTTATAAGAGTAATAATGGGAGAGCTGCAGAGAATTGCATCTCACCTCGTTGCACTCGGTACTTACGGTGCTGATATCGGAGCAATGACTCCATTCCTTTTTTGTTTCAGGGACAGGGAAAAAATTCTCTCTCTTTTTGAACTAACCTGTGGTGCAAGGCTTCTTTATAATTATATATGGGTTGGCGGAGTGGCTCATGATCTTCATCCGGATTTTATCAGGCTTGCAAAAGAATTTATTCATTACTTCAGACCAAAAGTTGTTGAGCTTAATGATCTTCTTACCAATAACCAGATTTTTATTGAACGAACTGCTAAAGTTGGCGTACTTCCGCTTGATGTTGCAATAAACTATGGAGTAACCGGACCAATGTTAAGAGGAAGTGGAATGAAATGGGATCTCAGAAAAAATGATCCTTATTCAATTTACGATAAGTTTGATTTTAATATCCCTGTCGGTGAAGGATTGATGGGAACAGTCGGAGATTCCTGGAACAGGTATTATGTCCGTATTCTTGAAATGGAAGAGAGTTTAAAAATAGTTGAGCAAGCCCTGGAGCAGATTCCCGAAGGCGATGTTACATCAGCAATACCAAAAAGAGTTAAACCACCTGTTGGTGAAGTTTATGGAAGAGTAGAAAATCCACGCGGCGAGCTTGGCTATTATATAATAAGTGATGGCTCAGTAAATCCTTTCCGGGTTAAAGTACGAGCACCCTCTTTTGTGAATCTTGGTGTAATGAACGAAATCTGCAATGGTCATATGGTTGCAGATGTAGTTGCAATCCTTGGAAGTATTGATATTGTTCTTGGAGAGGTTGACAGATGATTTACGATTATTTATTTAAACTTACCGGAAGTGAGTTTTTAGCAGGAGCCATTCAGAGTTCCCTGCCTCTTTTTCTTTTCATACTTCCTTTTGCACTCTTTGCTGTCTGGTTAGAAAGAAAGGTTTCCGCTCATATGCAGGATAGATTAGGACCAATGAGAGTCGGCTGGCATGGAGCTTTTCAAACAATTGCTGATATTTTAAAGCTCTTACAAAAAGAAGATATCGTTGCAAAAGGTATTGATAAACCTCTCTTTAATCTTGCACCGGTTTTAGTATTTGCAGGAAGTTATGCTGTGTTTGCAGCTATACCTTTCTCTAGTGCTTTTATTGGTGCTAACATTGATCTCGGATTATTCTTTATTATTGCTGTATCTGAATTAGTTGTTGCGGGGATTCTTATGGCTGGCTGGGCATCAAATAATAAATATTCTTTACTTGGAGCAATGAGATCCGCAGCCCAGATCATTAGCTATGAAATTCCTACAATGATTGTTGTTGTTACAATTGTGATGATAACCGGAACACTTAATCTTTATACTTTAAGCGAAATGCAGACAGGATATTTCTGGAACTGGATGATTTTTGGCGGACCTGGTTTGGACGTTCAGAAATTTGCTTTTATTCCTTTTATGGTGATTGGCTTTATCATACTTTATATAAGCACACTTGCAGAAGTTAACAGAACACCATTCGATATTTCCGAAGCAGAATCAGAGCTTGTTGCTGGTTATCATACAGAATATTCGGGAATGAAGTTCGCAATGTTCTTTCTTGCTGAGTATGCAAATATGTTTGCTGTTTCTGCAATTGTTGCTGCAGTTTTCTTTGGAGGATATCAATCACCATTTGGTTATCTTGGAAATACTTTAGGAATAGAATGGCTCATTCCCTTTGAACAATTCTTCTGGTTCACTGCAAAAGGTTTATTCTTCATCTTTGTTCAGATGTGGTTAAGATGGACACTCCCAAGATTAAGAGTTGACCAGCTTATGGCTTTATGCTGGAAATATCTTATCCCGATCTCATTAGTTAATTTATTAATTGTAGGATTAATAACGGTTCTTTAATGCAATACTTCAGAAACATATTCTCAGGTCTCAGCACAGTTTTTATTGGAATGAAAGTTACATTCAAACACTTATTTGAGCCTGCAGTTACAATTCAATATCCTGATGTAAGATTAACTCTTCCTGAGCGAGAAAGAAACCGGCTTTATATGAATATGGATGATTGTATCGGATGCGATCAATGTGCACGAGCCTGTCCTGTTAATTGCATTACTATTAAAACTGTTAAAAGTCTTCCTGAAGAAGATCTGGGTAAGACTTCCAATGGAAAAAGGAAAGTTCTTTGGGTAACACAATTTGATATTGATTTTGCGAAGTGCTGCTACTGCGAGCTTTGTGTCTTCCCCTGCCCTACTGAATGTATCTATATGACAGATGTTTTTGAATTCTCTGAATACAACAGGAATGATTTAATATACAGCTATATAACTTTAACTCCGGAAGAAGCTGAGCAGAAGAAAAATAACTTTGCGAAGATGGAAGCAGAAAAAGCTGCTAAGAAAGTTGAAGCTGCGAAGTTAGCGTCAGAAAAGAAAGCTGCTGGAGATCAACAACCTCCGAAGGAAAACTGATATGAGCATTTACGATTTTATGTTTTATTTGTTTGCAGCAGTTACATTAGTATCTGCATTCTTTGTTGTTACAATCCGCAATATTGTTTACTCAGCGTTCTTTCTTTTATTTACTTTCTTTGGTGTTGTAGGCTTATATGTTCTCCTTGCTGCAGATTTCTTAGCAATTGTTCAACTTGTTGTTTATGTAGGTGGAATACTTATACTTCTTCTCTTTGGTGTGATGCTTACAAACAAAATTACAAGCGTACAGATAAAATCAGGAACCTTCCAGATTCTTCCAGCGGCAATTGCTGTTGGGTTGTTTGCAGGAATATTAACTGCTTCTCTCATCAATACAAACTGGAGAACATTTGAAACTGAATCCGCCTATGGCGGACCAAACACAACTGCATACAATCTTGGTAACTTGCTTATGCAGGAATATGTAATTGTTTTTGAGCTGCTCGGAGTTCTTTTATTAGTCGCTCTTATCGGGGCTGCTTCTATGGCAAGGAGGAAATAAAGATTGAAGATGGAAAATGGAAGATGGAAGATGGGAAATAGAATCAAAACAATTTTTAATTTTTCATTTATAATTTTTAATTGAATTTATGTTAAACGTTGGATTAAATCATTTTCTCGTTGTCAGTTCACTTCTTTTTTGTTTGGGAATTTTCGGAATTGTTACAAGAAAAAATGCAGTTATGGTTTTAATGGGAATTGAACTTATCCTGAACGCAGCAAATATAAACTTTGTCGCATTTTCCCGTTATGGAAACTTTGGCTATAACGGTCAGCTAATGGCTTTATTTGTAATTATTCTTGCTGCCGCCGAAGCAGCAGTTGCATTGGCTATCGTACTAAATATTTATAAAACCTTCGCAACAGTTAATGTCGATGAAATTGATAGAATGAAGGAATAATTCTGAATGACCGAATCATTACTTATTAAGTTATCAATCGCAATCCTCTTCCTGCCATTAATAGGTTTTACAATCGCTATTTTCTTCGGAAAGAAAATAAAATATGCTTACCTGGTTGAAAATTTCTTTATCGCAGTCTCATTTGTTTTATCTACAATCTTAGCTTTCTCCAAGCTTACTTATTTTGTTAGTAAAGATATTCTTTCAGAGTTTAAGTGGATTGACATGGGGAATATTCCTCTCATCGGAAATCTCACAATTGAACTTGGGATCCAGGTAGATAACCTGACAGTAATAATGACCTTCACCGTTATGCTTATAAGCATGCTCGTTCATATCTACTCAATAGCTTATATGAAGGGTGATAGGCTTTATAACAGGTATTTCGCTTATCTCGGATTATTTACTTTTTCAATGGCTGGAATTGTATTTACACATAACTTCCTGATGATGTATATTTTCTGGGAACTTGTTGGTTTATCATCCTACCTGCTTATTGGCTTCTGGTATGAAAGGAAATCTGCTTCTGATGCCGCAAAGAAAGCTTTCATAGTAAACAGAGTTGGTGATATAGGAATGTTCATAGGAATTCTCATTCTTTTTACAACATATCATACATTTTCTTTTGATAAAATATTTCTTCAAATCTCTGATGGACATCTTCCTTTCAATAGTGAATTCGGTTTAACAATAACCGGACTTCTGATCTTTTGCGGTGCAGTTGGCAAATCAGCACAATTCCCTCTGCATGTTTGGCTACCAGATGCAATGGAAGGGCCAACTCCTGTAAGTGCTCTTATTCATGCGGCAACAATGGTTGCAGCAGGAGTATTTTTTATTACAAGAGTATTCACAATGCTGACCGGAGATGCGCTTCTTGTTATTGCAATAATTGGAGCTTTATCAGCTTTTATTCCTGCAACAATTGCTCTAACCCAAAATGATATTAAAAAAGTTCTTGCTTATTCAACAATAAGCCAGCTTGGGTATATGGTTATGGCTCTTGGGATTGGGGCTTATACATTTGCATTCTTCCATCTCATAACTCATGCTTTTTTCAAAGCAAGTCTCTTCCTTGGTTCAGGTTCAGTAATTCACGCAATCGATCATGAGCAGGATATTAGAAATATGGGCGGGCTTAAAAAGAAATTGCCTCTAACCTATTGGACTTTTGTTATCGCTTCACTTGCTTTATCCGGTATTCCTCTTTCCTCAGGATTTTTAAGTAAAGATGGAATACTTGCAGGCGCTTTTACATTCGGATCTCTTACGGGAAACTGGTTATTCGCTTTTGTTGGATTCATAGTTGCGATGCTTACTGCATTTTATATGTTCAGATTAATTATTCTTACTTTTCATGGTGAAACAAGAAATAAAGAAAAATATGATCATGCTCTTGAATCTCCGAAATTAATGGTTGTACCTCTAATAATCCTTTCGGCTTTATCAATCTTTATCTGGTTCTCACCAAACCCGTTCAATCCGGATCAGGGATTATTTCTTTCTAAATGGATTAGGATTCCCGAAATCTCTGTTCCATCAGAAATGAGATATAGTTTTATGAGAACTGAAGCAGCAGACCCGGGAAGAAAAGTGGATGTATTAAAAGAAGAAATCATTTACTCAAATTCTTATACTGAAGCTTCTGATAGGGCACATATTCCTGCAATGCTTCTTTCTTTAATAATGGCTTTATCAGGAATAACACTTGCATTTCTTTTTTATCAGAAGAAAAAATTTGACCCGGATAAGATTGCAGAGAAGTTCAAAACACTTTACAATCTATCATATAACAAATGGTACTTTGATGAGATTTATCATGCAACAATTGTTTCAGGAACAATTGTATTAAGCAGGATACTTGCCTGGTTTGATAACAAAGTAATTGATGGAATTGTTAACGCTTCCGCATCAATTACAAAAGACTTTTCAAGCTTCAGCGGAAAGTTTGATAATATAGTTGTTGATGGTCTTGTGAACTTTATGGCTTACTTTAGCGGATTCATCGGATTGTTTTTTAGAAAATTTCAAACAGGAAAAGTCCAGACATATATAGTACTTGTAATTTTTTCATTAGTAATTCTTTTATACCTATTTAAACCATTTTAAGAGTTAAACATGTACAGCAGTTTTCCAATCCTATCAATAATAACTTTCCTTCCTGTAATAGGAATGATAATAGTTCTTGCTCTTCCCAATGCAAGAACAACACTTGTAAAAAGCATAACGATTTTTATTACAGGTTTACAGGTTGTTCTTGCAGCAATAATCATCGGTAATTATAATTACGGGCTTGGAGGAATAAATGATGCTTCATCTTTCCAGTTCATAGAAAAATTCAGGTGGATTGATATTTCAGGCTTCTCCTGGATCGGACAAATAAAAATAGATTACTTCCTCGGCATAGATGGCTTAAGCGTTCCGATGGTTCTTCTTACTGCGTTAATCTGTTTCATCGCTGCAATTTCATCATGGAATATTGATAAATCTGTTAAAGGATATTTTGCTCTCTTTCTTTTACTTGATACGGGAATGATGGGAGTTTTTGTTACACTTGATTTCTTCCTTTTCTACATCTTCTGGGAATTGATGCTTCTCCCAATGTACTTCTTAATCGGGATCTGGGGTGGACCAAGAAAAGAATATGCGGCAATAAAATTTTTCCTCTATACATTGCTCGGCTCTGTTTTTATTCTTCTTGTAATGATTGGATTGTACTTCAGCACGTATGAAACACTTATAGATGGAACAAAAATATTTACATTTAACATGCTCTCAATGATGGATACTGCAAACTTTACGGAAAATGGAATTCTCTCGCCGTTCAATCCATCTAACTTAAGATTCATTGCATACATTGCTCTGTTTATCGGCTTCGCAATCAAAATACCAATGTTCCCTTTTCACACCTGGCTTCCTGATGCTCACGTTGAAGCACCAACTGCAATAAGTGTTATTCTTGCAGGTATACTTTTAAAGATGGGAACTTATGGAATTCTCAGGGTATCATTCCCGATGTTCCCCGATATAACTCATCAATTGTTGTGGTACATTGGTTTGTTTGGAATGATAAATATTATTTATGGTGCCCTCTGTGCAATGGCTCAGAAAGATTTTAAGAAGCTGATTGCATACTCTTCCGTTTCTCACATGGGATTTGTGATGCTTGGAATGGCTTCACTCAACACACTTGGAATTGCCGGAGCGGTATTGCAGATGTTCAATCACGGAACAATTACCGCAATGCTCTTCTTAATAGTTGGGGTTATTTATGATAGAACCCATACCCGTGGTCTTGATGATTTTGGCGGACTTGCTACACAGATGCCGATCTACACAGGATTCACAACTGTAGCTTTCTTTGCTGCAATAGGTCTTCCCGGTTTAAGCGGCTTTATCTCTGAAGCATTTGTTTTCCTCGGTGCATTCGGACTTGATACGATAAGAACATTAACCATAATCTCCACTGCCGGAATTGTTCTTGGGGCTGGCTATATGCTATGGACATTGCAGAGAGTTTTTCTTGGAGGGTTGAGAGAAAAATGGTCCGGTCTTAAGGATCTTAATTTCAGAGAATATGTAATGTTCATTCCTTTAACAGCCATTATAATTTTTCTCGGAGTTTATCCATCAGCAATGCTGGATTTGATGAACTCATCCGTTAATGCAATGGTTAAGCTTATGAGCGATGCAAAAGTTTTTTATGGTTCGATCGGAGGATTTTAAGCCTTAGTGTCATCCTTCGACTCCGCTCAGGATGACAAGGTAGGGTGTCACACTGAGCGAAAGCCTGCCCCGAACTTGTTTCGGGGTCGAAGTGCGACTGGCATGATGATTTAAGAAAGTTTGTAAATAATAGATAAATATGGAATTAAATTTTTTAAAAAACTTACAATACATTAAACCTGAAATTGTAATTACAGCAATAATTGTTTTGATTGTTTTAGTTGATCTAATCTGGCAAAAGAATCCCGCTAAGGCGGGACTTCCCTGGATTTCTCTTGCCGGTTTAATTGTAACTGCATTTTATGTTATAGAGCAGTTTGGAATGAATGCTTCTTCATTTACAGCAAACGGTACAATGGGAATGATAACCACCGATCCTTTCGGCGCTTTTTTTAAGATAATTGTTATTCTCGCATCAGTCATAATTATTTTCTTCTCTCTTACCTCAGATGAAATAAAAAATGTTTTAGACAGGCACGGAGAGTATTACACACTTATCTTCGGAATGATACTTGGAATGTTTTTTATGATTTCCGCTTCTGATTTAATTCTTATCTACATTTCTATTGAGCTTGTTTCTTTATCATCTTACATACTTGCAGGATTTACAAAAGAATCTCTAAGGAACAGCGAAGCATCTCTTAAATATGTTATTTACGGCGGTGTCTCAAGCGGTATAATGCTATTCGGCATTTCTATCATTTATGGAATGACCGGCACAACAAATCTTTATATGCTAAATTCATTCTTTCAGTTGCCGCAGTTTAGCGGATTTATTTTCTGGCTTGCCTGCATTTTAATTTTTGCTGGAATAGGATTTAAGATTTCTGCTGCACCTTTCCACTTCTGGACACCGGATGTTTACGAAGGTGCACCAATAACAATTACTGCTTACTTGTCTATAGCAAGTAAAGCTGCAGGTTTCGCACTACTGATAAGATTCATTAAAGTTACATTTATAGAATCAGTTGATGTTTCAGGTTACTGGCAGCTTCTTAATTTAATTGATTGGAAGAGCTTCCTAATTCTTATCTCGATATTAACGATGACACTGGGCAACTTCGCCGCGCTATGGCAGAGTAATATGAAAAGGCTTCTTGCATACTCGAGCATTGCACACGCTGGTTATCTGCTACTCGGTCTCGCAGTTTTATCCGACCAAGGACTAGTTGCAATACTCATTTACTTTGCTGTTTATGCATTTATGAATCTCGGAGCTTTCTTTGTCGTTATGCTTATAGCCAATAAGATTGGAAGCGAAGAGATTGAAGATTACAAAGGCCTCGGTTACTCAATGCCTCTTCTTAGTTTTTCAATAGCAGTTTTTCTTATCTCACTCACAGGCATACCGCCAACAGCAGGTTTTATTGCAAAGCTTTATCTCTTTATCGCTCTTGTAGATGCTAATATGATTGAAGTTGCAGTTATAGCGCTTCTTAACACAGTCGTCTCACTCTACTATTACATAAAAGTGTTAAAGAATATGTACCTGGTAAGGCCAGAAAAAGAATTGCCAACTTACTCAGTCTCCCCTGCTGCATTTGCAATGCTGATGGTTTTACTTATACCAATACTTGTCTTTGGAGTTTATTTCACTCCCCTTGTAAACTTTGCTAAGAACTCGATTGGGTTGATGGGGTTTTGACCGTCAGTCTGAGCGGAGTCGAAGACTGACTGTGTATATCGTCATCCTGAATTCATTTCAGGATCTTCCTGCGTTTAGGTATAGGGTATAAAGGTATACGGTATAAGGGAAAAGAATTTTTGATTTCCAAGTTCTAATAAATATTAACGCTTCTTATAAATATCCTTTCTATGTTCAACGTTCTTTATTATAATCACAACTTCACCGCCAAGAGATTGATATTCAAAAATTACACGGTAACTACCTAACCTTAACCTGTATTCATTTTGTCCTTTTAACTTTTTTACATCAATGTTGGCTGCATTCTTTACCAAATCATTTATCTTATTATAAATTCTCTTTGCCGTTGTATCAGAAAGCTTATCAAGTTGCTTTTCGAAGTGAGGAGTAGAGACTAATTTCATTTACCAACCACGTTTTTTAGCGTAGTCTTTTAATTCTCTAATCTTCCCCCGTTTAATTTCCTTATTAGCTTGCTTAATTCCTTCCAATTCACTTTTGCTTAAAGCTTCATCTTCCGGTTTGGCATTTATTAGAATATCAACAAACTTTGCCTCATTATTCCTTTGAGCTAAAAACTCTGCGTAATTTTCAAGACTTTTTAGCTCAACAGGTTCTAAGTTTTTAACAATTGAAAATATTCTCTTTTTTGTTTTATCAATGGTTTGAGTGTGCATTTTTTAATCCTTCCTCTTTGGCTCTACTCTAGTTCTATTTTCTGATGTTTTAGTTGTTATAATTATTCGTAGAGTAACTTAATAATTATAGAATATAACTTCAATATTAGTTTTATTTTGTGTTAGTTGATAAATACAAAATTCTAATAATTCTTACTTGTTTTTTGAGTTTACTTCACTCCGCTCGTAAACTTTGCAAAGAACTCAATAGCGTTGATGGGACTTTAGTTTCCACTCTATCTTCTTGAATTCATTTCAGGATCTTCCTGCGTTTAGGTATATGGTATATGGTATATGGTATATGGTATAAAGGTATATGGTATAAAGTATTTTCCCTATACCTCTATACCTTATTTCCTTATACCCAAACCCTTGTTTCTCTATCTCAAAAAATTTAAGTTTGAACTGCGATTCGATGGACAACCCAAAGCCTCTCAGGATACTTTTTACGAAAGGTTGTGAGAATATTAGGAACAAACAATCTTTTTGAAAGTATGAGTAGACAACAAAATATAATTTATTGTGATTTAAAGATGATATCTACAAAGATTCTCTACCCATATATTATAATACTTATAATGCTAACTAATTCGTATCCACAGGGGCTTCAACAAACTGTAAAAATTTTAACTTGGCTCAACTCATCAAATAATCAAAATGAACCGGAGGTATTTTTTAATAATGTAAACATGATTGATGAAAATGGTATAGGTAGATATTTTTATGGAAATTGTTATTTACCAAATCTTGCCCAGAAGTTAAAAACAATTATTCATTCTCTTACGTTTGAATTTGTTTCTTTTGATAGAGTAAAAATAAAACTAGTTTACCAGAATATTTTACCAAAAGAACAACAAAGTTTTATTTATGAAAACAGTGAATTATGGAAATTAAATTTCTATGATCACCCAGACTATGATTCTTTTTACCCACTTTTTATATTTTTCATATCTGAAAACCCAAGTCGAGAGATGAGTGAACTAGAAATATATTCAAACTTATCAAATATAAGTTTACAAGATGAAGCTGCTAATGAGATTAATTTTAAAAAAGATATAAACAAGATTATATACCTTCCTGATTCTCAATTCAAATTATTCGAATTCCCAATATATTCAGACGGTAAACCTTACAAATTTTTTGCAGGACATAATGTTTTACTAAATGTTCCGTTAAATGAGAGATTACATACTTTAGAATTTACAATTGATAAATACAATAATTTTAGATATAAAGATGGGAAAATTGTGTTCAATATTCCCTTTATTATTTCCTCAGATACAGTAGAAATTAAAAAATGTAAAATAATATCAAAATACAGTTATAAATATGAGACTAGCATTTCTAAAGCTGCGAAAACAGCAGCTCCATTAGGTTGGGCTGATTCAACTAATTACTTAAGTAATGTCCCAATTATTCAGGATGGTAAATCAGATAAGGGGATATGTATTTTACCTTCACTACAAGGACTACTAATGGCAGGTTCGGGCAAATTTGAAGCTAAAAGCATAAATACTGATATAAATTTATATAATTATAATTTTAATTTAACTCTTAACGACAATATTAATATAGGGACAAAACAAAGTAGCTCACCTATTCCATTGTCTATATATGATCTGCTTAAAAACAATCCTAAAATACTTATTCCTCCAGTACTTGAATATTTTATAATAAATGAAAGTAATCAAAACAAATCTGTAACAATAACAAGTGAATTATTTGGCTTATCTAATCCCGAGATTGTACAGAAGATAATTCCTCCTAAAGAAATCATAAGACATAAATTTATGCCGACTTTTATTTCTGAGAAGATTCAAGGCATAATTCGAGCTACAGATTATGAAGTTTATTCTAAAGTAATTGATGATGAATCTACAAAGATTATACAAGAAAGTACTAGTAAAGTTAGAGTCTTACCTTATGACACAATGGTTTTTAGATTAATTGACGAATCAGCTGGCTACACACAACTTTATTATAATTATTTAGTTAATTGGGTAAGGAGAATTGATTCTCATAAATTAGACACATTATTACTAAAAGCTGCAAAATTAACTTACTCAGGTTATTTTTTTGGATATGAATCTAAAAAATTTAATGATGCTAAAAAGAAAAATATTTTTACTACAGAAGCAGAATTCACAAGAAATATTGTTGAAGCTTTATACACAACTTTAAATAATTTTAAACCCATCTATTCGAATGAAACTCTTGATTTCGGAAGAACTGATTATCAGAAAGGCCAGAGAATTAAATATCCAAAAGAAACTTTAGAACAAGGAAGAGGGAATTGTATTGACTCATCCGTTTTACTTGCTTCAATATTAGAAATGATTGGGTTAAATCCAGTTATAATAATTATCCCAGGTCATGCTTTTGTTGGTTGGGAAACCTGGAAAGGTTCAAATAATTATGAATATTTAGAAACAACTTTCTTAGGTTACGGAAATTTTCAAGATGCACATAAAAAAGGAATGGAAGAGTTTTCAAATGCTAGTGAAAAAATCGTAGTAAATATTAAGAAATGTAGAGACGAAGGAATATATAGTGTCAGTAAATGAAAAGATTTTATCATGCTCAAACACTCCACCAAGATCTTAAAATTTCTCAAACCACTTATCAGAGAAGTACGGATATTAGTTGATAGTTATAAAAAATGAGTTTAGTTTATGCTTAAGAAAAACATATAAACACTTATTTAAGGAGAAATAAAACATGTCTAACGCGAAAGAAAAAATAGCTGATATTATTAAGAGGCAGCCTGATGATGCTACCTTTGAAGAAATTATGCGTGAGTTGGCCTTCGAACGGATGATTGAACAAGGTTTGCAGGATTCAAGAAAGGATCGTGTGATTTCAAATGAAGAAATTGAACATCGTATCCGAACATGGCAGAAATAAGATGGACTGAAGAAGCTTATCGCTGGCTCAAGGATATTTTTGATTATATAGCTTTGGATAGCCATCAATCAGCTGTTAATGTAATTAAAGGGATATATCAAAAAGTTCAAATGCTTAAACAGTTTCCTGAAACTGGTTATAAGTATCGCGACGAGCCTGATGGTATTATCAGAATTTTACTCTATGGACACTATCGTATTGCATATCTTCTAAAAGATAAAAATTACATTGATATTTTAGGAATATTCCATGGGGCTCTTGATATTGATAAGTATCTTTTATAAGAAAATTTAATTAAAGTAATGCCCAAACACTCCACCAAATTTCTCAAACCATTTCCAAAGAAGTGCAGGAAAATAAATGAAAGTATTATTTATAGGTGGAACAGGAAGAATCAGTTCAGCTTGTTCGCAGCTTGCGATTGAGCAAGGCATTGAGCTTTATCTTTTAAATCGTGGACAAACTTCTGAAAGAACTGCACCTAAAGAAGCACATATTCTACACGGTGATATATACGACAAAACTTCTGCAAGAAAAGCTGTGGAAAGTTTAACATTTGATTCTGTTGTTAACTGGATAGCTTTCACTCCGGATAATATTGAAAATGATATTGAATTATTTCGCGGAAAAACAAAGCAATACATTTTTATCAGTTCGGCTTCTACGTATCAATCTCCACCTGTTAGTCTTCCTATTACTGAATCAACTCCGCTTGACAACCCTTACTGGGAATACTCACGAAATAAGATTGCTTGCGAGGAAAGACTGATGAAAGCTTACAGTGAAGAAAAATTTCCTATAACAATTGTAAGACCTTCTCATACTTATGATAAAACAATGCTTCCCTTCAGAGGTGGTTACACTATAATTGATCGGATGAGAAAAGGTAAAAAAGTTATAGTTCATGGTGATGGAACTTCTCTTTGGGTTTTAACATACCATAAGGATTTTGCTAAAGGGTTTGTTGGATTGTTAGGGAACAATCACACAATAGGCGAAGCGTTTCAAATTACATCAGATGAACTTCTTTCCTGGAACCAGATATTTCA
The DNA here is from genome assembly GCA_964515875.1 of uncultured Ignavibacteriaceae bacterium. Taxonomy (GTDB): domain Bacteria; phylum Bacteroidota; class Ignavibacteria; order Ignavibacteriales; family Ignavibacteriaceae; genus RBG-16-34-14. The sequence continues at coordinate 138,168 of CAZEWJ010000004.1, read as the reverse complement.
GATTATGGCAAGTGCTTTCGGTGCAGAAGCAAAACTGGTACATATTCCTTCAGAGTTTATCGGTGCTTTTGATAAGGAATGGGGAGCTGAGCTTCTTGGTGATAAAAGTCCAAGTGTTATTTTTGATAATACTAAAATTAAACGGGTAGTTCCCGGTTATACTGCAACTATACCTTTTGTTCGCGGAGCTGAAGAGATTATGAGCTGGTATGATTCAGATCCATCAAGGCAAAAAATTGATGAAGGATTCAATAATCTGATGGATAGAATTATAACAGCCTATGAATCGGGTTTGCCTTAGCATATAATTTTACTTTGCATCTCTTTTATTTTTTCCATAATTTTATACCCGACTAATTAAGTCTTATATAATGTTAAGATTATCCAAGAAATCAGAATATGCCTTAATGGCTGTAAAATATATAGCTTTACAGCAGGAAAAGAATTGTGTTACCGCAAGGGAAATTGCAGCAAATTACAATCTCCCTTTTGAATTGGTCTCCAAAGTTTTACAGCAGCTAACAAGGTTTAATGTTGTTAATTCTGTTCAAGGTGCAAAAGGTGGTTACAAGCTTTCTAAGATTCCTGATGATATTTCTTTAATAGAAGTTATAACCGCAGTTGAACCAAATTACCAGATAACAAATTGCATGAGGGAAGATAGCTCGATTAAAGATTGTGAACATTTTAATTGCTGTATGATAAGAAATCCTTTAATTAAAATTCAAAATGAAATAGATAAGCTTTTTAAAAATATGTCGGTTACTGAAATCATTTAGATAATTATGAATAATAAAAATGAAAAAACTAAACTCATATCTTGAAACATTAAAATCTGAGCAGCAGATTTTTTTAAATTACCTGAAAGCAAAGTTCCCTGTTTTCCATAATTCAAATTTCTTTTTCAGGGATCTCCACTATGGAATAAAAAGTTATTTTGAAAAGAAAGGAACTGAGCTTCCTTATACTTTTTCGGAACAACTTGCAAAAAAATATGCTGAGTATCTGGAAGCAGAAAGAATTTTTGTAAAGATTACAGATAAAACATGGAAAGTTGAATTCCCCGAATTTGTGACTACCGTACCGGGAGATCCATTATAAATCACAAAAAAGTTGTATATAACAAAATTAATTACTTATTTAAACTAAAATAATTAAGGTTAGTTAGAATGAACGAACAAGCAGTAAATGAAATACAAGTCAGCGAAAAGGCTGCTAAACAAGTTAAAGCCGTAATGGAAGAAAACCAGGTTCCGGAAAATTATGGATTGAGAGTCGGAGTTAAAGGCGGCGGCTGTTCCGGCTTAACTTATACGCTTGGTTTTGATGGTGACGCACGTGAAGGTGATACTGTTATTGAAGAGAATGGTGTTAAACTTTTTATAGATGGTAAAAGCCTTTTCTATTTAATGGGAACAGTGCTTGATTTTACAGATGGATTGAACGGCAAAGGATTTATATTTAATAATCCGAATGCTTCAAAAACCTGCGGCTGCGGTGAATCATTCTCTGTTTAACAAATAAATTTTGAAAGTCATTTTTGGAAAGAAGAAAATTTATTTTTTCGCTCGGAAGTATTCCTGTTATAGCAGGACTTGAACCTTTAACTAAATCTTTAGAAAATTTTTCTAACCATATAAAAAGGAGGGACTTGACAATGGGAAAATTTGAACTCCCCAAACTGCCTTATGAATATGATGCTCTTGAACCGTTTATTGATAAGATGACAATGGAAATCCATCATACGAAACATCATAATGCATATGTAACAAACCTGAATAAAGCTATTGAAGGAACTGAGATGGAAGGCAAAACCATTGAAGAACTTTTGAAAAAGGTTTCGGGTTTACCAGCTGCTGTAAGAAATAATGGCGGCGGACATTATAATCATTCTTTATTCTGGACACTGATGAAAAAAGGCGGCGGTGGTATGCCGACAGGTGATCTTGAAAAAGAAATCACTTCAACATTTGGCTCCTTTGAAGAATTTAAAAAGAAATTCAGTGATGCAGGTGCAACAAGATTTGGTTCAGGATGGGCATGGCTTGTTGTAAGCAATGGTAAGCTTGCAATTACTTCAACACCAAACCAGGATAACCCTCTAATGGATGTTGCTGAAGTGAAAGGAACGCCGATTCTCGGTCTGGATGTTTGGGAACATGCTTATTATCTTAAATACCAGAACAAACGTCCTGACTATATTGAGAACTGGTGGAATATTGTAAACTGGGATGAAGTGGCAAAAAGATTTGCTGAAGTAAAATAAAACTTGATAAAATATTAATTTTCAGGGCGAATCATTTGGTTCGCCCTTTTAGTTTTTAGAGTTATGAATAATACAATCCCCATATTCCCTCTTAACATTGTTGTATTTCCCTATTCAAGAATTCCCCTTCACATTTTCGAAGCGAGATATAAAAAAATGATTGGAAAATGTCTTAAAGAAAAAACCGGGTTTGGAATCATCAGCATACTTAAAAAGAAATTGTCTGAAATCGGAAGTTATGTTGATATAACAGATGTTCTAAAAAAATATGAGAATGGTGAAATAGATATTGTTGTAAAAGGAAATGGAAGATTTAAATTGATTGAAACCACGAAGCATCCCGATGGTTATTTAATTGGAGAAGTTGAAGATTATACAGATATTTCCAGGGAATTCGATAAGAACCTTCTTGAAGAATTAAGAAATAATTTTGTTTCTATTCTTAAGAAAATAAATTTAAAGCTTGAAGATGCTTTCTGGGAGAATTACAAAACCATTGAATTAAAATCTTATAAGATTGCTGAGAAATCAGGGTTAGCTTTAGAACAGCAACAGGAATTTCTTTTGATACGAAAAGAAAATGAGAGGATAGGTTTTCTTCTTAAACATTTAGAAAAACTTGAAAAGAAACTAAAAGAAAATATTGCAACTGGTGCAATAGTAATGGGCGATGGATTTTTGTAGCTCATTCCCTTACAAGAGGAGTAAATAAAAATTGTGGAACGGTGGAGTAGCGAAAAAAGTCTCCCTTTAGCAAAGGGAGACAGTTATGACGAAGTCAGAACAGAGGGAATGCCTGCATACTGTTCCTGGGTAAAAACTTATCTTCGCACCTTCCAAAACAAATCTGTCCCTCTTTACTAGAGGCTGTGTGAATATTTAAATTCGTCGGTCTGAGCGGAGTCGAAGACTGTCATTTCGTGGGAAATTCACACTTCGACTTCGCTCAGTGTGACGGAAAATTACTTTTCACACAACCTCTACTAAAGAGGGATTTTTTTTATATTTTAATTGAACTATGAAATTCAAAAGATTAATAACCAACTATAGAGAACTTCCCTATAATCCTGATTTAAAAGAATTCGCAAGACAAATGCGAAATAACTCAACCAAAGGTGAAATTAAATTTGGGTGTGAACTCTTGGGTAATAGAAAATCAGGTTACCAATTCTATCGTCAGAAAATCTTATTGAATTATATAGTAGATTTTTATTGTGCAAAATTAAAACTAGTTATAGAGATTGACGGGACAAGTCATTTAGAAAAAACAGATTATGATAGGAATAAAGATAAAGACTTAGAATTACTTGGATTAAAAGTTATAAGATATAATGATCTTAATGTATTAAATAACTTTGAATTGGTTGAAAAAGATTTTTATAAAACAATAAAAGAAAGATCCAAGGAATAAAATATCAAAACATAAAAAAGTCTCCGTTTAGCAAAGGGAGACAGTTCCGATCCCGCTTTAGCGGAAAAACAAAGGGATTCCTTACGTAATGTACCTGCATAAACTGAACATCAATCCTTCAACACACAGACTAATCTCCCTGTTTTTCACTTCGCTCAAATCTGTCCCTCTTTACTAAAGAGGGATTTTTTGGAAGTGAGCTGAAGGATTTAGGTGGGTTAAACTTCTGCTCTAATATATTTCTCAACCAAGCTTAACCTGTTAACAGCTTTTGCAAGTGCAACTCTTGCTCTTTCGATATCGGTATCTTCAGTTTTATGAGTTAGTTTTTCCATCGCTCTCTCCTTAGCTCTCATTGCACGTTCAACATCAATCTCTTCAACTGCTTCGAGTGAATCTGCAAGAACAAGAACATTATTATTAAGAACCTCAACTGTGCCGCCACCTGTTGAAAAATATTTTGTGTTATTCGTATCAACTTTTATTTTCACAATCCCAACCTCAAAAATGCTGATTAGCGGAGCGTGGTTTTTTAAAACCTGGAAGCTCCCTTCAACTCCGGGAATTGTAATTGATTCTATATTCCCTTTGAATACAATTTTAGCCGGAGTTATTATTTCAAGATAAAGAATACCTTCCATCACTCACTCATCTTTTTAGCTTTTTCAACCGCTTCTTCTATTGCTCCTACATACATAAAAGCTGCTTCAGGAAGATCATCATGCTTTCCATCAATAATTTCTTTAAATCCTCTTATTGTATCTTCAAGCTTAACATACTTTCCTTTGTAACCTGTAAACTGCTCAGCAACATGGAAAGGCTGGCTGAAAAATCTTTGAATCCTTCTTGCTCTTCTCACAATTACTTTATCTTCATCGGAAAGCTCATCCATACCAAGAATATTAATAATATCCTGAAGATCTTTATAATGCTGAAGTATTTCTTTACATCTTGTAGCAACATCATAATGTTCCTGCCCAATGTTTCCCGGCTGAAGAATTCTTGAAGTTGAATCGAGAGGATCAACAGCAGGATAAATACCAAGCTCAGAAATCTGCCTGCTTAATACTGTTGTTGCATCAAGGTGAGCAAATACTGCTGCAGGTGCCGGATCAGTTAAGTCATCTGCGGGAACATAAATAGCCTGAACAGATGTAATAGAACCTTTATCCGTTGAAGTGATTCTTTCCTGCAATGCACCCATCTCAGTTGCTAGGTTTGGCTGGTAACCAACCGCAGAAGGCATACGCCCTAAAAGTGCAGATACCTCTGACCCTGCCTGAGTAAAACGGAAAATGTTATCAATAAAGAGAAGAACATCTCTTCCCTCTTCATCACGGAAATATTCTGCAATTGTTAAACCTGTTAATCCTACACGCAGTCTTGCACCTGGCGGCTCATTCATCTGACCGAATACAAGAGAAGTTTTTTCAAGCACTCCTGATTCTTTCATTTCAAGCCAAAGGTCATTTCCTTCACGTGTTCTTTCACCTACACCTGCAAAAACCGAGTATCCCCCATGTTCCTGTGCAATGTTGTGAATTAATTCCTGGATAATAACTGTTTTACCAACTCCTGCACCACCAAATAAACCTGTCTTACCGCCTCTTGTGTAAGGTTCAAGAAGATCTATAACTTTTATACCTGTCTCAAACATTTCAGATTGAGTTGAAAGATTTTTGAATAGCGGTGAAGGACGATGAATAGGATATCTTTTCTTAGTTTTTATCTCTCCCAAACCATCTATTCCCTCTCCTATTATGTTTATTAATCTGCCTAAAGTTTCAGGACCAACCGGAACTGTGATTGGCTCGCCGGTATCAAATGCATCCATTCCACGTACAAGCCCATCGGTAGAATCCATTGCTACCGCGCGGACTCTATCCTCACCCAAATGCATCTGAACTTCAACTATCAGATTATTCTCTTCACCTTCGGTGGTTGTTCGCGGTATTCTTACTGCATTATAAATCTTTGGAAGGAGTCCCTCTTCAAATTCAATATCAACTACAGGCCCGATTACCTGTATAATTTTACCCTTCTGTTCTTTACCTTCAGGCATTTTTATCCTTTAAATTTTTGAAAATAAGTTTACAAATTTAGTGATAGAGTGAAGATTATACAAATTATTAGTAATGTAAAAAGAAGGGAGAATATACTTGAAATATGAAGATTTTGATTTTCAAAATGATGTACTGGTCGTAACTACTTCACTATTGTTGCCTCTGCAAATAGTTCAAGTGCCTTAGCAGATGGATAAGTTGAAAGCGAGGCTATTTTATTTGCAAGTTCAATAGGTAATAGTGCCCCTTCGAATTTGTTGCTTATGATTTTGGGAAGTGTAGCAACAATATTTTTGAAATTAATCAAATGACTTTGCGAAGGACTTGTCACAAATTCACCTCTGTGTCCAGTTGTTCTTGGGATAAAGAGGGTTTTCATAAATTCTTTTTATTTCATCAGCATCAGCTTCTTTGAAGCAATAAAATTCCCTGCCTGCAGTCTGTAAATATAAACTCCGCTAGAAAGTCCATCTGCATTAAAATCTACAGCGATAACTCCTGCTGGAGCTTCTCCTTCAAATAATGTTTTTACTTCCTGTCCAAGCATATCGTAGAGTTTCAGGGAAACAAACCCCCCTGTTTCCCCCCTTTCAGAAAGGGGAGACGAAGGGGGGTTCGATGGTATTTCAAATCTTATTGTTGTAACAGGATTAAATGGATTTGGATAGTTCTGATATAATTGGTATGAAAACTCATTTATCTCAAAATCATCTTCAACACCAACAACAGGAATGATAAATGTACCTGTCCCTCCAGCTTCATTATAACGCTTTTTAAACTCCTGCATATACTGATTAGTAATATAAACATCTCTTATTATAATAGTGTTTTCATCATTGTCCTCTTCTGCTGATGTTGACCAGTTGTGCGAACCAGTAATTGTAGTAGGAAAACTTTCAGAGTATGAAGCATCCAAAATTGCATATTTATGATGAAGAGTTGGAGAAGGATTCTCAAGCATTTCACCATAAGTTTGTAGTGTAAAGAACTCAGATCCCTGAGAGTTGACCTGATCAACAACCCCTCTTAAATCATCCATACCAAGATTTGTCTGAGTAATAATTGCATCTCTGATATCATCCCTTGTTATTACATATTGTGCGAGATAAATATTATTATTTGCAAAACCGATTTGAGTGTTGATCTTATTTGTTGTCCCATCGGAAGGTGAGAAATAAAGCTGTATATCTTTTTCGCCAATATTAAAATTATGCGGAGTGTTGTCTATCTTGTTAAAACCAAACTTAGCATTTGAAGGATTAGGAATATCTGTATTGCTTCCCCACATTTCTTCAAACTCTATTGTATATGCCGATGCTATTGTAGGGTCATTAATTTCAACTATATTATTTTTCCAACCAACTTCTAATGAAGTAACGTTCCAGGAACCAGTCCAGATCCAATCATTAGTTTCAATCGTGTCTCTTGCATCAAAAATGAAAAATTTGTTGTGCATTATACCATGAAATGTTGAAGTCTCATTTGGTCTGCGGCTTATCAGAATTCCTGCGTTAGCTACAGTTTGCATACTGTTTTGCAGGGCACCACCACCTCTATGATCATATACTACCCTGACTTTTACTCCCCTGTTTTTTGCAAGCACTAAAGCATCAGCAACTTCAGGCATACCAAAAAAGCTGTAAAGAGCCAGATCAATAGAGTATGTTGCCGTGTTAATTCTCTCTATAAGTTTTGATTTAAAATCTACATTCCCATTTGCAGCGTTCCCTGGAATAGCAACAGTTGTATCAACAGAAAAATTAAAATATACATTGATTGTTCCGGGAGAAGGATTTGCTGAAGCAGTTCTTACTGAATAAAGATCGCTTGAGCTTGTACCAACATCATTTGTTGAGTAAGCTTTAAAATAATAAAGAGTGAAAGGCTGCAGCCCGGTAATTTCAACTTTATGAATTGTTGTATTAGAATCAATAACAACAGAATCAAGTTCAAGAGAAGGAGTCAAGCCATATTTTACCTGGCTGTTTCCGTTCCTTGCAGTATTGAAATAAACTGTAAAAGAATTTGTATCAATATCTGATGCATAAACAGGAGTGAGAATTAATGGGGCACCATCGTAAACTATGTCCTGAATGAATCTTGGCTGAACCTGGTATCCATCATCAAAAGGAGGTGTATTTGGAGGATTATTATACTGACCAAGAATTCCAATAATATCTACCTGCCCTGATGGAATAGGTGTCCCGATAATTGTAGAAACGTTATTGTCAATTCTAAGGCCGGCAGCTAAAGTTCCGGTCGCATCACTGATATTATAATTAGTTCCGCTCGCAAAATTACCTGAAGCATTAATTGTAACATTATTAATTCTGATAAGAAGACCTTCATATTCTTCAAAACCATTCCATTGCTGTGTGGCAATATCATTTATAGTAAGAATTGTTGATTCAGGTACCTCTGTAGTTGAATGAATAGTAACAGACGATCCTGCTCTTCTAAAATCAAATTCAGTTAATCCGTTGAAATGGGTTAAGACTGAAGTTACAGTAACGGAATCTCCAAGTTCAACCTGGTTTGTAAAGTTTGTTCCAAAAATAGAAATGCCGGCAGTTTCATCCTGTACAGCACTTGGACCGCCAAACTGATCTGAGCAAGTTACAATTCCTGAAATTGTAAAAACCTGCCCGGTATCAACAGGTACTCCGTTAGCATCATTCATTCTTAAATCTGCAATAGGAACTACTTGTGAATAGACAAAAGAACTTACTAACAACAAAAGAACAGAAATTTTATTCATAATAATAATATCTTACTTTTATTTAATGATGAACTAACTCACTTCTATTATTCTAATGCCTCAGTTCAAGTTTAAGTTCAAGAAGTTGAAAGTTTAAAGCAAATAATCTTGAAATTACACTTACACTTAAACTCCTTATTGTATATCCGTTGAAAGGATAAAACGCAATATCCTGTTATTACCTGTATCGAGGACATAAAGGGTTCTATCGAAGAAAGTAACAGCGTGAGGTTGGCTGAATAATCCTGAGCCGCCGAATGACTGAAGTTCATCTCCGAAGGAATTGAATTTGTAAATGCTGTCCTTACCTGCATCAGCTATAAAAATATTTCCGGAATTATCAAGACAGCTTCCTTCCGGCATTTCAAATTTATTAGGCACAGAAAAATCCGTTCCTTCACCGGAAGAAAATTGACTAACATATCTTTCATCAATTGCTGAGATTTGATAATGAAACCATTGAGCTTTAAAATTATTATTTCCTGTTAAGGTAACTATTAAATCTGCGTTACTGCTAAAAGCTGTTAATGAACTTATCTGGTTAGCTGATAATAAACCGCTGCTTACAGGATCAATATTAGCAACCCGCCCAATTAAAGTATCACCTTCTCCATTATTATAAAATGATTTTGGATGAAAAATTAAAATTGAGTTGTCTGGATCAAAGATACTTGAATTGCTTGGGCCTTTCCTTGCAACAAAAAACGAATTATTAAAAAAAGTGGTAACGGCAGTATATTCTCTCAAAGGAAAATTCAAATCTGTTTCGCGCGGCAGTAATCTTGTTATCGGGGCATTTTCAATATCATGATTGGCTCCCACAAGATCAATGCTGTAAACTGCACTATATGTTCTTGTTACGCCCTGTATAACTGTATCGAACTGTGCACAAACAATTAAATCTAATTGATAATCCTGTGCTAATTCTATTGGCTTTTTAATAGTTCTCGTTCCAAGAATTTGTCCATCAAGATTCATCATTACAATTCTGTCGTTATCAGTATCGGCTATGTAAATAAATGGTTCTCTTCCGATGTAAATATCCTGGGGATTATTAAATCCTTCCCAGGAAGGTGTAAGCTGAACATAAACCGTGTCACCTCCGAGATTTGGGTCTCCTTCAATATCATCGAATATACCAACATCAAATTTATCCGTGCAACTATTAAGAAAGATTATTATTAAGGTGAAAAGAAGTATTAGTATCCGTGAGTAAAATACTTGTTCTTGTAAACCGTTGAAACGGTTATATGATATTTTTTCTTTTATTGTAACCCACGACTTAAGAGGCTGTGTTAAAATTCTAAATATATCGGTAGTCGCAACCTTCAGGTTGCGAAATAAAGCTGTTATCGCAGGCTGAAGCCTGCGGCTACCATCAATATTCTTATTCTCACACAGGCTCTTAAGTCGTGGGCTAATTGATAAAACATTGAAATCTTTAACCGTTTTAACGGTTTTTAATTTTAGATTATCAACCTGAAATAGTTTAAATATTTTTTTCATAAACCAAGTACCAAAGAAAATCTGTGAGATGAACCGAGTCTTTCAAAATTTGAGAATGCATAATCAAGAGTGAAATCTGCAATGCTTATGGGAACATTAAAACCCGCACCAACTGAATAATTTTGTTCATCAACATTAAACTTGTAACCACCTCTGATAAAAACAATATTCCGCCAATTATATTCAACTCCTGTAACAACATTTTCGCTGTTATCATTCGGATGATTCAACTGTATTGATGTTGTAACTTTATGTTCTGGTGTTTCGTAAGGCTCAAATGCAAAACCTATCCTGAAAATTGTTGGCGGAGAAAAAGACTGCCAGTCCGATTTTTCTCTTCTTCCAATCAATACAACCTCTCCATCAGGTGCAAGCTGGTTACCAAAATTTGAAACAACAACTGCAAATCTTGTTGTACCTAAACCTGTCCAGTAATATGTTCCGAGATCAATCATTACTCCACGCATCTTAAGCTTATCCAGAGTTTCTTCAATATATCTTACTGTTCCACCAAAGCTAAATTGATCTGTCATCTTCCTGGCATAGCTTACTGCTATTCCAATATCACTGAATCCAAAATATTCTCCTGTTCCGGAGGGTGCGAACTCTGTTGTAACGGGCATATCCTGCATATTTAAAGAAGTGACTGCAATACCCAAGGCATTTGATCCATCGAGATGATAAACAGCTCCAAAAAAATCATGATCAATATCTGCAACCCATTCGTTATGTGAGAAGAAAACCTGTGTCTTTTCAAACTGAACAAGTCCAGCAGGATTCCAGTAAAGTGCTGAAGCATCATTTGCAAGAGCTACAAAGGCATCTCCCAAAGCAGAAGCTCTTCCACCGACTCCTATTTTAAGGAACTGTGCAGTAGATATTCCAACTCTCTGCTCGCCCAAAACAGGAAAGAGTTGAGCTCTTGCATCCACAAATAAAAATAATGTTAATATAATTATGTAGTACTTTTTCATTTAATTCTATTTATCACTTTTATAAAACCCCTTCTCCCCTCCCCTTTACTAAAGGGGAGGACGGGTGGGGTTCAAAATCTTAAACTTACTCCCACTTTAACATTCCTCTTTGTTAAATATCTTGCAGGGTTAAAAGGATATGAACTTATCGGTGCCTGTAAGTCAGGATATCTTGAATCATTCCAACTGCTTGGCACATCATCACCAAATTCATAAGCTTTGCCAGTAACAGGATTAATTATTGCAGAATTTTTTGTATCCAGAAGATTATTTACTTCCATAAAGAGGGAGAATCTTAAACCATAAAAATTGAAATACTTTTCAAAGTTGAGATCGGCCCAGAACCAGTTATCCCCTATTTCGCTATACCTGTTATTAATATCAAACTCATATTCAGGTCTTCCCTGTGAATCATAACTTCCTGTAAAAAGTGCTGCTGTATATCTTTTACCAGACTGGTAGAAAAATCTTATATAAAAATTATAATCATCCAGAATTCCTTCACCGAATCCAAAAAGAGGAGCTCCTTTTTCAACATAGAAGTTTGTTGTTATAGAAGAAGTAATTGGCCTATCCCATACAACAAATTCTTCTTTAACAGATTCATTAAGATCTCCTCTCAGCACCAGTACACCTTCATCTGCAGATGAGCTTCTGCCGGTTGTTATTGCATAAGAAAACATTGCTGAACCGCTGAACCATTTTCCCATTCTCTTTTTATATTCAAATTCAATCCCTCTTGAACGCGCATAATCTGAATTTACATAAGTAATAAAATTCTGCGTTGCAAAACGAGCGGAGGTGATAATTGCTGTTCGAGTGCTTACATAATCAAATATATCTTTATAATAAGCAGTAACGGTTAAAACATCATCATTTGAAAATTGAGTTTTAAGACCAAGTTCATAAGCAACGGTTGTTTCAGGATTAAGATTAGGATTTCCAAATCTCTGGAAAGAAGATTGAGCATTTAAAGGATCAAGCTTTGCATAAACAAACTGAGGCTTTGGCCATTTACTAAAATGTCCGTAGGAAAAGAAAAGAATTTGATTATCTGAAACAGGATGTGATATTCCTAATCTCGGGCTTAAACGAGCTTTCCATCTTCTATCTCCAAACCAACCGAAAGTATCTTCTTTATAATCTTCTCTGACTTCATCAGGGATAGTTACAACATCCGGATTTTCAACCGCATCATCTACATAATTTCCGGGGAACCAATAATCCATACGCAAGCCAAAATTCAAAATCATTCCGCTGAAGTTTATATTATCCTGAGCGTAAAAAGAACCTAACGCAGGATAGACTTTATAAATATCATTGTTAAGTCCAAGCTCACCTACCCACGGTTTATAAATATCAATTACCTGCATCTCCTGAAGCTGAATATTAAATCCGGCTTTAAATTTATTTTTTTCATCAAAGAAACTTGTTATATCACCTCTGATTGAAAATTCCTCAAGATAATGATCGCGCCAGGTAAACGGATTTCCAACATCCCAAAAACCATCACCCGGAATTACACCAACCGTGTCCCTGGTTTGATTGTAATATTCAATCGGGAAGTTTGTTATATCCTTTGGTTCAAGATATTCATACCAGTCTTTTCCATTTGCATCTGCTCTCAGGTTTGTATAGAAATGATTTAACTTCAATTCATAAAATGTTGATGAATTAAGAGTATGAGTTACTGCGAATGAGTTGTATTTACTGTTGTGAGTAAAGGTATTCGCCTCATCCAGAATGTTCTGAAACTCATATTGATAACCGGGGCTTGGTGCAACGTATTCAAGATTGGACTGAAGCGACTGTGAATTTTGATTGATGTTTAGAGATTGATTATACGAATAAACAAATTTTAAAGTTGGTGAATATTTGTATGATAATTTTCCAAGCCAGAACCAGTTATTTTCAGCGCGAGGTGCGAAACGGCTTCCTCCGAATGTAGAAGAAAAAAGCTGAGCTGCAGTTGATTTATAATAACCTTGTGTCAAACCATCAGTGATTCCTACATAAAAGCTTCCAAAGAAAGTAAGATCACCGGGAAGCTGAATTCCGATTGCTGGGAAGAGAAATGAAGTTATAGGTTCAGAACCACTAAAGTTTGCCTCAAGAATATCAGTATTGAAGACATAATAAGAAGATCTGCTTCCGAAATTATCTCTCTTATAAGATATATACCCGCTGTATTTTTCGCCTCCTTCACGAGTTTTAACATTTACAACTCCTGAAGTTGCCTGCCCAAATTCAGCATTAAAACCGCCGGTAATAACTTCAACTTCTTCGATTGAATTTGCACTAAGCTGAAGCCCGAAACCTGTTCCGGCAAGTGGATCCTGAACAGAAACGCCATCAAGAAGAAAAGCATTTTCGTAGGCTCTGCCGCCTCTTATATGTATTGCATTATCTGATTTAACAACACCTGCCTGCTGAACAACAACATCACCAACACTCTCAACAAGAGCAACTTCAATTTCATCTTTACCTATTGTATGCTTGCTTTGAGTTTCTTCAACATCGAGCAAAGGTTTATCACCAATAACTACAACATCCTGTCCCAGTGTTAAAACAGATTCTTCAAGCTTTACATCAAGCTGCTTAGTCTTGTTAGATTCTATCGCAAATCCTGTAAATTGAACTGTCTTATAACCAATAAAAGAAATCTCAACAGTATATCCTCCGGTGGAAATATTATTTATTCTGAATTCTCCATTAAGATTTGTTGCTGCACCATAATAAGTTCCTTTCAGAATAATATTTACTCCAGGCAGAGATTCGCCGGTTGAAGCATCGGTAACCTTACCGGAAAGATTTCCCCTTTCCTGTGCATAGGAAATGGGAATTAATATCAGAAAAAAACAGAATAATATTTTCATGGTACTAAACCAAAATCCTGGAATAAAACTTTTTCCAATAGAGATTTTACATTTGAATTTCCGCCATTTACCTTGTGCAGCGGAAGTCCGATGAAAAATAAATTCTTTAAGCTTACGCTGTTCAGAAATCCAATGTACCCTTTTAATTCTTCATTGGGAAAATAATAAATCGGGATAACACTAACCTGGTCAAGATAAAAGGTTCTTACTCTGAAAAGAGATGAAGTTGTTTGTAGTTCAGGATAAGCTGGTTGTGTTATATCAGCGGAAATTACTACTCCCGATGTTAAAGAGGATCTTGAATCACTGCTGTCTGAAATTATAGGAAGAAATCCTTTTATGCTTTCCAGATCAACAATTTGTGGAAATTGAATTGTAAATAAAATTTTATTTCCTGCATCTAAATATTTTTGTACCGATGCAACTGCAAGATCAAGTGAAGGATTATTATCAGAATACCATAACGAGTATTTAAATAGTTTTATGGTTTCGAGGAAAGTTATATTCAGATACGGCGGTTCTTGTGTATTAATATCATAAACATCATACCTGTTTGCTAATCCAAGACTGTCCATCATTTTAAAATAGAATTCTTCAGCATTATCCACTGAAGTATAATCGTCAATTATAACCAGCTCTCCTTTAGGTTTCTTTACATACCAGGATTCATTTTCACCGGGTAAATTGATGAAAGGTGATTTTGCTCCTGAAAAATCAACTGCCTGCACATAAAAAATATTATTGTCATTAAATCTCAAACCCGGAAGCTTAACAGGTGCAATATTATTAGGATTACCTTCGATTAATACTTCCATTAATGGATTAGCTGATGTAAACTCATTAGTTCTGATTGTAATTATTCTTATGCTTCCATTAATTGAAATAAAATTGTTTGTATCATTTAACGCAATATTTATCTGCTGTATTGTTTCATTCCCATCTATGTCTTCAACATCCCATCCAAAGCTCATTGCAGGGAAGGAAGTATCGGGCAGGAAGGATAAAGTATTCCAGGCAATTACCGGCGCTGAATTTTTAATGGGAAAGTTCAATTCTGCAGGAGTCGGATCAATTAAACCAATATCATAAAAGGGTTCGTTATTATCATATATTCCATTCTGATTAGAATCAATAAAAGGCTCAGGTCCGAAATTAATATTGTTCCGGATGATTTGATTATCGTATATGCCGTTACCATTTTGATCAACAGCGGAAATACTGAATGTATAAATGGTATCAACAACACCTATTTCCAATGCAAAAAGACTATCGTTCGATGGAGTAAAAGTCCAGTTGGTTCCATCCCAGGAAAAATAATATCCTATCACTAATCCATCAGGATCATCTCCCCACCATGAAACTCTTAACCTGCTGGGTTGTCCGCCTAATGAACTATCAGGAAAAAGTGACAACCCCGTTTCAGGCGGCTGATTTGGTAAAGGATTATCTGTTATTGCATCATAACAAGAGATCAAATTAAAAGATAAAAAGGATATTATTATTATTGAAAATTTTTTCATTCTTTCATTTCAAATGTATATCAATCATTACCTCACCCAACCCTCTCCTTATAAAGGAGGTTGTGTTAAAATAAAAATATTGGTGGTAGCCGCCCCGCTATAGGCGGGGCGATAACTGTTTTATTTCGCAACCTGAAGGTTGCGGCTACCGGCATATTTAGAATTTTCACACAACCTCTATAAAGGAGAGGGCTTTTAAATAGCGGGCAACTTCTTATTTTACAAGAATCATCTTTTTAACCTGAACAAAGTTATCATATCTGATGCTGTAAAAATAAATTCCTGATGTAAGTGAACCAGCATCAAAAGAAACTTTATAATTTCCTGCTGGCTGGAATTGATCTACAAGAGTTTGAACTTCCTGTCCAAGTACGTTATATATTTTCATAATAACATTACCGGATCTTGGAATAGAATATAAAATAGTAGTAGATGGATTAAACGGATTTGGGTAATTCTGGCTTAAATTATATTCCACGGGAATACCGGGTTCAGTTTTAACTGAAAGAGGTCCCTGATATCCTTCAAAATCAGAATTATACCTTGGAACGAGCTTATAAAAACTGAATGAGAAATATAAATAGCCTGTCAATTTATTAATTGTAGCACTATCCTCAATTTCTACAGCACCCGGAATATTATTGAAACCATCAAACGCATTATGGTAAAAATGATTTCCATCTTGTAATTCTACACGGACATTACCTGAACCATCACTAACTAAAAATTCTCCGAAATTATTTGGAGGACCATCAGCATTTTTATCTGTAATCATAATATCTTCAAATGAAACCAGGACTGATTCCCATTGTTCGGCATTTACAGTTCCGTTTGAAGTTGTACCGATTGTTCCTGTTTGCAGAGTTTGTGACTGAGGTACAGGATTGCCCTGAGAATTTATTGTTATTGCTGTTATGCTATCAATTCTTGTAACATTGAAGTCTTCAGCGATCAGACCGCTTACGGTTACATTATCTCCTAAGGTAAGCTGATAAACATCCGTACCTGAAGAATTAAACAATGAGCTTAACCAAATACCACTCCAGTGACCTTCACCATCCTGCATAATAATTCTGTTAGCTACACTGCCTGTTCTGTTTGAAGAACCTGCAGTATCAGCAGTAACCACACCAGTTAAAGTTATTCTGTAATTGTGATAACCACTAAACCCACCGCCGAAAGGAGAGTATTGAACATCCTTTATAGTTAATGATCTGTTAAGCACTAAATAAAAATAATTTGATCTAACTGTATCTGAAGGATTAGTAGATTGGTTCCCCTGATTATCAGTTGACTTAATATAAAAATCAACTAAAGCAGAATCAGGAACACCGGGAATTGTTCCTGTATAAATAGAATCGGTGGTGGTCATATCTACAGAATCACGAGCTCCGCCATTAACACTATAAAATATTTTAGCATCATCAACTGTTCCATCAAGATCAATTATTTTTGCTGTAATTGTCACATCCTGATTTGGCCCAACTAAAACAGGGTCTCTTCTTATACCAGATGAAATGGGTGGTGAAGTTAAAACCGGCCCGATATCTCCCGGATACATTGGGACTATATAATATCCATCGGTTCTTGTAGTTACAACTCCTCTCAGGAAAGATAAGAATGAACCATCCAGCGGCGGCTGATATCCGGGTATTTCCCCGGCTGCGCCAGTCTTAAAATATCTTGACTGATTATAAATAAACGCAAAATGACCCTGTTCATCATTTATTCTAAAATTACCGCCGCCTCCTCCGGTAGTAACTCTGTCTGACGTCACCACATTTCTAAAAATAACATACATTCCTTCATACTTTTCTGCGTCAAAATTATATCCGCCTCCTGAAGTAAATAAATCTGATAATTCAAGTTCAATTGGTTCGGGACGCTGAGGCTGTGAACCTACAATATCAACCGGAATAGGCTGGGGTGATGTAATTAATTCAAACTGAGTAGAAGTATTGAATTCAGCAACCTTCCCGGTAAACTCAACAATCTGAGCAGTATCAACTAAATCAAAAAAAGTACCTTGCGCTGGTCCTACAGTATCGTGTTGTATAACATTTATTCCTCCCCAAAGATTTCCATCAGGATCCTGCACATAAATTGCCCACCTTGCACCTGCAGAAATTATTACACGGCGGGCTGTATCGGGATCTATAACAGGACGAACCAAAGCCAAACCCCTAACCCGGACTGTATCTCCATTCAATGGTGATGGTGGATCAGTACCTATTAGTGAATCAGGTACCATTTGAATATCCTGAATTGTAACTAATGGATAAGGTTGCGCAAGAGAAATTCCTGCAATTACAACTATAAGAAGTAAAATTTTATTTATGTTCATTATGTCCTCCTTTATTTAATTATTAAAAATTTTCCTGTTTTAATATTTCCATTTCTGTTATTCTTAACTGTAAAAAGATATAAACCCGTTGCAATTGCCTGATCATTATCAGTTATAAGATCCCAGGCATGCTCACCGCCGGCAAACTTTTGTTTTCCGTCGCTGGCAAAATTTTGAAACCATTGTATATCTGAGCCATTGCTCTGCTGGTTATGCTCAATTCTTTTTACTATATCACCTGCAAGAGTATAAACGGTTATTTCACATTCTGAGGGAAGGTTAAAGAAATATATTTTTCTTAATCTTTCAGAGCTCCCATCCCAGATTGCATTTCCATAATACGGATTTGGATAAACTCCTATTTCAACATTCGCATCTTCATTTGCAGGTGTACCAGGTAAAATTCTTTGAAGACTTGCAAGCGGACCTGATTCAAGACTTTCAAGATTACTTTCAGGATCTCCTTCATCAAAAGCTGTTACTGCAAATAAATACTGCCAGCCATTTAACAAGTTATCAATTTCAAATTTGTAATAATATTGAGTTGCATCATTTGGGAAAGTGACAGGTTCATCAAGTGTTACATAAGAAAATCCCGAATTAAAGCCGACAGAATTTCCTGTGCTGTCGAATTCTCCAAGAAGAACCAATGAAGAAAGAATATCCTGTGATTGTGTTAAATCAGAACCAGATTGGGTTCTATAAAGTTTGTATCCTTCAAAATCCATTTTACCTGAAATAGGATCAATAGAATTTTCCGCACGCTTATCCCAGTAAATTGTTACTTTCTGATTATCCGGAATTACTTTAATAACGGGAAATAAAGGAGGAGATGGAAGAATATATCTTGTAATCTGATTATTACCATCAAGGTCTTCTCCCTGATCAAGAATTCCATTCCTGTTCCTGTCTTCACCATAATATGCCCTTAAGGCCCAACCTGCATTTGTGTAAAGATTAAACTTTTGCTCTTCAGTGTCCAATGATGCAAGATCACTTCCGAATTTCTTTGCACATACAATTGCAAATACAACATTAATTGAATCACCCGGTGCAATGGAATCAAAATCTCCGGCAGAAATTAATATTGATCTGTTTGAAGGAGCTTTTAGAGTGTTTGGATTAATATTTTCAATTCTGTTTGAACCTCCAAAATAACCCTGCAATTTTCTATATCTCTGCAGATCATCCTGTGGTGCAAAGAAGTTTGGATCATCAGTATTTCTGAACTGCCATGAAACAAAATTTACAGATGGAAGAGTATCATTAGGGACAATAAATAAACTATCAAGAGAAGGTGTTGAACCTAAAAACTGAACACCGATGTAGCTGTCTGTAAATCCAATATCTCCGGCTGCATCAAATTCATAAGCAATTCTCATTGAATCTTTATAGCCATCACCGCCTTTATTGTAAAAAGCACTTCCGGTTGGTCTTCCTGTTATTCTTGTATTTCGAACAACCGCATCTGTCCATAGACCTACATAAGCACTATCAATATATTTATTGCTTACATTTTTAATCCAGTAATTCATTATTACAAAGAAATTTGCGAAAGGAAAATTCCAGGCATAACATTCCTGTCTGACAGCAACGCCAAGAGGGGAATGATTTTCTATCGGTTCTCCGTTTGAGAGAGTTCTGTTGGTATCAACAAAATCCATAACCAAATCCTGGTGAGAAATAGCAGAAGGTTCATAGAATCTGGAATCCAGAAGAGAAGATCTTTCAACAACATTCTCTCCGGGAGAGTTTGTGTATTCAAATCCTCCCCCGCGTGCAGAAACAGAAGATGCATCAACTGCACCGGTTGTTACATACGGTCCGGTTCTTCCATTACCTTGTTCATCATTACTTAAAAATCCACCAACCCATAATCCGCCATCAAAAACATGCTCAATGCCGCTTCCAAGCGGATATTCACAGCTTGGCTGATCGGGCCATAATGTGAAGCCGTGTCCATAAGTGCCAAAGTTGGTTACAGTAAGTCCAATGTTACCAATATTTGTAAACTTTGAGTTGTCATCATCAAGAATTTTCCTGAATCTTTTTTCATCATCGGGGTTTGATGTAAAGGCAAGAAATAGTAATGAAATTAAGAATAGCAGTAAATGTTTTCTCATTAAAACTAAATTTAATATTGTATTTTAAACCTGCAACCACTCAGGATTAACGATGGGAAAATAAGAATAATTATCCTGTGAAAAAATAACCAAACTGTTAAGTTTTAGAAAATTTTTTACTATTGTCCAAAATAAAATTAAAAGGTTCACATTTAATCTGTTTTGGGAAAAATTTTATTTGATCTGAATTCAATTCCTCTTACATGCTTTGAAATAAGCTAATAAGGTTGAAAACTTTTTTATTACTATTTGTTACTAAGGTTCTTGAATTTAAGTGTTAAATAAATTATAACAATAGTCCGTACCTATCTTTCTGAAACCTTAGTAACAATAACTTTCCTCATAATCCCAAAACCTTATTTAGCTTATTGCCATGAATGTAGTAAATCATTTATTCTTCTGGTGAGAAATTTGTTTTGGACAAATATGAATTTTTTAGCTACTGGCAAACCTCAGATGTTTTATAAACGCCGGAGGTATTCCCTTAAAAAATAGCCCTTGCGTGTCTATCGGCATGATAAGAACTTCTTACCAGTGGAGATGATTCAACTATTCGGAACCCTTTTTTTAATCCTTCTTCTTTATACATATTAAATTCTTCAAGAATAACATATCTATCAACAGGTAAATGATTTTTCGTAGGCTGAAGATATTGCCCAATAGTAAGAATATCGCATCCATGAGCAGCAAGGTCATCCATAAGTAATAAAACTTCATCAGGCTCTTCACCAATGCCAACCATAATACCGCTTTTGGTTTTTAATCCTCTTTCTTTAAACCATTTTATTAAAGAAAGGCTTCGTTCATACTTAGCTTGCGGTCTTACAACTTTATATAGCCTTGGTACTGTTTCAAGGTTATGGTTAAGAATATCGGGCGGGTTTTTCATAATTATCTCAAATGCTTCTTCAACTCCCCTGAAATCAGGAATAAGAATTTCAACTGTAGTATCATGCATTTCTTCATTAATCAACCTAACACATTTACTAAAAATTGATGCACCTCCATCTTTAAGCTCATCGCGGTTAACAGAGGTTATTACAACATGTCTTAGGTTAAGTTCTTTAACAGAATCAGCAACTCTTCTTGGTTCATTGAGATCCAATTCGTTAGGAATACCAACTTTTATATTGCAGAATCCACAGCTTCTTGTACAGGTATCACCAAGTATCATGAACGTTGCACTTCTTGCATTCCAGCATTCAGCAATATTCGGGCATTTGGCTTCTTCACAAACTGTATGAAGCTTTTGCCTTCTCATTAAATTACGAACCTCTGTATAGTTATCACCTGAGGGTAATTTAACTTTAAGCCAGGCAGGTCTTTTGCCTAAATCAATATTACTTTTTTCTTTTTCTTCTTTAAAGATTCTTTGATAATGATTTATAACAGCCATAAAAATCTATTTTAATTACCTTAATATTTATTCTCTTCAAACACTTAATAAATTAATTCCGTAAACGATATTACAAAATAAGGATTAAATAACTTGCCGTGATATACCAAACGGTGTAAATGCGATACCGTTTTTTTTCACATCTTTAAAAAGATCAAGGTTTACCTGCAAACGTTCCTGTCTTTTGTGATAAAGATGATATTGTACTGCAATGTTATTGATAGATTTTATTTTAATTCCGGATAGCTCAAGCCGGTATTGCACATCGGAATCCTCACCGATTGATGGAGTTTCATATCTTTCATCAAAACCATTTATTTTTAACATATCATCTTTATGGATTGAAAAATTACAACCCAGCAATCCTCTCTTCTTTTTATTAAAAAATTTTCTCAGGAAATTATTCCTGAAATAAAAACCTTTTTCAACATCATAAGATTTTCCAAATATTCCATCACCAATCAACATAAAATTTTTCTCCAGGTATCCTTCACGAACTTTCTCTGGTGTAAGTTGTTTAGTGATCTTCTCAGAAAGATTAACTCTTCTTCCTGTATTGCAAGTATACTCTCTTTTATAATTAAGATGTTCTCTGACAAACTCACAATGCGGAATACTATCACCATCTATAAAAATTAAATATTCTGATGAAGCCGATACTATTGCCTTATTAAGAATCCTGTTTTTCCTGAATCCCTTATCTTCCTGCCAGAGATGAATTACCGGGAAGAAAAATTTTCCGGAAAAACTTCTGATTTCTTCAACAACATTTTTATCAGAGCCATCATCAGCAACTATTATTTCAAAATTTTTAAATGATTGCCTTTCAAACCCTGCAAGAACCATTTTTAAATAATCAATCCTGTTGTAAACCGAGATAATAACCGAAGCCTGATCTGTCACCGCTCCTCAGCAATCTCTGTTAAAGTAAATCTGCACACGATTAAATCATACTTTCATCAAAATTCTCAAGAGTATCCTTAAGGAATTTAAGGAAACGTCCTCCAAGCATTCCATCAACAAGCCTGTGATCATGTGAAAGAGTAAGAGTCACTATATACCTTATTGCAATCGTATCTGTTCCATCAACTTCAATAACGACAGGCTTTTTAACAACAGTACCAACACCAAGTATTGCAACTTCGGGTTGATTAATTATTGGTGTTCCCAATATTGTTCCAAACACTCCATAATTTGTAATTGTAAATGTTCCGCCAGTAATATCATCGGGCGTAAGTTTTTTATTTCTCGATCTGAATGCAAGATCATTTACTGCCTGAGCAAGCCCAACTAAATTCTTTTGATCCGCTGCTTTGATATTAGGAACTATTAATCCTGTTGGTTCAATCGCCACAGCAATACCTAGATTAATAAATTTCTTTCTGATTATTGTATTACCTTCAATTGTGGCATTAACAAGAGAATATTCTCTTAAAGCTTTAACACAAGCCTGTGCAATGAAAGCCATATATGTTAGCTTAACACCATCTCTGTTATAATATTCGTCTCTGTGTTTCTGAATAAAATTGTGAATCCTTGTCATATCAGCTTCAAGCATTGCAGCAACATGAACAGAAGTATCGCGGCTTCTGACCATATGCTCCATAATTTTCTGGCGGATATTATCCATCGGTATCTTCTCAATTTCATCGCTTGTATAAGAGGGTTTATAAGATGGCGTTGGTACTTTCTTTTCTTCTGTTTTTTTAGCTTCAGGTTCTTTCGGTTGAGTCTTTCTTGATTCAAGATAATTCAAGACATCTTTCTTTGTCACTCTTCCTTCCAGGCCTGTTCCTTTAATCTTATTCAACTCATCATAACCTATTCCCTCTTGTTTTGCAATATTCATTACAAGGGGTGAAAGGAAACCACTTGAAGATTTTTCTTCTTCTCTGGCAGATGTACTTGAGAAAGCGTCATGCATTGCATCAGAAGTTTTAGCTTCTTTTTCTTGATTAACTTCTTCTTTCTTTACTTCTTTTGTTTCGGGAGCTTTTTTTTCCGTTTCTTTTTTTATAGGAACACCTTCACCTGTAGAAAGTTTTGCTACTATTGTTCCAACTTCTACAGTTTCCTGCTCAGCCACTAAAATCTCAGAGAGAATTCCTTCTTCGGGAGATGGAACTTCAGTATCAACTTTATCTGTACTTATCTCAAAAATAGTTTCATCCTTTTTTACTTTATCACCAACTTTCTTATGCCACTTAATTATCGTTCCTTCCATAACAGATTCACCCATCTTTGGCATGGTTATCTCAATAATCTTACCTGATGGTTTTTCTTCTTTTGAAGATTCTTCTTTCTTTGAAGGTTCTTCTTTTTCCTGTTTTTTTATTTCCTCTTCTTTAGATTTTTTATCTTCAACTTTTTCAGTCCGCCTTTGGCGGATTTCTTCTTTCACTGTCTCTTCTGATTTTTGAGGTTTCTCGGAAACTTCTCCATTTTCATTTATAATTGCAACCACAGTTCCAACTTCCACAGTATCACCTTCATTAACTCTTATTTCCTGCAAAACTCCATCAGCAGGTGAAGGAATTTCGGTATCAACTTTATCGGTGCTTATCTCAAAAATAATTTCATCGCGTTTTACCTTATCACCAGCTTTCTTATGCCATTTAATGATTGTTCCTTCACTAACACTTTCACCCATTTTGGGCATGATTATTTCCATTATAAAACTCCTGAATTTCTTTTGTTTCTAATATTCAAGTAAACCTTTTATTTCATCATAAATCTGATTTCTGCCTGGCAAAATTGCATTCTCAAGAATTGGTGAATAAGGTATATGTGAATCTTTAGCACCAACTCTTTTTACAGGCCCATCAAGACTCTGGAAACAATTGTCAGCAATCAATGCAGCTATCTCTGCTCCGAAACCTGCAGTAAATGTATCTTCATGAATAACGATTGCCTTTCCTGTTTTCTTTACAGAATTAAAAATTGTTTCTTTATCAAGCGGAATAATTGTTCTTATATCAATCACTTCAACAGAGTAACCTTCATCTTCAAGTTTCTTAGCAGCGAGAAGAGAATCCCACAAAGAAACTCCATAAGAAATAACCGTAAGATCATTTCCTTCTTTTACAATTTTTGCTTTTCCAAATGGCAGAAGATAATCTTTATCTGGTTCAGGGGACTGCGCAGAGCTTTGCCTGTACAAGCCTTTATGTTCACAAAACAAAACAGGATCATTTATCCTGCACGCAGTTTTTAATAAACCTTTTGCATCAGCGGCGTTAGATGGA
Organism: uncultured Ignavibacteriaceae bacterium; assembly: GCA_964515875.1. Taxonomy (GTDB): domain Bacteria; phylum Bacteroidota; class Ignavibacteria; order Ignavibacteriales; family Ignavibacteriaceae; genus RBG-16-34-14. Next base: position 113,686 of record CAZEWJ010000004.1, on the reverse strand, counting down.
TAGGCAATATAAATCCCGGGAACGTGGGCAAAAATAGCTTCTATATTCTGGCTATGGTAAAGACCTCCATGAATATAACCACCAACTGCAGCTCTTATAACCATAGGTGCAGACCAGGTATTATTTGAACGATAACGAATGGTTGTAAGCTCATCTTTAATCTGCATAAATCCAGGCCAGATATAATCTCCAAATTGAATTTCAACAACAGGCTTTAAACCTGTTAAAGCCATACCCGTAGCAACACCAATAATACTTGCTTCTGCTAAAGGTGAATTAAAAATTCTATCCCTGCCAAAATTATTTGAAAGACCTTTTGTAGCAGTAAATACACCTCCCTTTCCATCAGCTATATCCTGTCCAAACATATAAATCTTATCATTAAATTCAGCTTCTTCATGAAGAGCATGATTTATGGCATCAACCATTACAATTTTCTGTCCGGAAGGTTCACCCTTTTCATAATCAAGAGTTTCTTTAAAACCACTCTCATCAAAAACATAACGATGAGCTTCGTTAGGATCCGGGTCAGGCATCTTTGCAGCTTCATCTGCAGCGGCATTTACTTCATTAGCGGCTTCTTTCCATAGCTGATCTATCTCTTCTTTTGTAATATCATATTCATCAATAATTCTTTTAGAAAGTTTTTGTATCGGGCATTTCTTCTGATCCTCACTTAATTCTTTTACATCTCTATATTTTTTCTGATCATCAGAAGAGGAATGAGATTGTAATCTTACAACATCAGCTTCTATTAAAGCAGGTCCATTTCCCTTTTTTATATGATCAATAGCTTTTCCAATTTCTTCATAACTCTCAAAGAATTCAGTACCATCAATTCTTGCCCTGTAAAGGTTAAAATAGCCGCTCACCATTTCTGCAATTGAATGACCTTTTCCACCACTCTGATGTTTTACATGAACAGAGATTGCATATTTATTATTCTCAATAACGAAAAGAACAGGAAGCTTTTCACGGCTTGCCCAATTTATTGCTTCGTGAAATTCACCTTCGCTTGTAGTTCCTTCACCACTGCTTACATAAGAGATATAATCATTACCTGTTTTTTTTGAAGCTAACGCTGCACCAACTGCGTGTAGAAACTGTGTTCCCGTAGGACTTGATTGTGACGGCAAATTAAAATCTGAGTGCCCCCAATGTTCGGGAAGCTGTCTGGCACCACTTGCAGGATCATCTGCTTTGGCAAGACATTGAAGAAAAAATTCTTTTGTGGTTAATCCTGCTGAAAGAACTAATGCAAGATCCCGGTAATAAGGAAATAGCCAATCTTTTTTAGAATTTAAATAAAGACCAAGTGCTGCCTGAACAGCTTCATGACCGGAACCAGCTATATGGAAAAAAGTTTTACCCTGCTTTAAAAGGTTCATCGCTTTGTTATCAATTGTTCTGGCTTTTATCATCAAGCGAAGAACTTCAAGAAGTTTTTTCTTATCGAGTTTTCCCGATATGATACCTTCTTGTCCGTTCTTATTATCTTCTTTTGACGATATCCTCTTATTATTTTTTTCCATTACTTCACTTTTGGAATTTTGTTTTTTTGCCATCCGATTCCTTTTAACTTATGATTAACTCACTTGTTAATTCAGTTTTACTGGTAAAAATTATTTCGTTGTAATCAAAAACTTCTTTAAAATTTTTAAGCAAAGAATTTTTTACTTCATCTATAAATATTTCTCTACCCAATTCATTTTTTAATGAAGTTACATCTTTATCATTTATACCACAAGGTACTATGCCTTTAAACATATTCAGATCAGTATTAATATTGAATGCAAAACCATGCATTGTTACCCATCTGCTAACTTTGATTCCAATTGCAGCAATTTTTTTTTCACCGATCCAAACACCGGTGTATTTGGAATCACGATGAGGGTTTAATCCATATTCCGTACAGGTTTCCATTATCACTTCTTCAAGCGCACGTAAATATTTGTGAGTATCTTTTTTCCAGTCTTCAAGATTTATAATTGGATAACCAACAATCTGTCCCGGACCGTGATAAGTAATATCTCCTCCCCTGTCAATATCAAAAACTGAAATATTATTTTTTTTCAAAAAGTCTTCACTTCCGACAAGATTATTTTTATGTGCAACTTTCCCAAGAGTATAAGTATGAGGATGCTCAAGAAGAAAAAGTGTATCGAAAACATCTCCATTCATTCTTTGATTGAAAACAGTTTTTTGCAAATCCCATGCTTCCTTATAATCAATCAAACTTAAATCGCAATATGTTAGAATACGATTGGTCATTTGTCAACGGTTATTGGTCATTAGTTATTCAAATATCTTTTGGAATATTCAATTGTATTCTTGATTATTTCAATAAGTTTCGGTGTAAGTTCTAATAATTCCGTGAAACTCTCTCTTAAACTTTCGTCAAGATATTCGTGTACGATTTCATTTCTTAAATCTCTTATTCTATTTATATCTTCAATATTTTTGAATAAACTTCTCTTGTGAGCACTGTTAACTGTATCTATCAAAGTTCCCTGACTTTCAAACTCAATGTCATCCAAAGAACGGAAAACTTTTCTAACTAAAAAATCAATACTTCTAGAAAATCTTCCGGCAAGTGTTTCAAAATTATCGAAGTCATCTTTAGTATAATCACCATTAATAGCCTCGGCAACACAAATTTTAAATGATCTTTCAAGCCAACCTAATTGTTTTTCAAGAGCTTCAATATTTTTTTGTAAGATAGGATTACTCATAAAGAGATTGCTTCTTGATAGATTTTTTTCACAAATGGGTCTTTTAATTCACCATTATCAATTACAATATCAATTTTTTGTTCACCAAATTTTTCAAAAAATTTATGTCTTAATAGTCTAACTAATTTTTTATTAAGTTTTTGTGAAATGATCAATAGATCTATATCTCCCCCTCTTTCTTTATCGTTCACTCTCGAACCAAAAAGATAAATTTCTGCTTTATCATCAAGTTTTTTAAGGGTTCTTTTTAATATTTCTTTTTCTTCAGAACTTAAACGCATTTCTCCATTTTCCTATTTAACAATTTCCATCTTCCATATTCCCTGCCTGCCGGCAGGCACGGCATCAAACATCTTCCATTAAATATGTATCACTTCTCCATAAGCTGCTGCTGCTGCTTCCATAACAGATTCCGATAAAGTTGGATGAGCATGAACAGTTTTGAAAATCGAATGTCCAGTTGCCTCAAGAGATTTGGCAATTCCAAGTTCGGCTATCATCTCTGTAGCTTCACTTCCGATTATATGTGCGCCTAAAAGCTCATCATACTTTGCATCAAAAATAAGCTTAACAAATCCCTCTCTCTCACCAATAGCAAAAGCTTTGCCACTTGCAATAAAAGGGAACTTACCAATCTTTAGTTCATATCCTTCTTCTTTTGCCTTTGTCTCAGTTAATCCTATACTTGCAACTTGAGGCTGGCAATAAGTGCAGCCAGGAATATTGCTATAATTAATATCGGGAACATTTATTCCTTTTATCTTCTCAACACAATGAATACCTTCTGCCGAAGCGACATGAGCAAGCCAGGGCGGACCGATTACGTCACCAATTGCATATATTCCTTTTAAATTAGTTTCATAAGTGGATTTATTCACTTTAATGGAATTCTTAAAAGTTTCTATACCTAAACCTTCCAAACCAAATCCTTCAACATTTCCAACAACACCTATTGCATTTAAAACTCTATCTGCAGAAAGTTCTTTTCTCTCACCATTTACATTTATAGTAACCTTAACTTTATTTCCTTTAACTTCTGCTTTTTCAACTGTGGCTTTCGTAAATATTTCTATTCCGCGTTTCTTAAAATTTTTTGAAAGTGTTTGGGAAACTTCCTTATCTTCAATCGGAAGAATCTCATCAAGCATCTCGACTATTGTTACTTTTGTTCCAAGAACATGAAAAAAGTAAGCAAACTCTACTCCAATTGCACCAGCACCAATCACAATTAATTCTTTAGGCTGATCTTCCTGGCTTAAAGCTTCGAAATATGTAATTATATTTTTTTTATCAACAGGAATTGCATCAATAGTTCTTGGTCTTGCACCAGTTGCAATTATTATTTTGTCGGATTTAATGCTGCTAATCTCTTTTTTATTTTCATCGTAAATTTTTATTTCATTCTTTGAAATAAGCTTACCAAAACCTTTTATCCGATCTATCTTATTCTTCTTTATAAGCAACTCAACGTTTTTGGTAATCTTATCAGAAATATCTCTGCTTCTTTTAATTATTCTTTTGAAATCATAGCTTAAATTTTCATATTTAATTCCAAAATCATCAGCATGATTCTTGATTGTATCATAGATTTCAACATTTTTAAGAAGGGATTTTGTGGGAATACAACCCCAATTAAGGCAAATTCCGCCAAGAGGACGATAGTCTATTACCACTGTTTTGAAGCCAAGCTGAGCAGCTCGTATTGCAGTTACATACCCGCCCGGTCCACCTCCAAGTAGAGCAATTTCATATTTATCCGGCATTAAAATTTCCTTAGTTTCTTTATTATGTGATTAAAATATAAGTATCACTCTTCTAAAATGGAAATACTCAAAAGTAAATTATTGACTAATAAGTCAATTTAACTTATATATAAAAATAAGAAACCAAAATTCTTTGTAAATCATAATATTGAATCATAACAATTATTATAACCAACAGGGAAAAATATGTCTGAAAATTCTCTTATTGATCTTGAGCCATCAGAATTTTCACGAAAGTTAAATGAAGATTTAGATGGTGTTCTTATTGATGTAAGAACTCCCGGTGAATTTAATGATGGACATATTCCAAATTCTACGTTGATGAATATTTATGAACCAACTTTCGCTGATGATATCCAAAAACTTGATAGAGAAAAAAATTATTATCTTTATTGCAGAAGTGGAAGCAGAAGCCATAACGCAGGACAATTAATGAAAAGATTAGGTTTTAAAAATGTTTATAATCTTAGTTCAGGAATAAATGATTGGAAGGAAACACTTGAGATTTAGGTATAGGGTATAAGATATAAAGGTATAGGTATAAAATTTAATTCCTAACTACGTAACAAAATCATATACAATATACCTTATATCTTTTATATCTTATACCTTATACCATATACCTTATACCATATACCTTATACCTTTATTCCAAGCGTTCCATTATCAGGTTTACGGATTTAAATCAGAGTGAAAATGTATTTCGAACATGTATATGAAAGAGGTTTGGCACAAGCTAGTTACTTCATTGCCTGCCAAAAAACAAGAGAAGCGATTGTTATTGATCCTAAAAGAGATATTGATACATATCTGCAAATCGCTAAAAGGCAAAGATTCAAAATCACTCATATTGCAGAGACTCATATACATGCTGATTTTTTAAGTGGATCCAAAGAGCTTGCAGCAGCAACAGGTGCAGACATTTATCTTTCAGATGAAGGCGGAAATAATTGGCAGTATCAATATCCCCATATTGGATTGAGGGACGAAAGCATAATTAAAATCGGCATTTTAAAGATTGAAGTTCTTCATACACCAGGGCATACGCCAGAACATATTTCCTTTTTTTTAACCGATACACAAAACTCAGATAAACCGGTAATGATTTTTACAGGAGATTTTGTTTTTGTTGGCGATGTCGGAAGACCTGATCTTCTTGAGAAAGCAGCAGGTGTAAAAGGAACTATGGAACTTGGCGCAAGGCAAATGTTTGAATCATTAAACCGATTTAAATCTCTGCCAGATTATTTACAAGTTTGGCCAGGACATGGTGCAGGTTCAGCTTGCGGAAAATCTCTTGGTGCTGTTCCAGGTTCAACAGTTGGTTATGAGAAAATTGTAAACTGGGCATTGAATATTGATGATAAAGATGAGTTTGTTCGAAGATTGCTTGAGGGACAACCTGAACCGCCAAAGTATTTTTCTATGATGAAGAAGCTGAATAAAATTGGACCAAACATAATTAATAAAATTGCTCTTCCAACAAAACTTTCAATTGAACAATTCAAAAATGCTCTTAATAATAGTTATAAAATTATTGATACAAGAGATAAGCTCTCTTTTGCAAATGAGCATATTGAAGGAACTATAAATATCCAGGATAATAATTCATTTAGTAACTGGGCTGGTTGGATTTTAAATTATGATGAACCATTTGTTGTTATCACTACAGATGATCGAATTGAAGAAGTAAATAAAAAGTTATTGAGAATAGGATTGGATAATATATTAGGCTATGTAGATAATATTGAAGATTTGAAAAAGAATGGAATAAAAATTTCTTCGATTGTCCTGCTTTCTACTGATGAAATGAAAGAGAAAATTGCAGAATCATTTATAATAGATGTAAGAAATAAATCAGAATACCTTGAAGGATTTATTCCTGGTGCAGAACATATTTTTGCCGGATATATTGTAGATAATCTTGAAAAAATTCCAAAGGATAAAGATATAGTTATTTACTGTGGATCAGGAGATAGATCAAGTATTGCATCAAGCATTTTGAAAGCGAATGGTTTCAGCAGAGTCTATAACTATCCTCTTGGTATTGCTGGTTGGAAAAAAGCAGGACAGGAATTAGTGAAACAAGAAAAAGTTTTAGAGTAAACTTAAAAATTTACAAACCCAATTTCTGCAAGAAATCGGGTTTGTTTTTGTCATCTTGTTTAAACGGCTTACTTTAGAAGCATAAATTGTTTTACTTCTGAAAAACTTCCTGCTCTCATTTCATAAAAATAAACTCCACTGCTTAGTACTGAACCATCAAATAAAATTTCATAGTTTCCGGGGTGCTTTACTTCATTTACTAATGTCATTACTTCGCTTCCGGTAGCATCATAAACTTTAATGGTAATTAATTCTTCATTAGGAACTGAATACTGAATTGTTGAGGCAGGGTTAAAAGGATTAGGATAATTCTGGTATAAAGAAAATTCTTGCGGAACAGAATTAAAATTAACTTCAATAGATTTTGAATGCTCAAATGCACCATTAAAATCAACTTGTTTTAATCTATATGATATCACTACTGAAGAGACCTCGCTTAAATCATCTACGAAAAAGTATGATTGTGATTGAGTTGTAGTACCGTGTCCTTCAACAAAACCTATTGTTATCCAATCATCATTTGTTTTTTTCTCAACCTCGAAACCTAAGTTATTTGTTTCACTTGCTGTACTCCAATTTAAGCTAACTTTATTTCCGTTAAGTTTAGCTGTAAAACTTGTCAGTTCAACAGGAACACCACCGTTATTGGTTCCGAGGATTAAACCTCCCTCACCAACAGCAACACCATTTACTGCATCACCAAAAAAATCAACTTCAGCAAGATTATTCGAAGTACCGCTTGTTTGCTGTGGCCATGATAATCCTGAATTTGTTGTCGTTAAAATTGTTCCTGCATATCCCACTGCGAAACCAATATCAACTGTTGTAAAATCTACTCCAACAATTGGATTTGAAAAAAAAGAGGTACTCCAATCAGTCCCGCTATTTGTAGTTCTGGAAATTGCACCTTGTCCATCCCAAACGGATCCGGTAACCAAACCGGTATTTTCATCAAAGAAATAAATATCATTACACCAGCCTTCATTACCATTAAAATAGAAACTATGAAAATCCCATGTAACTCCTCCATCAGTTGATTTTCCAAAAAGTGGTTGAAAGATTGAATTTTGTCCGGCTATAAATCCAACAGTAGAAGAGAGCATAAATGCTCCAAAAAATCCGCCTCCAAAAAATCCTTTTTGAGAGATATTCCAGGATGCCCCGCCATTTGTTGAATAAAGAATTGTTTGTGATGAGCCTCCGATAATTCCGTTTAATCCGTTGAAAGAAACAGAATATAAGTTATCAGTTACACCTGATGCTACGGTATTCCAGGTAGTACCACCATCAGTTGTTCTTAGGATTGATCCTTCAATTCCCACAATTGTTCCTTCATTCTCATTAATAAAACAAACATCATTCAAATCATCTGCAATTAAAGTTGCTGAACTCCAGTTCATTCCCCCATTTGTGGTTTTTATAAAGGTACCTGAATTTCCAACAATAAACCCATAACCGGTATTAAGAAAAAAGACAGAATTTAAATCGGCTGTAACCCCAGATGGCTTCTGAAACCATTGTGAATAAGAATGGTTAGTTAATATTAAAAGAAAGGATAGTACAAATTTTCTAAACATAATTCCTCCTGAAATATTTTCATTCTAAAGATAATAACAAATTAAATTTAATAATTTCAGAAGAATAATATTATGTTCAATTACACAAATAGTAAAACAAAATTATTATGGTGTAAAATTCAGCGGAGAGAAATTATAGTTGATGGGTTAAAACTTTCTAAAGCTTCTTTAACATCTTTGTATATCTCAAATACTTTTACCATTCCTGTTAACTCCAAAACCGACTGAACCTCGGAATGATTTGCTACAATTTTAAGTGAACCGCCTTTTTGATTAACAGCTTTTAATCCTGTAACTAAAGAGCTGATAAAGGTTGAATCAATAAATTCACATTCATTAAGATCAATAATAATTTTATTGTAGTTTTCTTCAATATCTTTCATAAGGAATTTCTTAAACTGCTCGGCATGGTCTTTAGTTGCACGTGTAAGATGAACATATTTAACGAGTATTCCTTTTACTTCTTCCTCGGAAAAATTCATATAAGCTACCTCAAGTATTCATTAAGTGGATAAATATATAGATTTATTCTGATAAAAGGGGTAATATTTTTTTGAATTGTTGTAATGATTCCGGATTAGCCAATACATCTTTATTTTCGACCTTTTCATCATGGATCAATCTCACAATTGCTATCTCAACTTTCTTGCCATTTAAAGTCCGGGGGATATCCTCTACCTGTATTATCTTGTTTGGGACGTGTCTTGGTGAAGCAGAAGTGCGAATATTTGTTTTGATCCTTTCTATTAAACCTTCATTAAGAGTATGATTTTTATTCATTACTACGAACAAAATTATCCTTATATCATTTTCCCACCTCTGTCCTACCACTAAACTATCTTCTATTTCTTCCATTGATTCCACTATGTTATAGATCTCTGAAGTACCAATTCTTACTCCTCCGGGATTCAAAGTTGCGTCAGATCTGCCAAAAACTACCACTCCATTATTTTTTGTAATTCTTATGAAATCTCCATGTCTCCAAATTCCCGGATAATCTTCAAAGTATGCTGCTCTATATTTTTCCCCTTCAGAATCATTCCAAAAATAGATTGGCATAGAAGGAAATGGTGCAGTACAAACAAGTTCACCTTTTTTCTCAATAACCGGTTCTGCTTTTTCATTAAAAGCCTCAACCTTCATTCCTAATCCCCTGCATTGAATTTCGCCCGTATAAACCGGAAGCATAGGATTCCCAAGCATAAAGCAGGATATTATATCTGTTCCTCCTGAAATGGAAGAAAGCTGAAGATCTTTTTTTACATTTTTATATATCCATTCAAAGCTTTCATTGGGAAGAGGCGAACCTGTAGATAAAATTGTTTTAAGAGATGAAAGATTAAATTCTTTTATAGGATTTATTTTTGAATCCTCTGATAGCTTTATAAACTTTGGACTGGTTCCGAATACAGAGATATTCTCTTCTTCAATTTTCTTCCAAAGAGTTTTTATGTTTGGATAAACCGGACTTCCATCATATAAAAAAATAGTTGCACCCACCATTAAAGAACTAACCAACCAGTTCCACATCATCCAACCACAAGTTGTGTAATAAGTAATAGTATCATTCCTGGTTAGATTTGTATGAAGAGACAGTTCTTTAAAATGCTGAAGTAAAGTTCCTCCTGCACCATGAACAATACACTTTGGAATTCCGGTAGTTCCTGATGAATACATTATAAAAACAGGATGATCAAAAGGTAATTGCTTAAACTCTACATCACTGGAAGTATTTTGCAGCAATTCATTAAAATAAAAATAGTTATCAGGTTGACCTGAATTAATTTCTTTCTTATTGAAGTTATTGAACTTTGGGATTAAAATTACTTTTTGAATTGATGGTACATTCTCAATTATCTTTTGAATTTTTTCTCTGCAATTAATAAGCTTTCCATTATATGAATATTCTTCAACAGCAAAAAGTATTTTAGGTTCTATTTGTCCGAATCTGTCTAAAACACTTTTAGATCCAAAATCTGGGGAGCATGAAGACCAAACCGCTCCGATGCTTGTTGCAGCAAGCATTGCTATTATTGATTCGGAAACATTCGAAACAAACCCGACGACTCTATCCCCTTCTTTTATTCCAAACTCTTTAAGCCTATTTGAGCATTTAGCAACTAAATCATACAGTTCTGAATAAGTTATTCTTATAGTTGGAGATTCTTCACGAGAACTGATTATTGCATTTTTATCATCACGATATCTCAAAAGGTTTTCAGCAAAATTTAATTTGCTTCCCTCAAACCACTTTGCGCCGGGCATTACAGGGTTTGTTAGAATTGTCTTATATTTTTTAGAATATTTGAGATCTGAAATTTTCCAGATTGATTCCCAAAATTTTTCTGTATCTGATATAGACCATTGATAAAGCTCATCATAACCATTAAACTTTTTATTTGTTATTGATTCTACATACTGCAGATATTTGAACATGTTTGAGGATCTAATTCGCTCTTCGGAGGGTGTCCAGATTGGATGTTTCATTTAAACTTATTAATACTATAAAACTTGCCGGCATATAAAGCTGTTTTCCATGCAAAATCAGTATCATTTGCTTCAAGAGCATTTTTAGCTGTCATCTCGAGATATGTTTTAAGTTTTGAATGAGTTTCTTTTTCCATATCAAGAACAGCTTTTAACATATAACGGAAATTATTATGTCTTTGATATCTGAAGAATGCCTCTTCAGCAGGTTCATAATTTTCAAATTTACTGTTTCTTACCTCATTAATAAAGTTATCAACTTCATTTTCATCAGGAAGCTTTTCTATATTCCCAAATTTACCAAGATTGTTTGCTGAATAAACATGAGATTCTTTCATAAAAACAGGAAGATTATCATAACCAATTCCCTTTTTCATAACAGGTTTTTCAACTTCAAAAACTGCCTGTCCGCTTGCCCTGCAATAAAAATTAGCAGACATTCTTGAAACAAGATCAATCAAATCAGGATGTATGATTCCATCTTTAAAAATATCTTCCGCCACATGAAATTTCAATACTTCACAAATAAAAATATTTGCCGATCCCCCTCCCTCTCCGTAACTCATAATATCACGAACTTTACACTCCATCTGGAATGGTGATTCTCTTACTCTCTTCGGTTTAACAATATCAGAATCAATTGGAGTTAAACCGCTCTTTTCAAATTCATTTATATCAGGTGGATATTCTGTTGAAGCAAGACTGATCTGTTCAACCATATTATAAGTAACAGATTGTACAACGCACTCCTTTGTTTTTATAAGATTTTTATATGTGTCTTTAAGAGTTGCATCATGTCCTCTTCTTGCAGGTGAAAACGCAATAATTGGAGGATTTGAACCGAATGCATTGAAAAATGAAAAAGGTGTGAGATTCGGAATTCCATCTTCTGATAAAGATGAAACCAATGCTATCGGGCGAGGTGCAATTCCTCCAAGCATTATTTTATGTAGTTTTGGTTGAGGAAGATCTTTTGGTTCGAAGTGCAGCATATCAGTTTTTCTTTTTAGCCAAGATTGAATAATCTTTTTCTTTTTTGACAATCCTGTTTTTAAGCTTTCCTAAAGCTTCAATTTCAAGTTCTATTGTATCTCCATCTTTCAGCCAAACCTGAGTGAATTCCTCACCCTTTTGTTTTGCCTCGAGTGCCCATGTTCCATTTAACTCAAGATAGCAGCCTGTACCGACGGTCCCCGAGCCTATCACATCACCAGGCAAAAGTTCTACACCGTAAGAGGCCCTCTCAATTATTTCTGCAAAAGTCCAATTCATATCTTTCAGATTTCCTGATGAGATTTGTTTACCGTTGTGAAAAGCTTTCATTTTGAGATCATACTTACTTCCATTTGGAGATTCTATTTTGAATTGTTCTAACTCTTCCATAGTTACCAAAAATGGACCTAAAGTAGTTGCAAAGTCTTTCCCTTTTGCCGGACCAAGATTCAATTTCATCTCTTCCATTTGAAGAGTACGTGCTGATAAATCATTCATTATCATATAACCAGCAATATAATCATCAGCATCTTTTGAATAGATGTTCATTCCTTTCTTTCCAATTAAAATGGCGCATTCAAGTTCAAAATCCAATTTCTGCAGATGATCTGATTCCACATAAACATCACCCTCACCAAAAACCGTATTATGATTTGTAAAATAAAAAACTGGGAACTGGTCAAACTCCGGAATCATTTCCACTCCCCTGTTTCTTCTTGCAGTCGCTACATGCTGCCTGAATGCGTAACCATCACGACAAGAAGTTGGTTTGGGTACAGGAGAAAGAAGTTTAACATTCTTAACAACTGAATCTTCTTTTATTTTTTTATTACTTATTGCTTCTTCAACTTTTTTAGCAAGAGCAAAATTAGAATCCCAGTTTTTTAAAAATCTTCTCATTCTTGAAGGAAGTTCAATATCAATTGATTTAGCTGCATTAGCTAAATCATAAATTTTCCCATCAACCTCTATTCCTATAATGTCTTTATCTTTTCTTAAAAAGGATACAAAACGCATAAGTTTATTTTATGAAATTAATATTAATTGTTTACAGATATTTTATGCTTCTCAAGCAAAGCAGGATATATTTCACTTATCACATTCAAAGCAAAATCAGTTTCATCCATAGTTCCTGAATTTATTCTTATTCCATTTGGAATACCAAAAGATTTAACATGCCTTACTATTAAACCTCTGTTAAGACACTCTTCATTAAAATCAACCGCAAATTCTTCAGAAGAGAAAACTAAAAGAATAAAATTAGCGGCTGTTGGTACCCGATCTATTCCAAGTTCATTAAATTTTTCAATCATCTTAGCAAGAGATTTCCTGTTTAACTCAACAGTTTTTTTAAGAAACTCTTCATCATCAAAAGCTGCAATAGCTGCTTCTTGTGCAAGATGATTTGGTTCAAAAGGAAGTTTTATTTTGTAAAGCTCTTTTATCAGATATTCAGGCCCAAATGCAAAACCAATTCTTAATCCGGCTAAACCATAAGCTTTTGATAATGTTCTAAGTACAATAAGATTTTCTTTTTCATACTTCAATCCATTTGGATAGTCGGGATTAGATTCTGCATAAACAGTATAAGCTTCATCAAGAACAACTAAAATATCACCAGGTACATTGGTAAGAAAAGAATCAAATTCATCTTTTGTAAACATTGTTCCGGTTGGATTGTTAGGATTAGCAAGATAGATAATTTTTGTTTTTGAATTTATATTGTTAGCTATTTCTTTCAGATCAAAATGATATTTCTTTAATGGAACCTCAACAGATTTAAATCCATACTTATAAACATTCACGTACCATCCGATAAAAGTTCCCTGAGAGGTAAGCAGTTCATCATCTTTTTCTGAAAAGGCACTAATAATATATTGAAGCAATGAATCTGAACCACTTCCTGTTACTATCTGTGAAGCTTTTTTACTATACCTTTTAGCTATTTCATTTACAAGCTTATAAGCAGAAGGATTTGTATACCTGTGAAGTTCACTTGAACTTTTTTTAATAACCTCAAGTGCTTTTGGTGAAGGCCCAAGTGGATTTTCATTAGAGGCAAGCTTAACAATTTTTTTTAATCCTTTTTCTCTCGCTAATTCATCAATTGGTTTACCCGCTTTATATGGTTGAAGGTTCTGAACATGTTTTGGAATTTTAATCATCTTAGTAATTTTTTATAACATGTTCATATATGTTTTTAGAAATACGATCAGCTCTGTCAGCATCATTTTTGGTAGGTTCTCCGGAAGGAAGAAGACCTATATCGGGTGGATAGCGACTTTCAATATAAATTGTTGATAGAAATTCCATATCTGATTTTTCAATAGGGATATTAAAATTAAATAGAGATAGTAGATAAGTAATGTTATGCGTTCTTGGTATTTTTATTCTTTTCTCAAATAGTGCAGCTTTAATAATCTTTTCAGCTAATTGTTGTGAATGAAAACAAATGGTTCTATATAAATTAGAATCAACCAAAAGATCAAGTGTTTCAAAATCTTCCCGGGCATAGATGAGCCAGGGATTATCTTTTTTCATAAACAACAATGCCTTCGTCAAATATTTCCCGTAAAAATTCCGATTTCTTCTTTTTCAAATATTCAATTTCGTATGGTGTTAGTATTAATAAATCCATCGGAACCTTTAAATAAATACCCTTTAAAGCCTCCTCTCTTCTGTTTAAACGTCGTGTTTGTGTATCTTTTATTATAAGAAGATCATAATCGCTATCTTCCCTGGAATTATCTTTTACCCTCGAACCAAATAAAATTACTTTCTCAGGATTATAATTTCTGATTATCTGATCTAATTCTTCCATAAATAATTAAAATATTTTTTTCTTGTTTAGATATGCCAGATTTTTAAAATCTGGCATATCTAAAATTAAAGTTAAGCTTTCTCCAACCAGGAATGATGATAATCTTCAACCATCGTTTCCTTTACATTCTTTGTTACTTTCAAGGGGGTAAAAGTATCAATCATAATTGCATACTCATCAGTTTCTTTCTTACCGATTGATGCTTCGGTTTTTCCCGGCTGCGGACCATGAGGAATTCCCATTGGATGTAATGTAATAGAACCTTCCTGAACTCCTGAGCGTGACATAAAATCTCCATACACATAATATAAAACTTCATCGCTGTCAACATTTGAATGATAATATGGAGCCGGAATAGCATTCGGATGAAAATCAAAAAGTCTGGGAACAAAATTACAAACTACAAAATGTTCAGTTGTAAACACTAAATGAATTGGCGGAGGTAAATGAATCTTTCCTACCTTTGGTGCATATTCTTTAATATTAAAAGTGTAAGGATGTAAATATCCATCCCAGCCAACGACATCAAAAGGATGATGAGGAAGCTCATATTCAAATGTTCTTTTGGAAACTTTCAGGATTAATTTGAATGACCCCAGTTGATCAATTGGTTCCATAAATTGTGGAACTTTAAAGTCTCTTTCATAATATGGAGCATCCTCTTTCAATTGCCCATACTCATTCCTGTAGTGCCTTGGTATTTCAAAAGAAGTATCAGACTCAACAATAAATATTTTTGCATTATCATAATTCCTGAACTTCATCTGGTAAGTTGTTCCTTTCGGAACCATAATGTAATCCCATTGTTCAAAAGGAAGTCTTCCATATTCCGAAAAAAAATCTCCTTCGCCATGATGAATAAAAATCATTTCATGGCGATAGCTGTTCCTGTAAAAAATGTTGGCATCTTCAGTTGGATTAGCTGTGCTTATTACACAATGATCATTTTTCAGAAATTCATTTCTTGCAGAAAAGAAATCTCCTTTTGTTTGTTTACTATCAGTTTTGAAATGATAGTACTGCAAAGGCGCATCAGACCATTCATTTGAATTTGTTTGATTTAGTTCACCAATACTATCAACCTGTGGAGGCATATAGATATGATACTTATTAGAATATATTCCCGAAAAACCCTGTGTGCTGAAAAGCTCTTCCCGGTAAAGTGATTTACCATCATCTTTATAAAAAGTTGTATGTCTTTTAGGAGGAACTTTCCCGACTCTTACATAAAAAGGCATTTCAAACTCCTTAGTTTATAATTAGATTAATTCAATGAAATTCTTTTCATCTCCATACAATCATTCATCCATTCATCCATTCATTCTTTCTGATATAGTTGAATGTTTGAATGACTGAATGTTTTTATTAATTTATTCTTCTCTATCCAAAGAACCTCTTAACTCCTGGTCTCTTTCAATTGATTCAAAGAGTGCCTGGAAATTACCTTGGCCAAATCCTTCTGCACCTTCTCTTCTCTGGATAATTTCAAAGAAAAATGTTGGTCTGTCACTGATTGGTTTTGTAAATAGCTGAAGCAAATAACCTTTTCCTTCTGTATCGCAAAGTATACCATACTTCCTCAACTCTTCAATATCTTCAGTTATCATTTTAGATAATTTCTTTTCTTTTAAAAGATCATAATAAGCATTTGGAACTGTAAGGAACTCAACACCATTCTCTCTTAGTGCTTTAATTGATGCGATAATATTATTAGTTGATATTGCAATATGCTGAATACCTGAGCCCCAATATTCATCAATGTACTCTTCAATCTGGGACTTCTTTAATCCTTCATAAGGTTCATTGATGGGATTCTTGATGCCACCGCCGCCATTTTTTGAACGCACCACTTTTGAAAGCAATGCCGAATATTGTGTAGAAATATCACCTGCACCAAATTCAAGAAAGGTTTCAAGGTTAAGAGTTTTGTTAAGATAATTTTCCCAGAGATTCATTTCATTGATTCTTACATTTCCTACAATGTGGTCAACATCCTGCAGTCCTGAATCATGAGTTGCTATACTTATTTTTTGAATGGGTTTCCCAAAACCGGGACGGAAAATTCCTTTATAATTATCCCTGTTGATAAAAACTATTTCTGCATCATCATATAATTTAATTGCAGCTTCTTCGATGTAGCCATTTTCATCTTCAAATCTTTTTAGATTTCTAACCGGAATTCCACCATTCTTAACTGCCAGATCAAAAGCTTCTTTAACATTTTCAACACTGAGAGACCATCTTTTAACTCCATCTCCATGCTTCTCAACAAAAGATGCGATTTCATAATTGCTTGGTTTGATGGCTGAAGAAAGTACAAATTTTATTTTATTCTTTACCAGGAAATATGAAGTTTTATCTTTTACTCCTGTTTCGGGACCAGAAAATCCAACTATATCAAATGCCATAGCTTTTGCCAGCCAGTATGACCACATTTTGGCTGAACCGACATAAAATTCAATATAGTCGTAGCCTTTTATATTTAATTGATTTGCCATTTATAAACTCCTGACGATTATTTGATGTGTCTTAATGCTTCAAATTTAATTGAATTTAGAGAGATAGTAAAGTGATGGAAATCGTGTCTAACAGGATTTTATTACTAAACATTATCAAGAAGCATAAATGAATTTTCCTTATAGAGATTTGGATTATCAAATATTTTATTCTCGTACTTGCAAACTTTCTTAACAGGACATTGCATACACAACGGTTTGGCTGGCTTACAAATTTCTCTACCTAATCTTATAAGATTTGTATGAAAGGAATGAGCAATTTTATCGGGAAAATTATAATTAATTGCAAAAAAAGTTTTTTCAGGAGAAGAACTTTTTACTAATCCTATCCTATTCAAAGTTCTGTGAACGTGAGTATCAACTGGACAAACATTCCTGATCAAAGAAAAAAGAAGCACGCAGCTTGCAGTTTTTACACCTATTCCGGAATGGTTAGTTAATTCATTTAATACTTCTTCATCATCCATTTTCTTTAAATAATTTAAAGAAACTTTCCCTCTTTCTTTTATTAAGGATGTAAGAAGATTTTTTATTGCTTTAGATTTTTGTTTACCTAATCCGGCGATTTTAATTAATTTTTCAATTTGAAGAGCTTTTAATTGGGCAACTTCTTTCCATGAAGAATATTTCTGCTTAAGACTATTATAGGCTTTAAACGAATTCCTGTCGTTTGTATTCTGTGAAAGTATTGTAGCAATTAAAAGATCAACAGGTTCCGGAGGTATTTTACTTTTTTGGGGAACACCGAACTTTTTTATAAGAAGATTGTTGATTATTCTTATTTGTCTTTTCAAAATGATTTTAAATAATTTATTTGATATTAGTTATTAATATACACCATACATTAAACTATCCTCAAATTATTTTATCTTAGTAATAAAAATTTTTACACTACTGGAGAATAAATGCCAACTTTAATGGTTAGTATATCCGGAATAAGAGGGATAATCGGTGATGGATTAGATGCAGATGTGCTTGTTAAATTTACTTCAGCTTTTGCAGATTTTATTAGCAAAGGAAAAATAGTTCTTGGAAGAGATGCAAGAATATCAGGCGAAATGGTAAACTCAATTGTAACAGGAACTCTTCTTGCAAAAGGTTTGGATGTAATTGATATTGGTATATGCCCCACTCCAACCGTTCAGTACACAGTTAAGAAATTAAAAGCAAGTGGAGGAATTGCAATATCAGCAAGCCACAATCCAAACGAGTGGAATGCTCTTAAACTTCTTAACAGCACCGGGCAGTTTATGTCTCCTGATGAAAATAAAATTCTTATGCAAATTCTTGATTCTCCAAAACAAGGATATAAAACATGGAAGAATTTGGGAAAAAGAATAATTGCAGATGGAGTAAAAGAACATGTCAAAGATGTTCTTTCTCTGGATTATATTGATGTGAAAAAAATCAGGAAAAGAAAATTCAAAGTTTTAGCCGATTGTGTTAATGGTGCAGGCGCTTATGTAATTCCTGATCTTTTAAGAAAATTTGGCTGTGAAGTAATTGAAATGAATTGTGAGAAGACCGGAATCTTTCCAAGAAATCCCGAACCGATTCCTGAGAATCTTACTGAAACAATGAAAGCCGTAAAGCGATCAAAAGCAGATATTGGAATTGTAGTTGATCCTGATGTTGATCGTCTTGTTTTAATTACTGAAAAAGGAAAACCTTTTGGTGAAGAGAATACAATTACACAAGCAGTAAAATTCATTCTATCAAAAAAGAAAGGAAATGTTGTTGTTAATCTCTCAACAACGAGAGGCGTTGATGAAGTAGCCGAAGATGCAGGATGTAAAGTTTTTCGTTCATCTGTTGGTGAAGCAAATGTTGTTAAAAAGATGAAAGAAGTAAATGCAATTATTGGCGGTGAAGGAAGCGGCGGAGTAATTTATCCCGCGCTTCATTATGGAAGAGATGCATTGGTTGGGATTGCAATTACTCTTCAGCATCTTACAGAATTTGGAAAACCTGTTTCAAAATTAAAAAAATCTCTTCCAAATTATTTTATTGCAAAAAAGAAAATTGAACTTGGAAATATTAAACCTGATGATATAATTGATTCTTTAATTAACAATTATAAATCTGAAAAAATAAACACCGAAGATGGACTAAGAATAGATTTTAATGATCATTGGGTTCATTTCAGAAAATCAAATACGGAACCGATTATCAGAATAATTACTGAGGCTAAGACAGAAGATATGGCTGAGAAGTTATCTGAAAAATATTTTGGGGAAATTAATCGATTTAACCAGGATTAAAGGATTGTTAGGATTTTCAGGATTATGAGATTAGATTTTAGATTAGATTAAAAGATTACGAAAAGCGTAATTCAATCGAACTTATTTTAATTCCATCCTGTAATCCTTATAATCCAGCAAATCATGGTCGTAATTAATAAAGTTTACTTCGTTTCTGTATATAACTGAACAATGCTTTATCGAAAGGTGAGGAAGTTTCAATCAGGTTGTACTCTATATTTGCATTAAGACATTCGGATTTTATCTTTCCTATAAACTCATTCATTGCATCCTTATAAGATTTTTGAATCTGGTAAGGCTGTGTTGTTATTTCTTCGGCTGTTTCCATATCTTTAAATATTGCGTCTTTACCAAAAGAAAAAGTTCGTTCAATCGGATCCAGGATTTGAAAAACAATCACCTCATGTTTCTTATATCTGAAATGCTTCAAAGCTTTAAGAATTGCATTAACATCGTCAAAGAAATCCGAGACAATAATAACCAAACCCCTTCTTTTAATTTTTTCAGCAATTGAATTTAAACATTCAGCGGTGTTGGTTTTTTCAGAGGGTGTTATTGCAGAAAGATTTTTTATTATTTCCCGCAGATAAGCTTTGGACATTTTTGGAGGGAAATATTTAAGTATTTTATCAGCATATATAGCAAGCCCAACTGCATCCTGCTGCTTAATCATCAAATATGAAAAAGCCGCAACAAGCGTAGATGCATATTCTATTTTTTTCACATTCTTTTCATAAGCAAAATTCATCGAGTTGCTGATATCGAGAAGGATATAACTTTTTAAGTTTGTCTCCTCTTCATATTGTTTGATAAAAAATTTTTCTGTCTTTCCATATACCTTCCAGTCAATATCTTTTAATCCGTCTCCCTGCATATAAGGACGATGTTGAGTAAATTCAGCACTGAAACCATGGTAAGGACTTTTGTGAAGCCCTACCATAAAACCTTCAACAACAAGTCTTGCGCGCAGCTCAAGGGAATTAAGCTTGGAAATAATTGAAGGATTTAAAAATTTTCTGTAATCCTGTGAAACCGGATTCATTTTTTACTCATTCATAGAAATTTTCTTTTTAAGAATTTCGTCAGGAGTTAGTCCCATATTTTCAAGTTCTTCTTTTGCAGAGGATGTTAGCTCATGTTCAGGATATTTTTTCAAAAATAAATTATAAGCTTCCCTTCCTTTGTTAAAATCTAATATCTCATTTGCATAAATAAATCCAGCCATAAACAGAGATGATGGCGCCTGATCATTTTGAGGATATTTTTTAGAAACGGAAAAAAACAAATCAGCAGATTTAATCAAGGCTTCCTTACGGGATATATTTTTAACTTTATTTTCATGATATAATGCAGCCTGCTTTATGATTGCATCAGGAGCCAGCTCACTTTCAGGATATTCATCTATTAGCTTATTGTAATCAGCTATTGCTTCTGAGATGTTACCCTTTTCAACTTTTTCAGAAGCCATTTTTATATAATCTTTATCAGATGTTTTGCTGCAGGTAAAAAATATAAAACTAATCAGGACAATGAATAACAGCTTTTTTCTCATTTCATTCTCTATATTTCTTTTGAACGGGGGTAAAATTATCAAATATGTTTAGAAGTAGCAACCTGCCTGCCGGTAGGCAAGTGCAGATAAGTTCATAAAAAAGCCCCGGCTTTTTGTCGGGGCTTTAATCGGGAAAAAAAGTGAACCTCACCTTTGAGGTGAGGCTCACTTAGAAAGTGATTATTTAGTAAGAATCATCTTCTTTGTTGAAGAGAAGTTTGTTCCACCTGTCCCGTTCGCGGGATCAACGCCAACTGCTTCTATTGTATAGAAGTAAACTCCACTATTCAAAGTGGCTGCATCAAAGTTCTGGCTATGTACACCAGCACTCAGGTTTCCATTGATTAATGTGATTACTTCCTGGCCTAGAACATCAAAGATCTTTAAAGTAACTTTAGAATCTGAAGCTAAACTAAAATTAATCTTTGTAGATGGGTTGAATGGGTTTGGATAATTTTGAGCTAATGAATATGAAGCTGGTGCAAGATCAACTTCAACTTCGCTTGAATACTCAAATGTACCATCAAGATCAACCTGCTTTAGTCTGTATGTATAGCTTCCTGATGTTACACTATTATCAGCAAAGCTGTAGCTCTTAACTTCTGTTGTTGTTCCATAACCGCCAACAAATCCAACTTTTGTGAATTCCTGGCCTGCAGTTTTTCTTTCAACTTCAAAACCATAGTTGTTGGTTTCAGTAGCTGTCTGCCAGTTAAGGTTAACTTTTCCGCTAATAACTGAAGTGGTAAAAGATGTTAACTCAACAGGAATAAACCCACTATTGTAAATAGCAACATTATCAACAGTCCACCACCAATCCCAGAAAGGTTGTACTGATCTGAACCTAACCTGGAATGTATAACCAGCAGCAATAGAACTAATATCCACTACTTCGTGAGTATTTCTTAAATCAACACCTATTTGAGACCAAACTATTGTCCAGGTTGTTCCACCATCATTGCTAACTTCGACATAACCTTCATCCGGGCCGCCAAAATCATTAAAGTCCTGATCAAACTCTATAGTTACAACTGTGTAACTCGTTGCATCAAATACCTGGTCAATTCTGGCAGTAGAAAGCAAATTACTTCCTGATTCCCAATAATCGGAATCTGCTGAAAGCACTTTTCCACAACCAGCCCCGCAGGGTAATGTATAAGCATTTGGCCATACCGGAACATTTGGATTAGGATAAACTCCCCAAACACCAGTACCGCCATCATTTGTAACTACCCATCCTGCCGGCAATGAATCTGTATTAGCTTCAAAATCATCAAAAAACTTTGTGATGATGCCGGGATCAGGTTCTGTTGTAAATGTCCAGGTTTCTACTGGATCACCACTGCAAGTATCATTTTTACATACTACTTCCCAAGCATAATCTGTAGAATAATTTAAAGGACCAGCAACAGCATATGATGTTATTGCCACACCATCATAAACTAACTGAAGATTACCTACTTCACCGAAATAAACTTCATTTGCTGTAGTACCAGCACCATTTGTCCATGCCACATTACCTAAACTAACTAACACATTGGTTGCACCGTTAGAAGGACTTGGGTTTGTAGCCGGACCAACTGGACAACCACCTGTTGCAGTTCCGAATAATTGAAACATTAGTGCATTAAATTGAGGTAATCCCAAAGAAGTATAGGTTACCCAACCAGCAGTACCACCAAAGAAACCGGCATCATCTCTAAGATAAGGTTCTGAAAGAATCTCTGGATCTTCACTAGCATACCAATTCCATCTGAATTCAGCAAGTGTTGTTGCTGTTGAATGAATTCCATAAATTGAAACCCAATAGGTAGTACCTGAGCCACCACCGGATAAAACCACAGGATTACTTAATAACCCAGCAGGATTTGGATCACCAGGAGCTACGGTAACTGTCTCGACTTGAATTAAAGTATCCGGGACACCTGCATTATCAGAATAAAATGCAACTCCCCAGCTCTGTGCGTCGGCTACAACAGAATAAAATCCTGTTGCAGCGATTTGATCAATTGTCCATGTGGTTGCTGATGGAATAAAAAAATCATCGGCGTCTAGTACCTGGTTTGAATCAGGAGGTAATCCACCCCATTCACCCGCAACAATTGCCGAAGTACTTTGAGTTAAAAAATTATCCCACAATAAAGCTCCACCGTCAAAATTAAAAGTTGGGTTACTTTTTTCAGTACTGATATCTGTAAAAGGAGAACTTTCTTTTTCCTTTTGCATTTTGGAATCCTGTGCAAAACTGCAAGTTAAAAAGACTAGTGCAAATGAGATGCACCAAAGAAGTGTTTGAAAAGATTTTTGCATAATTGAACCTCCTGAATGTTTAGTTAAATATAGGTTTATTTAAGGGACAAAAAAGTGACCTAATGTTAAGGAGAAAATAAATTAGGTGCAAGAAGATTTATAGAATTGAATTAATAAAAAAGTCCCGAACTTAACCCGGGACTTTTATAATGTTGCTAAGGAAAATATTATTTAGTCAGCATCATCTTTCTAACTTCAGAGAAACTGCTGCCATCAATTCCCTGAGCTTCAATCTGGTAGAAATAAATTCCACTATTTAAATTTGAAGCATCGAAATTAATATCGTGGTAACCGGCATTAACAGTTCGGTTAATTAGGTTTGTAACTTCCTCACCGATAATATTAAATATCTTCAAGGTAACATAAGATTCAACAGGTAAGCTGAATGATATTTTTGTGCTTGGGTTGAATGGGTTTGGATAGTTCTGAGATAATGAAAACTCAGATGGGACTACAACATCAACTTCAACTTCTTTTGAATAAGCAAAAGTACCATCATAATCAATTTGTTTTAGCCTGTATATGTAACTTGATGCTTCAACTCTTGAATCAACAAAGGAATAATTTTGTGTTTCAGTAGTTGTTCCGTTACCTTCAACAAAAGCTATTGTTTCAAAGTCCCCAGTTGATTTTCTTTGTACTTCGAATCCCTGGTTATTAGTTTCAGTTGCTGTTGTCCAGCTTAAGTTTATAGTTCCATTAACTGGTTTTGCAGAAAAAGATGTTAATTCAACAGGAAGAATGCAGCCACCTTTAACCTGAACTAAATCAATTCCTATATAATTAGAATTGTTTCCAGCAGGGCCACCGTCAAAAATCTGATATTGAATTGCAAATCTGATATTACCTGCTTGAGCAATTACACCAGTCCAAAGATCCCAACCGGATTCTGAAACGAGGAATCTCCCATAATTAACATCAAAATCTCCTGGTGTAGTTCCGCCAGTTGTAGAGAGTCTAACGTAAATAGAATCATCGAATGGATTTGCATCCGGTGCTCTATGATAGAAGCAAATTGTATCTCCTCCAGATACTTCAATTAGAGGTGAAATCGTCCACTGATCGAGATAAAAACCATTTGCCCCCTGATAATTTTGTGCTGCATATCCTGTTCCTTCAAAAGCAGGAAAGACCGCTGGGTTTCCCTGGAACCAAGAGGTACTTCCCCCTCCATCAACATTAAGTAAAATCCATCCTCTGGAAGCTAAAGAAGCAGAATCCCCCAGATCCATATTGTCCTCGAAGCAAATTACTTCTAGGTAATTAGGATTGTAAGGTGTAACAATTGTACTTTTTTCTGTGCCTGGTTTCACTACTGCATCTTGAGCTAATAATGCAGATATAAAACCGAAAATCAATGTGATAAATATTGTCAAACGATTTCGCATTAGACCTCCTTGATTGGTTTTGTATTTAAATAAATTTACCTTTTACGAACACTCAAAAATAAACTTTTTTTTAAGGAAGGCAATACTTCTAATAATAATTAAAATTATTTTTTTATAACGATTTTACTAATGTTTTACAAATTAATTGAAAATAAAAATTACTTCTTCAGTTTTAGATTTTTATCCAAAGATTCTTTCTCAATTCTTTTTTTATAGGCAACCATTTTCTTTAACAGATTCTGATCGCTTACTGCCAATATCTGCACTGCAAGCAGCCCTGCATTTTTTGCCTGGTTAATTCCAATTGTTGCAACAGGAACACCACCGGGCATTTGAACTATTGAGAGAAGTGAATCAAGTCCATCGAGTGATTTGGCTTTAACCGGAACTCCTATTACAGGTAAAGGAAAATAAGCTGCCGTTACTCCCGGTAAATGTGCAGCACCACCTGCGCCTGCTATTATTATTTTAATTCCCCTCTCCGGAGCTTTTAATGCATATTCTGATAAATATCCCGGACTCCGGTGAGCAGATATTATTTTCATTTCATATTTAACTTCAAACTCATCAAGAATATCGGCAGCTTCTTTCATGATATTAAGATCAGAATCGCTCCCCATTATAATTCCAACTAATGATTTATCTGATGACATATAAAATTCCTTCTATTAATTTTAAGGTATAAGGTATAAAGGTATATGGTATACAGGTATAAAGGTTAAAAATATGTCTTAATAATATTTATAAACATATTGAATCACTCCCACCTGCAAACCAGTATAATCATATTTAATTTCTTCAATTATATTTGCTTTCTCATCATATCTGAAAATATATTCATAAATTAAATTATTGTTTTCATCATAAGTTAATGCACGGGTTTTAATCCCATTATCATAAACATTTTCTAAACTATAAACCTTTTCTCCGGATGAAGAAAACCATTCTTCTTCAGTAAGATTTCCTTCATTATCATATTCATAGATATAATATTCTTCAAGGTTTCCGGCAGAATCATACCTATATGCTTTAGTCTTGTTGCCAAATTCATTGTAATCGTATTTATAATAATTGGTCATCTTATCTTCAGCATATCTGGTAGTTTTAATCCTTCTTCCATTCTTATCATAGTCATAAGTAAATTTATACTTAACTCTCCCCTCCTCATCATAAATTATTGTTTCTGTTAAAAAGCCTTTTGAGTTATAATTTAATGTTGATAGCTTTTCACTTTTAAGTGGCTTTCCATTTGCATCAAGATTGAAATTTATTTTTTCTATAGAACTTATCTTTGATGATCTGATATATTCTCTCTCTTCAAGATCAATATTCTTTACAAGATTTTCCGGTACTTCTTCATACCTAACTTTTTCTTCTTCTTTTTCTATTTCAACTGAAGAGGAACAGCTTTGAATAAAAAAAGAAACAACGATCAGAGAACAAACTAAAAAATATTTTCCTATCCTAATCATTCAACTTCAACTCCCTTTTCAAATAATTTTTCTGATATAATTTTCCCTTCCTCATCATACATAATAAATTTACCATCTCTTAAGCCATTTTTATACTCAGCAGTTTCCTTTAGGTTGCCTGAATGATAATACCATAACCACTTTCCTTCAACCAGGTCATTTACAAAATTTCCTTCAGATTCAAGAGTTCCATCCGGAAAATAATATTTCCACAATCCATCATTCTTATTTTCTTTGATCTGACCTTCAATTTCCATATTACCGTTTTGATTATATATCTTAAAAGAACCATGTTTGATTCCTTTAACCACATCATACTCAATAGTTTTTCCGTTTACAGTTCCTTTCTTTGTCCCTGTAAAAAGCTTTCCTTTCCCATCATAAATAAGTGTATCAAATTTAATTTCAATCGTTTCTTTTTTTGGTGATTCAGAACAGGAGGATAAAAGAAGAATGGTTATTATGAAAGAAGATAGGATGATATTCTTCATAAAATTATTTGGAGAATTATGTATCAGCATTTTACTTTATACCGTATATCAGCAAAGCCCTAACCAAGAACATTGTACTCCTAACGGATACTGAATTTCTTTTTGTCTTTATTCTACAAACATTCAACTCCTCTGGAGTTGTATCATTTTTTAATATTTGCAGAAGATAACTTAACTCCTTTAGGAGTTATATGTTTGTAAAAAAAGACAAAAACAAAAAATCTGAACTCCAGAGGAGTTCTATGTTGTTAACAGTCTATTTCTATATTTCTTTTCCATTTAGCGCAAAATATTATGACTTATATCCTATACCCAATTAATGTTTACCAATCTCCAGTTTTATTTTCTGATATGTTTGAAAAAGTTTTTGCTTTGTCTGAAGAAGATCTTGTGAAATAACTTTTACATCTCCAAGAACCGGCATAAAGTTAGTATCGCCGCTCCACCTTGGTACAACATGAAAATGAATATGATCATCAATACCAGCTCCTGCACATTTCCCAAGGTTTGCACCAATGTTAAATCCTTCTGGTCCAATTGCTAATGTTAAAGCCTTAACTGCCATATTAAGTTTCTCCATCACTTCAGCATTTTCTTCTGGTGTAAGCATGCCAAGCTCTTTTTTATGTTCATAAGGAATAATCATAAGGTGGCCATTATTGTAAGGATAAAGATTAAGAATGGTAAAAGTTAATTCTCCATTTTCAACGAGTAGATTTCCGGCATCTTCAGGATTTTGTTTTGCAAGCTCGCAAAGAATACACTGCTGCTTCTTTTCTTTATCAAGGAAAGAGTCAATATATTGAGAACGCCATGGAGACCAGAGTTTGTTCATGAAGTAATTAAAAATTATAAATTATAAATTAAAACTATCATTCAGTCATTCATCTATTTATCAATGATTGATTGAATGGATGAATGGTTGAATGTTCTTGAACCCCGATTGTCATCGGGGCAGGCTTTACACTTAATCTTGAACTTGCTCTTGAACTCCATTTTCCATCTCCCATCAAACATCTTCCATCCTTCAATGTCCTTCTTCCCTCGATTTATTATATTCATCAATAATCTTTTGTTCAACTTCTTTTGGAACTTCCTCATAGTAAGCAAACTTACGTTTATGTGTTCCCCTGCCTTGTGTTAAGCTTCTGAGAGTTGAAGAATATTTATATAACTCAGCAAGCGGAACATAAGATTTAATCTTCTGGAAATGTCCATCTGAATCCATTCCAAGTATTTTTCCTCTTCTGCTCGATATATCTCCCAAAACATCTCCCATATATTCTTCGGGAACAGTTATTTCAACTTCATAAATAGGTTCAAGCAGACAGGGTTTTGCAGCAAGGAAACCTTTTTTGAAGCACTGAGCTGCAGCCAGCTTGAATGACATTTCATCTGAATCAACATTATGATACGATCCATCAAAAAGAGTGGCCCTTACATCAACAACTTTGTTTCCGGAAATAACACCTTTCTCCATAGTATCAATAATACCTTTTTCAATAGCAGGAATAAATCTTCCCGGAACAACACCGCCAACTATTGCATCAACAAACTCAAATCCTTTCCCGCGTTGTAAAGGCTCCATTTTAAAATAGACATGACCGTATTGACCTCGTCCACCTGACTGCTTTTTATGTTTGTACTCAACTTCATCAACTTTTGCTTTAATTGTTTCCCTGAAAGGAACTCTTGGTTCAACAAGATCAACATCAACTCCATATCTTTCTTTTAATCTTTTAACAGCAAGAGAAAGCTGAAGCTCACCCTGACCGGAAATTATTGTCTGAGAAATTTCCGGATCAAATTTTACATTGAAAGAAGGATCTTCTTCATGCAAAGTATGTAAACCCGAAGCAATCTTATCTTCATCACCTTTTGCTTTGGGAACAATCGCTCCCCTGATAACCGCTTCAGGAAATTCAATTGGTTTTATAATTACGGGGAGATTTTTTGAAGCAAGAGTATTGTTTGTATGAGTATCTTTTAATTTAACTACTGAACCTAAATCACCAGCTAAAACCTGTTGAACTTCTTTCCTGTTGTGTCCATTAAGAACAGAAAGCTGACTTAGTCTTTCACTCTTGCTGTTTGCTTCATTAACCACATCCATACCAGCACGCACAGTTCCTGAAAAAACTTTGAACAAAGACAATTCGCCTACATGTGGTTCGGAAATAGTTTTAAATACAAATAAAACAGGTTCCCCTGTTGGATCGGGTTTAACCATTACCTTTTTATCTGAATTAGCATAAGAAGTTTCTTCTCCTCCTTTGTCCTTAGGAGATGGAAAATACTGTGAAGCAAAATCAAGAAAGTTGTTTAAACCAACACCTTTAGCAGATGATATAGCAAATACAGGAGTAAAGTTTCTTTTAGTTAAAGACAGTTTAATTCCTTCAATTAAATCAGCATCGGAAAGAGTACCTTTTTCAAAATATTTATTCATTAATTCTTCAGTAGTTTCGGCAACCTTTTCAATTAATTCTGTTCTGTAAGCTTCTGCTTTTTGTTTTAAATCCTGCGGTATTTCTTCTTCGGTAACTTTTCTGCTTCCTGCATCTCCATAGGTGTAAGCTTTCATCTTTAAGACATCTATTACTGTTTTAAAATTAACTCCTTCTGCTGCAGGAAAAGTTACTATTATAGCTCCGTTCGATAATCTTTCTTTAGCCTTCAATTCAGTTTCACTAAAGGTTGAATGTTCATTATCTACTTTATTAATGATGATTGCTGAAGGAAGTCCATATTCATCTATAAATTGTCCTGTAATTTCAGAACCAACTTCAACTCCTTCCGCAGATTTCAAAACCATCACAGCCGTATCAATTACTTTCATAGCTGATTTAACATCGCCTATAAAATCCGAATAACCGGGAGTATCAAGTATATTAATTTTTGTATTATTCCATTCAAGATGGAGAAGAGATGCTGAGATTGAGATTTTTTTTTCTATTTCGTTTGGCGTGTAATCTGAAACTGTATTTCCTTCCGTAACACTTCCTATCCTGTTTATTTCATGAGCAGTGTACAAAAGTATTTCGGATAAGGAAGTTTTGCCGCTTCCGCTATGCCCGATGAATGCAATATTCCTTATGGAATCTGGTCCATATTCTTTCAAGTGTAAGCCTCCTTAAACTCAAAGGTGAGATTATTTTTAATAACGACTGAATTTTTATTGGTTGTTTTTTCTGAAGGTTTTCCAAAAAGTGCTGACTCCATTTGCAACAGAAGAGAGGTTTTTAATCAGTCCTGAAACAGAACCTTCAAAACCTCCCCGGATTTTTTCCTCTACTTCTAAAATTTTATCTACCCTGTCTTTTACAGTATTAATGATGCCTTTAGCTGTTTGAACAGGTTCTTTTAAATCTGCAGAAAGTTTGTTTAGATTATCGCTTAAATCCATAACAGAATTTATTAAAGGTTTAACTTCGTCGGATAATAATTTAACTTCATCTCTTAAATCATCAAAAGATTGAGCGATTTTTCTGAGATAAATAATAAGTGCAACACATAAACAAGTTGCTGCAACAAGTAAAATAATTGTAAATACAGTTATTGCATCCATAATAATTTACGAGCTCTTTGATTCTTTGTAAGCATCAACCCCTGCTTTAAAAGCAGTTTTAAGCTTGTCTGTTTCATCTGTAAATGTTTTTCTTCCGGTATCTACAACGTTAGAAGCTTTTGCCTTTGCATCTTTAAAAACTTTTTCTGCGTCTTTAAGCAGCTCATCTGATTTTGCTTTTGCATCCGAGATTAATTTCTCAGATCTTCTTTTTCCCTCATTTATAAGATCTTTGGCTTTTGTTCTGGCATCAGTAATATATCTATCAGCTTCATCAAGATATTCATCGGATTTGTTCTTTATATCCTGTCTTAATTCTCTGCCGGATTTAGGAGCAAAAAGTAATCCTGCTAAAGCTCCTATTGCACCCCCGATTAAAAGACCAATAAGTAAACCTTTACCCTGATTGTTTTCACTTGCCATAATTTTATTCTCCTTTCAATATTAACTTTTGTTCACTTTGAATATAACAACACACCTTGCGAAAATCAAGGAAACAGTATATGATAGAAATCATTATAAAGTTTTTTGAAATAAATATTTTATGATTGCCGAAACTAGGGTTTACATATTACTTACAATCGCTTTAGCAAATTCAGATGATTTAACTTCGGTTGCACCTTTCATTTGTCTTGCAAAATCATAAGTAACAACTTTGGATTTAATAGTTTTCTTAAGAGCGTTTTCAATTAATCTCGTTGCTTTATTCCAGCCAATATATTCAAGCATCATTACTCCGGATAAAATAACCGAACCGGGATTCACTTTATCCAGTCCTGCATATTTTGGTGCAGTTCCATGAGTCGCTTCAAAAATTGCAGTTGAGTAACTAATGTTTGCACCGGGAGCCATTCCCAAGCCGCCAACTTGAGCTGCTGCTGCATCGGAAAGATAATCTCCATTTAAATTTGGAGTTGCAACAACATCATATTCATCAGGTCTTAAAAGTAACTGCTGGAACATGCTGTCTGCAATTCTATCTTTAATAAGAATTTTACCTTCAGGCATTTTACCATTGTGCTCAGACCAAAGTTCATCTTCAGTAACAATTTTATCTCTGAATTCAGCTTTTGCAAGTTTGTATCCCCACTCCTTAAAAGCACCTTCAGTAAATTTCATTATGTTACCTTTATGAACAAGAGTAACACTTTTTCTTTTATGATCGAGTGCAAATTCAATAGCTTTCTTTACAAGCCGCGCTGTCCCGAATTCACTCATCGGTTTTATACCAATACCTGACGGTATTCTTATCTTCTTATTGAAATTTTTATTTATATAGTTTATTAATTTTTCAGCTTCGGCTGTACCGGATTTAAATTCAATCCCTGAATAAACATCTTCAGTATTCTCCCGGTATAAAACTATATCAAGTTTTTGAGGAGCTTTCATTGGACTTGGAACACCAGAGTAATATTTAACCGGACGAACACAGGCAAATAAATCAAGAAGCTGTCTCAGTGCAACATTTAAACTTCTGATTCCACCTCCAATTGGAGTTGTAAGCGGTCCTTTGATTGCAACAGTATATTCTCTTATAGCTTCAACAGTTTCTTCAGGAAGCCATTTGTTTTTTCCATAAACCGACAGAGCTTTTTCACCGGCATAAATTTCCATCCAGACAATTTTCTTTTTGCTATTATAAGCTTTCTTAACTGCCTCATCAAAAACTAATTTTGATGCATTCCAGATATCCGGTCCTGTACCATCTCCTTCAATAAAAGCTATTATCGGATTATCGGGTACTTTAAGTTTTCCAATTACTGCTGTTATTTTTTCACCGGAAGGAACTGTAATTTTCTTGAACTTACCCATTAAAATTCTCCGTTATAATTGTTTTGAAGTTTCACCTTGAGAAGCAGGTTCGATGGGAATTTTCCCAAACTTAATTTGATAAAGAGTAACACTTATTACACCTATTAAAACTGCAAACCACAAAGTAACTACTCTTATAATAAATGTAGATGCAACCGCAATTTCCTTTGAAAATCCTTCATGTATAACCAGGAAAGTTAATGAACCCTCTGTTGCACCTAAACCGCCGGGAAGCATTGTTATTGCACCAACAATTGTTGAAAAGGCATAGCTAAAAGAAGCCCAAAACAATCCAAGTTCTATTCCAAAATTACTTAGAATTATATGATATCCCAAACATTCAAAGAACCATGCAACCATACTTAATAAAAGCATGAGTCCAAGAGGTTTTAATCTCAACATTTTATATGAGCTGTCATAAGCGCTGTGAAGACTTTCAATATGTTTATGCAAAATTTTAAATCGCTCAAGAAATTTTATTACAGGAATTGCAAGATTTCTGTTGCTCAATATTATAATAATGCCAAAGAAAACAATTCCAACACCAACAGAAATTTCTTTACCAAACTCAAAAAAATAAGCCCCGGCAATTGCTATGATAATCAATGAAACAAAGTCAGTTAATCTTTCCAGAAGAATAATTGGCGCAGTTTTACTTACAGGTGTGTTTGTTACTTCTTTAACAAGATAAGATTTCAGCAGCTCACCCATTTTTCCGGGAGTAATGCTCATAACAAACCCGGAAAGGAAAATGGAAATTGAATCCGGGATTTTAATCTTTACTTCAAGTAAAGAAAGATAATATTGCCATTTAAGAAATCTTGCAAAATAATTTAAGAGAGCTAAAGCAAGTATCAAAGGAGTTAAAAGCCAGTTAAATTTTTTGAAAGCAAAAATCAGTTGGTCGGTCTCTGCATAAATTGTAAAAGCAAGGTAAAGTAATCCTGCAAGAGCAATAGAGATTAAAAGCTTTTTCCTGATTTTTTTTAACAATCAAATCACCTTTAGTAAAGCGCTGTAAACTTTTGTAAGAGGAAGACCAACAACATTATAGTAACATCCATTTATTTTTTTTACGAACACAGCGCCAAAATCATCTTGTATTCCATATGCCCCTGCTTTATCCATAGGACTTCCTGATTTAACATAATCCAATATTTCTTTTTTGCCTAACTCTCTGAAAGTTACTGATGTTTTTTCATAATCATTAATTGTTATTTTCTTTTCAAGATTAGAAATACAAAAGCCGGTATAAACAAAATGAGTTTTTCCGCTAAGCTTTTCTAAAATCTTTGTAGCGTTTTTTTCATCAAAGGGTTTCCCAATAATTTTTTTATTGAGAACAACTATTGTATCGGCAGTAATAATTATTCCTTTCTTTATCTCTTCTTTTGCTTTTTCCATTTTTTCAAGAGATAATCTCTTTACAGCTTTTACAGGTGATTCACCTTTTTTAATCTTTTCATCAACATCAACTCTAAATGTTTTAAAGGAAATGTTTAGCTGCTCAAGTAATTTTTTTCTTCTTGGAGATGCCGATGCTAAAAAAATTGGATAATCAGTTTTTATCATTCAGGTAAGAAATTTTTGTCCCGGGAAAATAGTGAGATAATATTTCTTTAAAATTTTTTCCTGCTCTTGATTGCCCGATTGATCCCCACTGGCATAAACCAACTCCATGTCCATAACCTTTTCCGGTTATTATGACATTCTTGTTTTCATCCATTACTAAATCAAACCAGATGCTTTTTAAAATACTTTTATTATTTGCAGTTCTTAAAATACTGCGGATATTATTTCCTTTTAAAGTAACAGAAGTTGTTTCTACTGTTTGTGAATTAGATAAATCAATTCTAAGTTCATTAACTCTGCCCGATTCAAACCGGTTAACTATGTAAACATTCTCAAGTATGCAATCCTGAAAATCCTGCCAATCCTGTGAATCCTGGTTAAGGTTTGCATTCTTTAATCTTTCAATAAAAACATCAGGAGTATAAACTTCTTCCCACTCAAATGATGGAGATATTGAACAGTAAGGATTATTTCCATCATTAATTCCTGAAAGATAATAAGCTGAATCTATTCCGAAAATATTTTTTACATTTTCTGTTTTTCCACCACACGTTGAATGATAAAAAACCTTTGCCGGTTTTCCATCATAAGTTAAGATTACATTTTTTGTTTCATCAACGGCTAAATTGGAAATTGGTTTCTCTGCATCAACTCCGCCGTAAACCTGGTCTCTTACATCAATATAAAGATCAAAATATTTTTTTGAATTAAACTGCTGTAAAGAATAAGTTCTGGCACAAATGGCAAATGCTTTTAAAGCTTCGTAATTCTCGTTGGCTTTACCTAAAGGCATTTCTTTAGGAATAACTCCCTTAAGATAAGATTCCAGGTCGAGAGAATTAATCATCATAATTGAATTGGAGTTATTAATTATTTTTAACTTCCCACTAAATTTCATTTGGTTGCAAATTAGAAGTTGAGTTGAGTCAAAGGGAATTACTTGAAAATATTCTCCTTCATATTTTTTCTTATTTATCATTAAAGTCAGATTATTATTGGAAGAAGAAAATTTTAAAATTTCACCGGGATTAATTAAATCTTTTTTCTCATCCTCTATAAAAAGAAAACATTTTGAACCGACAACTATTTCCTTTTCATTCGTTGTTTCATCTACTAAAAGTCTTACTTCATTTGAAACAGAAATAACGTCAGCTTCATTTTCTTTGTTACTAAATCTTTCTGAACCTGAGCATCCAAAAAAAAATGCAGAAGCAGTTAAAGAAAAGATTAAAAAATAAAATTTCATTCGCGAATTAAGTATGTAATGGAAAGTTTTGAAGAAGAGTAAAGAACATCAGGTAACTACCTGAACATAGCTTTGATGCTGCCCCAGGTTCTTTTGAAATCTGACGGTTTGAGAGTTACAGAAATAGTTGAGGAATGTGAATACAGCCCGTTATTTTCTACAATTTTTAATCTATAAATAAAAAGAAATTCATTTGGTTTAAATACAGATTCATCTATATATGAATAAAAAGAATTGCTGCCTTTTGGCTGAATGGTAGCTATTTCTATATAATTTGATTCAGGAGTTTTTCTTTCAATAATGAAATGCTGAAGATTTGTTTCTTCCCCTGTTTCCCATTCAATTTTAATATCATCGCCTTCATTATAACCTCTGAAATCCTGCAGGTAGGCTCCTGCAAAAAGGGTTACAACAAACAGAACTGATATGAAAAATACAAAGTAGCCTTTTTTCATGGTCAAAATATATTCTTCGCTTACTATAATGTCAAGGTTTTTAATAAAACATTATTAATGTTTTTTCAAAAGCTGTGACATCAGAGAATTTATTAAATTTAGAAGTCTTATTTCGTTTTTTATATGATTATCTGGAAAAAAAATCTTTTTATAGTTTGGGTTTGTCAGTTTCTGGCTATGATTGGAATGAGTGCTGTTGTTCCTTTCCTTCCTTTATTTATAAGGGATTTAGGAGTAACAGAACTTGAAGAAACTGCTTTTTGGAGCGGTTTAGTTTTTGCCGGACCATTCTTTATTTCCTTTTTTCTCTCACCGGTTTGGGGAAGTATGGGAGATAAACATGGAAGAAAGATAATGACTTTGCGTGCAGTGTTTGGATTAGCAATTGCACAAGTATTAGTTGGCTTTTCGGAAAATGTTACTCAACTTTTTCTTATAAGATTATTACAGGGTGGTCTCAGCGGTTTTCTTCCTGCTGCAATGGCCCTTATTGCTTCCAATACTCCAGAGGAAAAAACAGGTTATGCACTTGGATTACTTCAATCATCAACTGCAGCGGGTACAGTTTTGGGTCCGCTCATCGGAGGTGTTTTATCAGATTTATTTGGATTCAGGTTTGTGTTTTTTTGTGTTGCAGGTTTACTTTTTATAACGGGAATCCTACTTCTTATTCTTGTTAAAGAAGAAAAAAGAGTTGAAGGAAGTACAACTTATTCATTCATGAAAAACTGGAATTATATTCTCTCTAATAAATCTTTAAGAACATCAGCAATTTTAATTACTTTAACAGCGCTTGGTTTCTCTTATGTAAGACCAATCTTTGTTCTTTATGTTGAAACATTTAATATAAGCTCTGAAATTCTTCCAACAATAACAGGTGCTCTTTACAGCATAATGGGAGTTTTTTCAATTTTCTCTGCTGCCTGGTGGGGAATGCGTGTTGAAAAAACAGGTCTGAGAAAAAATCTTTTAGCTGCTTCATTAATTACGGGTTTAATGTACACTGCGCATTCTTTTGTAAATGATCCCTTTACTTTAATACCTATAAGAATGCTTCTTGGATTTGGTTTCGGTGCTTTATTTCCTTTGCTATTTACAAAGATTAGCAACAGTGTTTCTTTTGATAGAAAAGGCGGAGTTCTCGGAGTAGCATCAAGTTTTCAAATACTTGGAAATATGAGCGGTCCTATTCTTGGCGGATATGCTGCCGGTATTTTTGGAATTAAAGCTTCTTTTTTCTTAACGGGTGCAATTTTCTTTTTAATTGCTTCTATAATCTTTTTTAAGTTTAATGATTAACACCTTAAAATCGTAATCATAATCGTACTCCTGATCGATTAAAAATAACTTTAATAAAGATGATTAGGAACAAAAACCTCCGAGGTTTTGGAAACCCCGGAGGTTTGGGCCGATTAACGAATTATGTATAAAATCAATTCTGCCATTTACCAAACCTGAACTTATAAAAAACCACAAAGGAATAGATCATTATATAAACAGGCAATGCCATCCAGGCCCAAACAAAACCCAGCTTCAAATAAATGCCAAGAAAATAAGCCAATGGAACAAAGATTAAAAGATTAGTGATAACTTCCGCCATCATAACAAAAAATGTTTTACCTGCTGCCTGAAGTGCATTTGCTAAAACAACTCCGGTTGCATAAAAAATTTGAGCGAATCCGGCAATCCTTAAAGCAGGTTTTGCAATTTCAATAATTGACTGGTCATTTGTAATTATTAAAAGAACATACTTCGGAATTAGAAAAAATATTATCCCAAGTATTAAAGTATAGTACGTTGCAATTTTAGCAGTTTCAAAACCATATATCCTTGCAATACTAAATTTTCGTGACCCAAGATTATTTCCTACTAATGTCTGAACTGCAATTCCAAAACCAAAACATGGAAGGAAAGAGATAAACAAAGTGCTTATCACAACTTGTGTAGCTGCCTGTTCAATTGTTCCTATTAAACCTGTAATTGCAACAAAGCTTAAAAAGCCAATAAGGATAAAAACATTTTGAAATGATACAGGTAAAGAAATCTTATAGATTGTCTTTATGATATTAAAATTAAGTTTGAAGTTTTTGAAAGTTTTATACTTATTTCTATAAGCAGGAAATAAAATTACTATAAAGTAAAAAGATGCATCAAAAGCAGTTGCTATGGTAGAACCAAGACCGGATCCGGCTACACCCATTCTGGGCATTCCAAAATTGCCATAAATTAACGTGTAATTAAAAAAAATATTCAGCAGATTTGTAAGAATACCGGAGAACATAAAGATTTTTGTTTTGTTTATACCAAAGAAAAATCCTCTAAAAGAAACAGATATTAAGAAAAAAGGAATTCCAAGAAAACGGTAGAAGATAAAATCACCAGCGTATTTTCCTACAGTTTTATCTGCGGCAAAAAAATCGGCCGCAGGATGAGCAGCTAAAATCGCTAAGAGAGAAACTATAGTACCCACAGTTATTGCAATTATAATAGAGTTATTTAAAGTAACTGCACATTCCTGATAATTCCCTTCACCAAATTTTCGGGCAACAAGAACATGCGTCCCCGTAGCGAGGCTGGAAAAAAAACTTATTAATGCCCATGTCGCGAGAACTCCCAAGCCCATTGCAGCTAAAGCATAAGTTGCTTCTTCAAGTCTGCCAACCATAGCAGAATCAACAAGGGAAACAACCATTTGAGTTGAAAGACCGGCGATTGCCGGTAAGGCGAGCCTTAAGATTTGTTTATAATATTTGTTTCTAGGTAACAAACTCATTATTTGTAAAAATATGAAATGTTATCTTCTATCAAAAATAGGTATAGGGTATAAAGGTATAAGGTATATAGGAATATGTTCTTATCCGCAAACTTTATATAAAAGGAAAAATAAATATAGACGGGTTGAATCATTCCAATAGTTAGTTGAAAAAGATTAAATCATAGAAAGTAAAAAACAACCGAGTGATAGCTGTGGAACTAACTCTGAGTAGGTGGTGAATAGTAGAAAAAGCTATAATTCAGTTATAACCGAAAGAAAAATCAAAATAGAAGATTATAGCAGAAGTGAAACTAAATACAAATAAAAATTCTTAGGTTTTGGATTATACTTTATACCTTATACCCTATACCTTATACCCTATACCTTAATACTTATTGTAAGTTTTCATTATATCGTATGCATCGCTGTTACCAAGCAGGCGGGCACTATTTAAATCCAATAAAGCTTCTTCCCTGTTGCCCAAAAGTAATTTTGCTGTTCCTAT
The DNA here is from genome assembly GCA_964515875.1 of uncultured Ignavibacteriaceae bacterium. GTDB lineage: Bacteria > Bacteroidota > Ignavibacteria > Ignavibacteriales > Ignavibacteriaceae > RBG-16-34-14. Next base: position 75,304 of record CAZEWJ010000004.1, on the reverse strand, counting down.
CATTGAGTAAATTTTAGAGTAGGCAGGATTTGGATCATTAGTTTTCTTAAAACCTTTCAATGCTGCTTTTTTTTCTGCTTCAACTTCAGCGCTAAAATGAAGTCGTAAAGCATGCAAACAATCCTGTATAACTCCCTCATAATCATTCAACTCCATCTTAGCTGCACCCCTGCTTGTATATGAATATGGAAATTGAGGATTAATCATAATTGCTTTTGTATACTCAAGTATAGCACCTTTGAAATCTCCAAGAAGCATTTTATTATTCCCCTTAACTACATATTCAGGAGCGCTGTTTTTAAAAGAACCAAGATTCATAGCATTTACCCTTCCGGATAGAAAATAAATATCAATAATAAGAGTAATTAGTTTACATTAATCCCGATTTTCCCGGGATTGCCCTGCTAAAAATGGCACAAATGATATGCCGTTAAGATTAATGATTTTGATTTACGATTTACAATTTTATGAAAAAGATTTTGTTTTAGATTGACTTTTACATCTTATATTGAGGCAGAACAATGATTTACGATTTACGATTTATGATTTATGATTTACGAAGTACAATTTAAATCCCCAAATCGTAATTCCTAATTCGTAAATCTCAAATCAAATCTTCACCAGCTTCCACTTCCCTTTTCTGAATATCAAAAAACTTGTTACTGTGAGTATTGATTCTGCTATAAGAATTGCATAAAAAGCTCCGGGTGGACCAAGTGAAAAAGAGATAGCAAGTAAATAAGCTAAAGGAATTTGAAATGTCCAGAAAACAAAAAAGTTTATTATAGTTGGTATGCGTGTATCTCCCGAACCATTAAATGATTGAGTGATTACCATACCGAAGGCGTAAAATAAGTAACCAGGTGAAAGGATAATTTTGATTTAATCAGCAACACGGCTTCACCTTGGTTACGCCGATGCAGGCTTCATTTTTCGCTTCGCTCAAAACGAAGCCTGGTGGAGCTACGGGGGTTCGAACCCCGAACCTCTTGGATGCCATCCAAGCGCTCTCCCAATTGAGCTATAGCCCCGAAACAAATTCGAGTGCAGGATTATTGAAATATCTTTTCTTGAACTTGAACTTGAACTTACTCTTGAACTATGAACCACTCTTGAACTTATTTTCAAACCTCATAATAAAAATAAATACATCTCTGCCTTTTTTCAATGATTTATAGTTTTTATTAATGACTTGGATGATTTTTTAATTGAAAGTAAGTTTCATTAAATAAAATTTTTGGTTATGAAAAAAATAATTCCTCTTATTCTTTTGTTTTTGTACATTGGTTGTGATGATTCAACAACAAATATTGATGATAAAGAAATACCTTCATCTAATGTAAGCTATTCTCAACATATCCAACTAGTTTTTAATGTTAAGTGTGTAAATTGCCATGGAGTTGGAACAACTGAAGCTGGTCTTGATTTAACAACATGGTCAGGTACAGTTGCAGATCCAAGTGTTGTAGTTCCCAATGAACCTGACAACAGTAAGTTAGTCTGGACTGTCGAAGGACGTCCCGGATTTCCTTTTATGCCTCCTCTTGGTTCTCCTTATCGTGCTCTAACTCAAAATCAAGTACAAGGTGTTAAAACCTGGATTACGGAAGGAGCGAAGAATAATTAGTAGGCAGTATGCAAAATTACGATTTTTGATTTACGATTTACGATTTACGATTTAATTTCTTCTGTTAATGCTAATAATCATTTCAAAAATCGTAAATCAAAATTCTTAAATCGTAAATCATAATCCTTTAGAAGTTTTAACTATTGCTGTAAATATCGCAGTGAGTTCATCTGCCTATCTTAACAATTTATCTATTAAAGCAGTTGGTGGGTTAGTTTCTTTTAATAATTCAAGCCAGAATAATGATTCATCAGCTTCTTCTTCCACAACTTTAATTTTATAAACAAAATCAGCTTTTGATTTACCTCTGCAGGCAGCTCTATAATTAGCACCGACTGATGTTCCGGAATCCAAGAGTTGATTTCCAATTTTTTTATTGGATGGTGTATACTGCAAACTGTTCACGAGATTTATTACTTCCAAAGCAAATTTTTTAGTTCGGTTTAAAAGTTCATTTTTGTCCATAGTGACATTAAGAATTTATAGTTTATATGAAAAATGTTATTAAAATCGTAAATCAAAAATCGTAATTCGTAAATCAAAGCCAATTCATCTTTTTATACCATTTCACTGTTCGTCTTATTCCTTCTTCAATGGAAATTTCCTGCTTAAAGCCAAAGTCTTTGTAAGCTTTCTTGTAATCACTTATCCACGCTGGCTGAGTAATGTCTCTTCCCTTTTCTATGTTTAATGTTGCCGCTTTACTGCTGAACTTTGAAAAGAATTGTGCAATTGCTGCAATGATAAAAACTATAAAGTGAGGAACTTTTACTTTCAATGGTTTTTTGCTCATCACTTTTGATGTAACATCTCCGACTTCTTTCCAGGTATAATATTTTTCTGAGGTGATAAAATAAATTTCGCCTATTGATTTCTCAGATGTTGCAGCCAAATACAAACCTCTTACAAGATCAGCAACGTGAATCAAACTAACCTGCTTATCATTTAATCCAATTGATGTCATTAATCCTTTTGAAAAAGTTTTGAAGAAAATAAAAATCTCTGTATCTCTTTCACCATAAACTGCAGCAGCTCGGCAAATAGTTATTGGTAGTTTATCCATATAAGATTTTGCAATTTCCTCCTGTGCAAGTTTACTTTTTCCATAAGTAGTTATTGGTTTGCAAGGATCGTTTTCACTTACAGGATTATTTAAAGGGGATGGACCTGATGCAGTCTGGCTGCTTACAATAAGAAATCTTTTAATTTTATCTCCGAACTCAAGAGCTACTTCAAGTAGGGCTTTTGTTGTATCTACATTACCTTTAAAATAACCTTCGGGTTCTTTAGATTTAACAACACCCGCAACATGATAAATATAATCCACACCATTAAAAATTTTCCTTAAACCCTCTTTATCTGTTAATTCGCAAGTATGAATTTCAATATCCTTTCCTTTAAGCCATTTGAGATTACTTGTGCTTCTTACTATACATCTAACCTTATAATTTTTCTCTAAAAGAAAATCAACAAGATGACTTCCTATAAACCCTGAAGCTCCTGTAACAACGGCAGTGAACTGATTTTCCATATTAAATCTAATTGATTATAAGACTATTTAATTTTAGATTGAACCGCTAAATTTAAGAAATATATTTTCTTTTAGAAGAATTATTAGTTCATTTTTCAGGAGGAATGTTGGATCTTTTCAAAAAGTGTTTTGAATTTACACGTGCAGATGAAATAAAAGAAGCTGGATTTTACCCATACTTCAGGCCAATTGAAGAAAATGAAGGACCGGTAGTTCAGATTGAAGGAAGAAAAGTTATTATGGCCGGTTCAAATAATTATCTTGGTCTAACTGCTCATCCGAAAGTAAAAGAAGCCGCAATAAAAGCTGTTGAGAAATATGGTACCGGATGTTCAGGTTCAAGATATCTTACCGGAACCCTTGATCTGCATATAGAATTAGAGGATAGATTAGCAAAATTTTTTGGACAGGAGTCTGTTCTTTTATTCAGTACAGGTTATCTAACAGGACAAGGTATTATTCCAACTCTTGTTCAAAGAGGTGAATATATTGTTTCAGATAAAGATAATCATGCTTGCCTCGTTGCAGGTAATCTTATGGCAAAAGGTTCACTTGCCGAGTTTGTCCGCTACAAGCATAACGATATGAATGATCTTGAAAGAGTGATTACAAAAATCCCTAAGGACGCCGCAAAATTAATTGTCAGTGATGGTGTATTCAGCACAGGTGGTGAAATTGTTGAACTGCCAAGACTTAATAAAATTGCAAAAGAAAATAATGCAAGGATTTTAATTGATGATGCACATTCCGTGGGTGTAATTGGAAAAGGCGGAAGAGGAACAGCCAGCGAGTTCAATCTTGAAGATGATATTGACATGACAATGGGAACTTTTAGTAAAACGTTTGCTTCACTTGGCGGATTCGTTGCTGGAAAAGCAAAAGTTATTAATTATATAAAGCATCATTCACTTGCGCTTATTTTTAGTGCTTCTCCAACTCCGGCTTCTGTAGCTGCTGCAATAGCTGCTCTTGATATTCTTGAAGCTGAACCGGAAAGAGTTGATATACTTAAAAGAAATGCTCAAAAAATGAGAACTTCATTAAAAGCTGAAGGCTTTAATGTTATTGAAGGAAGAACAGCTATTGTCCCTGTTATTGTTGGCGAGGATTTGCTTGCATTTAAAATGTGGAGAATGTTATATGATGCAGGTGTGTTTGTAAATGTTTTCATTTCTCCAGGGGTTCCTCCCGGAAGACAGATGATGAGAACAAGCTATATGGCTACTCACGAAGATGAACACTTAGATAAAATTCTTGAGATTTTCAGAGACACTGGTAAAAAGTTAGGATTAATCTAAGGTATGGATGAATGAATGAGTGGATGAATGAAATACAAATTATTCATACAGCCATTCAATCATTCAGTCATTCAAAGTATTATATTTATTCATCTCACCATAATCCTTAACCCCGATAATGCATTAGTCAAAATATGAGCAATACAACTATTTCTACCGTCCAATCCAAAAAAGATTTAATGGATTTCATAAAACTTCCCTGGAAGATTTATAAAGATGATCCTTACTGGGTTCCTCATCTTATAATGGATAGGAAAAAAATCCTGGACAAAAATAAAAATCCTTTCTTTAAACATGCAGAAGCAGAATATTCCCTGGCAAAAAGAAATAATGAAATTGTTGGAAGGATAGCTGCAATTAAAAATGATCTTCATAACAAAGAACATAATGATAAAGCTGGTTTCTTTGGTTTCTTTGAATGCGAGAATAACCAGGAAACAGCAAACAAACTTTTTGATGCTGCAAAAGACTGGCTGCAATCCAAAGGTCTAACTCCAATGAGAGGACCGGCTAATCCATCAAGCAATGATGAGTATGGCTTACTTGTGGATGGCTTCGAAGATTCTCCAAGGCTGCTTATGACTTATAACCCAAAATACTATGTAGCTCTTATTGAAAATTATGGATTCAAAAAAGCTAAAGACCTTTATGCATATAAACTTGAAAACAAAAAAGTTCTCTCTTCAGAAAAGTTAGAGAGAGTTCAGGAAATAGCAAAAAAAAGATCAGGAATAAAAATCCGCCAGCTCGATATGAAAAATTTTAACAAAGAGCTGGAGAACTTTAAGAATGTTTATAACAAAACCTGGGAGCCAAACTGGGGATTTGTTCCAATGACTGATGAAGAAATTGATGCAATGGCTAAAGACCTTAAACCTCTTGTTGAACCATCTTTAGTTTTATTTGGAGAGATAAATAATAAGGTAATTGGATTTGCTCTTGTGATGTTAGATTATAACCAGATATTAAAAGAGATGAACGGCAGACTTTTTCCTTTTGGATTCATAAAGCTTATGACACAAAAGAAAAAAATAAAATGGTCCAGAGTTATTGTACTGGGAGTTTTGCCAGAGTATCAGCGTAAAGGTTTGGATGCAGTTTTTTATTGGGAAATTGTAAATCGTGCACATCATATTGGAATAGACCTTGGCGAAGCAAGCTGGATACTGGAAGATAATGAAATGATGAAACGTGGTGCCGAAGTTATGAATGGCGAACTTTATAAAACTTACCGGATTTATGATAAAGAGATTTAACAAGTTCAAGTTCAAGAGCAAGTTCAAGTAAGTTTATTTTTTTTCTTGCACTTGCTCTTGAACTTGTTCAAAGAATATTTATGAAGAAATTAATTCTCGCCATACTTCTTACCACTTCCCTCTTCGCTCAATATACATCTGCTGATAAAGAACTTGTCAGAACAACATTTCAAAGAACATTTGATAAAAATTACATAAACTCATTTATTTTTTCGCACTCACAAAAACCTTAATCGGGTCAAAAGCACAATTAACTTCTTGAACTTGAACTTAGACTTGAACTTATTCAAGGCATCTTTCCCAAAACCTCATCATACTTTGCAGCATGGCTTGGATCAATCTTTTTAAGTGTTCTGAATAATTCCGGATCATTGGCATATCTTAAGAAATCTGTAAGCTCACCATATTTCGCATCAAAAAAAGTTTTTATTAAAACAGTATTCAAATCAACTTTAGTTTTCATCTCCTCAAGGGTTTTTACGAAGTTTGACATTTGCTCAAGAGCTACAGATTTATTTTCAAGAAAGATATCTAATCCATTGTAATGATAATTGTAAAAAGCTTCTCTGAATGGTCTGTACTTTTCATTTAAAAGATCCTGAACAAGATTCCACCTGCTGTAAGTTGATAAACTCGTAGTCTGCCAGCCTCCTGAAAAACCACTTGAACTTCCAAGGTTAACAATATTAAAAGCTTTAGAAAAATAAGGGGATCCAGCGAGCTTTTCATAAGAATCCAAATCATAACCGATAATTATATTTGCATAGTAATCAAGAAAACTTGTAAGCGGGTCGAAGGTTGATCGGTTGGAATATAGACTTTGTCCTCTTTCATAAATAAAAGACCAGTTATTATCATTTACGGTTAACATTGATGAGAAATTTATTGTATTGTATATTGGTCTCTGGCTAATAACAACGGCCTGTGCAGTATAGTTCACTTCACTTGAAGCAGAAAGAAAGAAAATATTTATTGTGCAGGAAATTTTTGGTCCATTCCAATCTTCCTCACTAAATCTTGTCATGTTCATATAATCTTCAACGACCTGAGCAAACCCAGCAAGTATTTCCCTGTTTAACACAGGAAGGTTTTCGTAATTAACAATCACTTTGCAATCTAATTCCTGCGCAAAATGAATTGGTGAAATCAAGAAAATAAGAAGCAATATTTTTTCCATCTCAAGAACCCAACTATATTGTATAATGTTGATTTAATATATGAATTTGAATATAATCACACAACAAATTTACTAACACCAGAAATTTAATGGGCAATCGGATCGTTTTACTTTTTATCTTGATTATAGTTTCAATCTCCGTTCCTGTTTTTTCTCAGCAAAATCCCGGGGCTAAACAAATCTCTTTATCAAATTCCGATGTTGCTTTAAGCAATGATGTTTTTGCTCTCTTCAATAATCCGGCTGGACTCGCTCAAATGAACTGGAGAGAAGTTGGTGTTTATTATTCCCCTGCTCCATTTGGTCTTACAGAACTCGCAAATGGATTTATTGCTTACAATGAACCCTTCTCATTTGGTTCAGTTGGTGTTGGTGCAATGACTTATGGTTTTGATCTTTACAGGGAAACAAAATTTCTTGCAGCTTTTTCTTATAATTATTTAAATAAATTTTTTGGCGGAATCGCTCTTAATGTTCACAATCTTTCAATTCAAAATTATGGAAGCGATATTTCTTTTTATATAAATGCCGGAGGTTTGGCTTATCTAACTGATGAATTAAGAATCGGCTTTTCAATTCACAATTTAAATAGAGCAACTTTTGGAAAAGAAGATGACCAGATTCCTATGATTTTTAGTTCAGGATTAAGCTACGATGTTTTATCTGAATTAAGAGTAAATGCAGCAGTTGAAAAAGATATCAGGTATCCTGTCTCTTTTCTCTTTGGGTTAGATTATGATATAATAAAATATCTTTCACTCCGGACAGGTTTCTCAACGGAACCTTCTAAATATTCAGCAGGAATTGGAATTAACTATTCAATCTTTAGTCTCGATTATGCTTTATTCAATCATAATGACCTTGGATTAACTCACCAGGCAGGAGTAATAATCAGCTTCGGTGAAGAATCAGATCGTTCAACAAAAATAAGAGAACATCTTTTTTCTAAGTGAAATAAGAAACAGAGGCCCGAACTTTTATTCGTAGTTCAGGACTCCAGTCCTGAACAATAGGGTTCAGATTTGGAAATCTGAACTACGATGAAGAAATAAAATACCAAATAACTTTTGTCATAAAAAATGAAAATCCTTTTATCAATTTCAATAATTTTATTTTTCTTTTCATCACCTCTCTTTTCCCAAACTGATACTAACTATATTAAAGCAGAAGACGTACTTGATGAGCTTGTAGAAGAATCACAGGAAGACGAGGTATCTTCTGATCTTTATGATATTCTTGAAAATCTTATGCAGAATCCAGTTGATCTTAACACAGCGGGAGTAAGTGAACTCCAGAAAATTCCTTTCGTAGATTTTTCTGCTGCAGAACAGATTATAAACCACAGAAATAAATATGGATTATTCTTTTCAGTGAATGAACTTTACTCGATAAGAGAAATCCCGGCAGACTTAACAAAAAAAATTATTCCTTTTGTAAATGTTTCGGCTCCAATTGTTTCCACTCCCGGTGAAAAAGAGGAAGATTTATTTGAAAGTTTATCATCTTCATCAAAAATTTATTTTAGGAACCGGGTTACAAATGATCTCCAAACAAGAAAAGGATTTTTAGAAAATAAATTTGAAGGCTCAGAGATTGATATGTATAACAGACTGATGGTTAAATATGATAAAAATTACCAGTTTGGAATTTTAACTGAAAAAGACGCCGGTGAAAAAGAATTTAATGAATTTACTTCTGCTCATTTATTCGCAAAGGATCTGGGATATATTAAAAACTTAGTGCTGGGAGATTACTATTTAGAATTCGGACAAGGACTTGCTTTATGGAATGCTTATGGTTTTTCAAAAGGGGCTGATGCAGTTTATCCTGTTAAGAAAAGCGAAAGAAAAATTATTCCATACACAAGTGCATCAGAAAATAATTTTTTCAGAGGAGCAGCAGGAACTTTTGATTATGCACCTTTCTCAGTTTCAGTTTTTTATTCAAAGAATAAGTTTGACGCAAATTTGGATGAAACAACAGGTGAAATACTTTCAACTCCTTTGGATGGTTTACATAGAACCGAATCTGAAATTCAAAAAAGAAAGACTGCCGAAGAAACAACTTTCGGTGGAAGAATAGATTTTGCTAAAGAAGATCTGTTTCGGGTTGGAGTATTACACTATCGCTCAAAATTTGATCATCCTTTTCAGCCATCAACTGTTTTTGATATAAGCGGAGATGAGTTTAATTATACATCTGCCGCTTATGATCTTTACATTGAGAACATTAATCTTTTTGGTGAGGCTGTTTATAACGGAACTTCAGTTGCTTCAATTAATAATATCCAGATTTCCTTAAGCTCAAATCTTCAGTTTGTTTCATCAATCAGGAGTTACCCGGCAAACTTTATAAATATTCACGGCTTTAGCTTTGGGGAAAGATCTGGTGCTGCACAAAACGAATTTGGAATTTACAATGGTTTAAAATGGAGATTGCCTTTTGGAACTCTCAATCTTTATTATGATCAGTTCAAATTTCCAAATGCAAGTTTTGATAATCCTCTGCCAACAGATGGAAATGAATTCTTTGCTGAGTTTATATCAAAACCATTCACAAAAGTTGAAACGAGAGTTCGTTATAAGAAGGAAAGAAAAGAATTGAATTATAAAATCTATGATGAGAATTTGATCGCGGAAAGAAACAGGGAAAATATAAGAGGTGAAATCATTTATGAAATTTCAAAATCATTAAGATGGAAGAGCAGGTTTGAATACAATATTTACTCTGTTAAGAATGTTGAATTTGATGAAGATGGATTTTTATTCTTCCAGGATTTAAGATATGTCCCGACTTCTAACCTGAATATTTATGGAAGAATAATTTTCTTCAGAACAGATTCCTTTAACTCTGCTCTTTATGAATATGAAAATGATTTAACAGGTGTGCTTACTAATCGTGCAATGTTTGGAGAAGGAATAAGGTGGTACTTTATTTTAAGATACAAAATACTTCCCTATCTGGTTTTATCCTGCAAATATTCTGAAACATACAAACCAAAAGAAAAAACTTTAAGCTCAGGTGATTCTGAAATAAATGGCAACCTTGACAACAGGATTAATTTTCAAGTGGACTTAAACCTATAATCTGAAATTCTCTAACTATTATAAATCACTTTTTATTTTGAAATAAAATAATTTCATAAATAATCTATACTTTGATTTTATTATAAAAGTCAATAAAAAAATCAGGCTCAGACTGACAATTGCTCATTTTTAAGATAAACTTTTTTTATTTCTCAACCGGATGTCCGGTAATTAACCTTATTCCATGCCGGAAAGTTATATAATACCAGGCCCACTCTGCCATAACTTTAAACCTGTTCCGGAATGATATCAGGAAGAAAATATGAATAACACACCATATTAGCCATGCAAAAAACCCAGTAAACTTTAATCCGCCGATATAACAAATAGCTTTCGCCCGTCCTATTGTTGCCATTGTTCCTTTATCAATATATTTAAAAGCTTCTCTCAGGTCAGCATCTTTTCCTTCCTTAATAATTCCTGCCACATATTTTCCCTCCTGCATTGCAACAGGAGCAATTCCCGGAAGCAAATTTCCTTTTATATCTTTTAAGTGAGCAGCATCTCCAATTATAAATATGTTTGAGTCATCTTTTAAGCTTAAATCAGGATTAACAATTACTCTTCCTGATTTATCAAGTTCTGTATTTAAGGATTTAAGCAGAGGAGAAACAGTATTACCTGCTGCCCATATAATATTTTTTGTCGGAATAAATTTATCTTTTAATGCAACTCCCTCATCATTCACATCAACAACCATTGTATTAAGCAAAACTTCAACTCCTAAAGTTTCAAGATCTTTTTTTGCTCTTTCCGAAAGATCTTCAGGGTAAGCTGTGAGAAGTCTTGGTAATGCTTCAATGAGATAAACCTTAGTCATTTCTGAATTAATATTTCTGAAATCCTTCATCATAGAGATTTTAACTATTTCAGCAATTGCACCGGCCATTTCAACTCCGGTTGGACCGCCGCCTACTATAACAAAGGTAAGATATTTAATTGTTTCTTCAGGGTTGTTCATCTTTTCAGCAGATTCAAGAGAGAGAAGCATTTTTTCCCTGACATTAAGTGCATCATTCAAAGTTTTTAATCCGGGCGCATCCTTTTCCCATTCATCTTTCCCGAAATATGAATGTCTTGAACCGACTGCAATAATCAAATAATCGAAGCTATATTCTGAACCTTTTGTAATTACTTTTTTGTTTACCCGGTCAATAGCAGTAACCTCATCCATAACCACAGTAGTATTCTTTTGCTTGTTAAGAACAGCCCGAATTGGAGCAGCAATATCTGCTGGTGATAAAGCCGCTGTTGCAACCTGGTATAACAAAGGCTGGAAGAGATGGTAATTTGTTTTATCAATTAAAGTTATATCTGCATCAAAATCATCAAATTCTTTTGCTGCAGAAATACCGCCAAAACCGCCGCCAATGATTACAATTTTTTTTTGCATTAATTAAACAAATAATTTTACTATTTATTAAAAATGAAGTAATGTAAATCTACTCGTTTTTATTTTTGGTCAAAAGGATTGCACTAAATCTTTTTTCATTTTTGACGTCAAAATATTTATATTTGTTTCCGTAAATGTTGAACAAAGTATATATGGCTTATTTTCAGAATTAAAATCTTTTGGCTGAATGCAAATCTCAAAACTTGAATCGTTAAATAAATTTGATGAAATTTTACAATCTGCACTTAAATCATATCAAAATTTCCCTGACTTAGTTTGTGAATTCTTAGTAAGTGAATTTGATTTTGAAGCATCTGTTTTATTCCAGGCTAACCAGGATAATTTTTCTGTTTTAGGGAAATCTTCTAAAGTCAAAAGCTCATTTATTAAAAATAATATTGTTGAATGTCCTCTCTGTCATTCGAAAAAGGATATTGGTGAACATGTAATTTTTGATTCTCATGCAGGCTGTAAACTGCTGCCAACTGATTTTATTATGCCTGAAGGAAGCTTGTATTTAAAATCTAACGGTGGCGATCACCTTTTAAAGCTTGCAAAGAACATTTCTTTTAATCAGGATGACAAAAATAATTTATTAGCAATTGGTTCTTACATAAATAATTTTATTGGTTTGTGGAAAGGTTCCCGCAGCGGTTTAAATTCAACGGTAGGCAGTATTGTTACCGGAATAGCTCACGATCTTCGTACACCGATAAACAGCATTATGGGTTTTGCATCTCTTTTAAGCGAAGACAATTTAACTTCCTCACAAACGGAATATGTTTCTACTTTAAAAGAGAGTGCTTTTAGTCTTCTTTCTCTTCTAAACGATCTTGTTGATATTTCCAAGCTTGATGAAAAGAAAAGCAAAGATATTCTTACTGATATAAACATCCGAAATTTTATTGAAGATATTATAAACATATTCCGCAATAAAATTAATAAGCTGGAGCTGGATTTTATTGTTAATTTTGATTCTAATGTTCCCGAAAAAATCAAAAGCGATTCGCAAAAGCTCCGGTACATCCTTTTCAATATTTTAACTTTTTCCTTAAGACTGACTGGTAAAGGAAAAATTACTATTCAGGTTTCTCAGCCTGATTCTAAAAAAATTAATTTTAAAATCTCCGATACAAGCGCAGGTTTAACTTCAACAAAGTTAAAAGAGATATATAATCCTTCAGTTGTTACGGAACTTGGTAATACTAAATTCGGGCAAATAACCGGATTGGGGTTAACTCTTGTAAAAAGATATATAGAACATCTTAACGGCAGCATAGATATTTCCAGCATTGTAGGAAAAGGAGCTACATATAATTTTACAATTGGCTTACAGCCTATCTCCACCTTAGAAACGCAGCTAACCTCATTGCCAAAACCAGGGCAAAAAAATAATGTGCTGGTTGTTGAAGATGATTATGCAACTTCAAAACTCTTAAACAATTATCTTACTAAATGGGGATATCAGCCGAGGATTGTAAACTCAGGTGAGCAGGCATTAAAAGCCATTGAGAAAGAATCTTTTCTTGCTGTCCTGATGGATATTGTTCTACCGGATATGAGCGGGCTCGAACTTCTGAAAACTTTTAAAGAGCATCCTAATACAAAAAACACTCCGGTAATCGTCTGTTCAATTGAGTCAGAGCAGCAAAAGGCTTTTTTAATGGGAGCTGTAGAATATTTTGTAAAACCAATTAAATACAATTTCCTGGTAGAGGTTCTAGCAAGCTACAGGTTTAAGAAAGATTCAAACATTCTTATTGTTGATGATGATGTTCCTACCTTGAACCTGATGAAGGAAGCGGTTTTGCAATTGGGATTTAATGCAATAGCAGAATCTCATTCTTCTAAAGTGATGGATCTGATTGAAGATATTCAACTTGATCTGGCAATTATTGATCTCGATATGCCTGAACTGGATGGGTATGATTTAATAAAGCTTGTTAAATCAAGCAATAAATTTTCTAATCTTCCGATTATAATTTATACGGGAAAAGAAAATTACCAGGATGATTTAAAAAAGATTGATGGACTTTTTGCAGAACTGCTTCAGAAGAAGAGCACTAACATTGAAGACCTTGCAGATACAATAAGCACGATGATCAACCGTTATGATGAGCCTTCATCACCTGAAGAACTTATAACTAAACAGGATGTTGTAAAAATTCTGCTTGTTGAGGATTATAAACATTCACAGATTATTGTTACAAGACTTTTAAAGAAAAACAATTTTGAGAATATTGCAGTTGTAGAAAATGGTGCAGAAGCGCTTGAAGAAGTTAAGAAGCAGAAATATGATCTCATCCTTATGGATATGCAGATGCCTGTAATGAATGGCTTTGAAGCAACAGAAAAGATCAGGCTCCTCCCCGAATATAAAGACACACCTATAATAGCTCTTACTGCATTTGCAATGAAAGGTGACAGGGAAAAATGCCTTGAAGCAGGTGCAACTGATTACATCCCAAAACCTATTGACAGCGCAGAGTTTATTGAGAAGGTAAAATTTTATACTGTGAGTAAAGTAAAAGCAATTTAAGTTTTCTTATTTTTATCTTTCCATAATTTATACAATTTTGTTTACCGGCTATTAAATAATTATTAACCAAAAATTCTTATTGTCTCTATAATTTCTTTTCGAATTTTCAAAGCATTCTTATATCTTTATAAAACTTCTTATTGCCTCTCTAATTTTTTCCAGTTAAGTTGCTTTTAGCTTACAATTCTAACTTGGGTTTTGTATGAACTATAAATTCTACTTCAATTCTCTCCCTTTTTCCCCATTAAGCAATAATGTATTATGTAAGACAGGAACAGGAGTACGATTATGATTATGTATAAGAATAATATTGCCAACTGTAGACTGAAGACTGCCAACTGGTTTTCCCTACTCCTTACTGCCTACTGCGTACTTGCTTTCACTACCATACACCCAGAAATAAGATACGTAAGCCACACCGGCACCAGCACACCACCTTACACAACCTGGGAAACCGCAGCAGACAGCATACAGAAAGCAATAAACATTTGTGTTGATGGAGATACCGTTATTGTTGCTAATGGGGTTTATTATGAAACCATTATTGTTGATAAAGAGATTTGGCTTATTGGCAGCAGTATGGACAGCACTGTTATTGATGCTACAGGGCTATTACCGACCTTTGGTGCTATTTACTTTTTTGAGAATGATTCACATATAGAAAATTTTAATATTATCGGACCAGGTGAAAGCTCATTTCGTTCTGGAATCTCCACAAGACGCTCAAATGTAGTCGGAGAAAATTGCAGAATTTCAAATTCATATGAAGGATTATCTGTTAATTTTTCTTCTGCAAATTTTAGTAATTTTATTATTGAAAATGTAAGTAGAGCTTTAACATTTGATGATCCTGCCGATACAAGCCATCCGTCCTTTAAAAACTCTCTAATCATATATACTGGAGATTTTTTTAACCCAGTAGTGTACTTATCTTTTGGAGGTAACCCAATTATTGAAAATAACATAATCATGCAACTAAGCAATTCTAATTCATATGGAATTTATTCTGAATATAATAAAGGAATGAAGGTAGAAAGCAATTATGTGGCCGGATTTGGAAATGCGAACATAAAAGTAGGACAAATAGGAGAAGACACTGCCTATGTTATAAATAATGTTTCGCTGTATGCAAAACCACTAACAGGTTCACAAAAAGGTTCAATCGTAATAAATTCAGGTGAGAAGACAGTGCTTAAGAATAATATAATCGGAAATGGCTACAGGGGAATATATTGTTACGGATTAACTGTAAACCCTGAATATAATCTCTTCTGGAATATAGAGGAACTTGCAGGTGGAAATGTAAATATGGGAGTGGGTAATATTACAGCCGATCCGATGTTCATTAAAGATACTTTGCCAAATGAATCTCTTGATTTTGATTATCACTTACAGAAATACTCTCCTGCAATAGATGCAGGTGACCCGGATATTCTTGATATAGATAGTACAAGAAGTGACATAGGAATGTTTGGCGGGCTATTAGGAGAAAAATATAGTTATAAAGACCTTGCACCAAAATCCCCTCGAAATCTTTCAGCAGTTGTTGATACAAATGAAATCTTTCTTAAGTGGAACAAGAATACAGAAGCAGATACTTCACATTACAACATTTATAGAGATACGGTTATTAACTTCATAATTGATTCAACAAAACTGGTATCATCACAGGCAGATACATCTTACATACAAACGATACCACCAGGGTTTAAGAGACTTGTTTATAAGATTACAGCAGTGGATAACCAGGGGAATGAATCATTACCATCAGAAGAAGTTGTAGTAAACATAACTTCAATAGTAGATTATCCTTTTATAGTTAATGATTATTACTTATACCAGAATTATCCTAATCCATTTAATCCATCAACAAATATAGGATATAAATTGAAAGAGAGAGGATATGTAAAGCTTATGGTGTATGATATCAAGGGAGAGCTTGTTTCAGTTTTGGTCAATCAGGAACAGGAAGCGGGGTATTATGAGGTGGAATTCAATGCAGAAGTTGACAGTAGGCAGTTGGCAGTCGGCAATCAGTTAGCGAGTGGAATTTATTTGTACAGGATAGAAGTGATTGGAGAAGGAAATATTCCGGTTTATTCAGATATGAAAAAAATGGTTTTTATAAAATGATAATAAGAAAACCCCCACCCGTCCTCCCCTTTACCAAAGGGGAGGTGAGGAGGGGTTTAATTAACTAAATACATAACTAACAGAAAGGGGGTTCTGAATGAAGAACCAAATACGTGTACTGTTGATTCTTGTTTTCGCATTTTCAAATGCAGTATTTACACAGGATTTCATTAAAAATTTTGATGGAATTCCTATTATAAGCATTGCACCTTATGATATTGGAACAGCACAGTATGATACTATGAAATTAATGGGAGTAGATTTTATTATTGCTGATAGTCTTATACAAAGCAGGCTTGACTATATAAAAAATACAGGATTAAAAGTGATACCGTCTCAGAGGCATCAGCAGATCTCTAATTATATAATGAGTTATTCTGAAGGTGCATATACAAAATGGGAAGCAGAAGGAAAAACAACAGGCAAAGGTGATGCAGAACTGAAATATAAAAATAGTATATGCACAACTTTTAATACGGGGGGAAGAGAAGGTGTTGTAACTAATATTGGTGCAGGTTACGATACTTTGATTTATGGTCCCGGTTATATGCAGGAAAGAAGATACTGGAGAATAGATACCGGTTATGTTCAGTACACTGCAGATTTCAATATAAAGCTTTCTAATATCAGTTCCGGTGGTAACCCAAATGACACTATTTGTATTTTGCAGGTAACAGATTCAAAAATTGTTTGCTGTCCTTATAGAGATAGTACTATTTTCGTTGAGAGTAGAGCACTTCTGAGGAGTAATTTTACTCCGGGTTCCTGGCAGATTTTCCAGATAAATTATGATTTTTCATCTGAAGAAATGGATGAAGAGGGAGAATTGCCTAATTATACATTCCAGAGAGTTCAAAATGATCCGCCTAATAAAAATCTGGCTGATTATGTTCAGTTCAAAGTAATATGGAAAGGTGATCCTTATACTCGTTTATATGTGGATAATGTCATAATTTCTGACTTCAAAGGGATGAATATCGTTAATAATCCTGCTTTTCAACAGAACATAATTGATCAAGCGACCGAATCCTTTACATCAGGCGACATTGAAAATTATGTAACAGCCTGGAATACAATTGATGAACCTGAAACAATAGATAACTATGAACCAATACGAAAAATAGACAGCCTGCTTAAAGCAAGAAGCGAGGGGGAGAGGGGTATATGGGTTTCATTTCCCTCTTCCTGGAATGGGAGGTATGGGGACAGTTATTTAGGAACGTATGGTCTATATAAATCAAACGAGTTTGTCCAGCGGACAGGAATATCTCCTCACCAAAACAATCACCCGCTTTATCATTACCCTTTCACGGAAGAAAATATAAATAATTATCACCCTGGAGATGATTACAAGGATTGGAATATTAAATACCTTGGAGATACTATTATGAATAAAGTTAATGACTGGGATTCCTTGTTTAGTATGACGTTGCTCTGTGGAAGATATGATGCAGCAAGATTATTTCACGATCCTACACCTTATGAAATGCTGTATGAAGCAAACCTTAAGTTAATGTACGGGGCAAAATCACTTTCATTATACAGGTACTATGCAAGTGGAACAAATCCAGCATTTACCGGTCTGGTTATACCATTAGGTGGAGGTAATTATACATATACATCTAAATGGAGTATTGTAAAAACTATACTCTCTCCAAGATTAAAAGGCTTATTTGGCAAAGCCTTGAGGAATGTTAATCAAACCGCACAATTTCTTAATCTTGAACATCCCGTAACAACTCCTCATTTGTATATAGATACTATTAAATATTTCTACAACGGTGATGATATTCCTGAACCCCATATTTTCGAGCTAGGTTTCTTCCAGAAAGATGATAAAGATTATTTTATGATTATATGCAGATATTATAGTACATTTATCGAGAATCCGTTAGGAATAAAAATAAATAAGAGTACGTCACCTTATAATAACTGGAAATTGACTGATTTGATAGATTCTTCAGTAACTACCATTTATAAAACAGAAAAATTTTATACAAGTAATATTGAGCCTGGAGATTGTAGATTTTTTGAACTTGTTCCCGTTGTTAAATATGGAGGGACACTTCTCTATACTGAAACAATCCCTTCAGGCTCAAACTTCCAGTTGGAAGAGGACTTGATAGTTTCTGCTGGTGTTACTTTAACAATTCAGTCTGGTGCTACTCTGACTTTCAAGAATAATTCTTCGCTGGTTGTTAACGGAAATTTGGTTGTAAACGGAACAACTAACAGCAAAGTAACGTTTGATTTTCTTGTAAAGAATTTTACCGTTCAAAACGGTATTAAGTTTAATCAAGGCTCTTCAGCTAATATTTCTAATGCTATTATAAAAAATGCAGAAAATGGTATTTATACTTATAAAGTTTATCCAGCAATTAGTGATTGTGAAATTTTTAATTGTAACCGGGGAATATATCTTTATAATCTTAATTCTGTTCTGGACAATGGTTCATCTATACAAAACAATAATATTCATAATAACTCTACTGGAATTTATCTTTACGCTTCTTCACCCAATATAAGAAACAATGAAATATATAATAGTTATTACGGTATATATGCAAATATGAATTCATCTCCAAAGCTTGGTGGGTATGTGCAATATGGAAACAACTATATCCATAACAACTTTTATGGAATCTATGCCAGCCAAAGTTCAAATCCATTTTTAGGAGAGGATGAATGTGTTATAAATGGAGGTAATAACCAGGTAACCAGCAGTACATTCTATCATATTTATACTAATACTAACTGCATTATAATTGCAGAGAAAAATTGGTGGGGAAGCAATCCGCCGCAATCTTCAAAGTTTCATCAAGGCAGCGGTTCTACGATAGATTATACTCCGTACCTTACCTCTCCACCTTCAGATGGATTTGCAGGTGGACCTGAAGAGGAAGATTTCGATGAGGCTTTTGGAAATGGAGAAAAAATAATTTCTAATACTGATCTTCTAATAATAACCTACAATCCAAACTGGCCAATAGGAAGAAAGTTAAAATTTGCAAGAAGTCTTATTTACCTCGGAAGAAATGGATTTGCACAATTGATTTGTAAAGATATTATTACAGAACATCCTTGATTCGACGTTATCATTTTTTTCACTTGATATTTTATTGGAAGCAGCCAGAAATACTAATGAAGGAAGCGGCTTAGGTTTGAATGCCCTTCGAGTTTATCTAGCAAATTTAATTCAGAATGGTTATCCGAACAGACTAATTGGCGCAGCAGGTTTATCTCTTGCAGGTATGCAGAGTAATGGAGGGTTGAACATAATAAATCAAATCATTAATCACTTTTCTGGGACATATATTGGTGAAACTGCTTTGTTCAAGAAATTTATGTATTACTTATTTGATGAAGGGAATCGGGAAATGGCAATTGAAGTAATGGGAGAAATAGACCAATCCTATCCAGACTCAGAATCTTCAATCGAAGCGCATAGATTTATAGAAGGGGTAAGCAATTTACCAAAGTTAGCGGGAGAAAATAATAAGCTGAATCTTCCTGATAAATATGAACTGTTAGGTAACTATCCTAATCCTTTCAACCCTTCAACGGTGATAAGCTATAATCTGCCCTATCAATCAGAAATAGAATTGATTGTTTATGATATAATAGGGAGAGAGGTAAGAACATTCAAAAATCTTCTTCAATCTGCAGGAAGTCAAAATCTTTTTTGGGATGGAAGAAATAATTATGGAGAGACTTTAGCCAGTGGTATTTACTTATATAGAATTAAAGCAAAATCACTTGAAGGAAATAATGAAGTGTTTGAAAAATCAGCCAAGCTAATTCTACTTAAATGATATCACTGCTCAACATTTTGAGCCGGAGACTATTAATGTTTCTGGCTCTTATACTTTCTTTATTGTTTGTTTTGTCTAATTCAGTTAAAGCGGAAGAACCTGAAGAAGCTTTAAAAAAGATTACTGAACGAATGGATTTAATAAAACAAGCCTCTAGAGAATTTACCATTGAGTACAAAATTCTATCTGCCATAATTTATGTTGAAAGAACCTTAAACTATGATTGGAGAGATGATGCTCTTGATGTAATAATAGCTGAAGCAGGAATGAATAGTTCAATAGGATTCTGTCAGGTTAAACTTAAAACAGCTTACTGGATTGAAAAACAGGTAAACACCCCTGAAAGTATTTATAATCCGGGAAAACAATATAAAGGAATTCTGGAAATCGGTAAGAGTCCCGAAGAGCTGATTACAAAACTCTCTAATATTCTTTGAATATTTTTTATGCAGCAGCTTACATTAGAATAATTCAAACAAGATGGGAGAAAGAAAGATTTCCTATTGATAGTAAACCAGAAATTATCGGAACACTTTACTCAACAGGGCTATTCTATCGGGATGGGAAAGAACGAAAACCAAGAGAAAATTCAGCAGCGAATGAATTTGGAGAGAAAGTGAAAGCAGCAATTAAGTTTTTCTAAAAGTTAAATTTATAATCCTGTTATTTTTTCTATCATAATTCCCATTTCTTTATATAAAGATATTTTCTTTTTCTTAAATCTCTCATTGCCAAAACCAGCATGTACCAAAAAATTATAGAAATCAGTTGCAGGCTTTCGGGTATAGGATTCAACTCATTCCAATAATTCCACAAACTTTGTTAACTTTGAACAATTAAAATCAGTTTCAGTTATAGTTATGATTAGCGACATTGTAAGAACAAGATTTGCACCCAGTCCAACAGGTTATCTTCATGTTGGTGGATTGAGAACTGCTTTGTACAATTACCTTTTTGCAAAGAGGAATAATGGGGAATTTATACTTCGTATCGAAGATACAGACAGGGCAAGATATGTTGAAGGAGCTACCGAAAATCTTATTTCAACTTTGAAATGGGCAGGATTATATTTTGATGAAGGTCCCGGATTGGGCGGAGATTTTTCACCTTACCTTCAATCAGAAAGGCTTAGCATTTATAAGGAGCGTGTTGATTATCTCATAAAAGAAAACAAAGCATATTATTGTTTTTGTTCTCAGGAACGACTAAATGAACTTAGGGAGAAACAGCAGAAAGAAGGACTTCAACCTAAGTATGATAAACATTGTCTTAAGCTTTCAAAAGATGAAGTTGAAAAAAAACTTGCGGATAAAGAAAGCCACGTTGTAAGATTAAACGTTCAGCCAAATGAAAATATTGTTATTGATGATATTATAAGAGGAAGAGTTGAATTTAACAGCAATGTTATTGATGATCAGGTTTTAATTAAGAGTGATGGTTATCCTACTTATCATCTTGCAAATGTTGTTGATGATCATTTAATGAAAATAACTCATGTAATTCGTGGAGAAGAGTGGCTCTCATCAACACCAAAACATATTTTGCTTTATGATTTTTTTAGCTGGAAAAAACCTGTTTTTGCTCACCTCCCTCTCCTGCTGAATCCAGACAGATCTAAATTAAGCAAACGCCAGGGGGATGTTGCTGTTGAAGATTATAGAGCAAAAGGATATTTAAAAGAAGCTTTGATAAATTTTGTTGCTTTGCTTGGCTGGACTGCGGGTGATGATGTAGAATTTTATTACTTAGATGAATTGATCCAAAAATTCTCTCTTGAAAGAGTAAACAAATCCGGCGCTGTATTTAATGTTGAAAAGCTTAACTGGCTTAATGCAGAACATCTCAGAAAAAAAGAAAACTCTGAGATTCTTACATTGCTTAAGGAAGAATTATCAAACTCAAAGTACAGAGATAAAAATTATGCTGATGATTATCTTCTTAAAGTAATCGAAGCGATGAAAGAAAGAGTAACTTTTGTAAAGGATTATTTGGAAAAAAGTCCCTACTTCTTTGAAGCACCCGAAGAGTATGATGAAACAGTTGCTGCTAAAAGATGGAAAGATAATTCTCCCGAGCTGATGAAAAAATTAATTATGAACTTCCAGAAGCTTGAAAATCCTGCTAAGGAAGATTATGAAAATTCTCTTAAAGAAACTGCTGCTGAACTTGAAATAAGTAATGGAGATTTAATTCATCCATTAAGATTAGCTGTCTCTGGAATGGGAGCCGGACCCGGAGTTTTTGATATAGTTGATATTCTTGGTAAGGAGGAATCAATTAAAAGAATAAAAAGAGCTATTGAAGCTATTAACATTCACACAAACAAATCCTGATTTATATGAGCAATACGGTTAAAGAAAATCCTGAAGTAAAACTATCAAATTTTATAACAGAAATAATTGATAAACATCTTAAGACTGAAAGATTTAATAAAGTAACTACACGTTTCCCTCCTGAGCCTAATGGTTATCTTCATATTGGTCATGCAAAATCAATCTGCCTTAACTTTGGTTTGGCTAAAGATTATAAAGGCCAGTGCAATCTTCGTTTTGATGATACAAACCCTGAAACAGAAGAAGTAGAATTTGTTGAATCAATTAAAGAAGATATTAAGTGGCTCGGTTTTGATTGGGACGAAAGAGAATTTTATGCATCGGATTATTTTGATCAGCTATATGAATTTGCTGTGATGCTTGTTAAAAAAGGTAAAGCTTATGTTGATTCCTCTTCAACTGAAGAGATAAAAAATATGCGTGGCACTCCTATCGAATCGGGTAAAGAAAGTCCTTTCAGGAAAAGAAGTGTTGAAGAAAATCTTGTTCTCTTTGAACGGATGAAAAATGGTGAGTTCAAAGATGGTGAACATGTTTTAAGAGCAAAGATTGATATGTCTTCGCCCAACATGAATTTGCGCGACCCGATTATGTACCGGATAAGGCACGCTCATCATCATAGAACCCGAGATAAATGGTGCATTTATCCAATGTACGATTGGGCCCATGGTCAGTCGGATTCAATTGAAGGAATAACTCATTCGATCTGCACGCTTGAGTTTGAAAATCACAGACCATTGTATGACTGGTTCATTGATGAACTTGAAATTCATCACCCGCAGCAGATTGAGTTTGCAAGATTAAATCTTAATTATACTGTAATGAGCAAACGTAAACTTCTTCAGCTTGTTGAAGAAGGTTATGTTTCAGGATGGAATGATCCAAGGATGCCTACTATTTCAGGTTTAAGGAGAAGAGGATATACTCCTGAATCTATCAGAAATTTTGCTGAAAGAGTTGGAGTTGCAAAACGTGATAATGTAATTGATGTTGCTCTGCTTGAACATTGTATAAGGGAAGATTTGAACAAACGTGCTCAGCGAGTAATGGCAGTTCTTAAACCTTTGAAGGTTGTAATAACAAACTATCCTGTTGACAAAATTGAACAGCTTGATGCAGTTAATAATCCTGAAGATCCTTCTATGGGATTAAGAAAAGTTCCTTTCTCAAAGGTCATCTTCATAGAAAAAGATGATTTTATGGAAAATCCTTCTAAAAAATATTACAGGCTTTCTCCCGGTAATGAAGTTAGATTAAGATATGCTTATATAATTAAATGTACTGATGTTATTAAGGATGAAAATGGTGAAGTAGCGGAACTTCACTGCACTTATGACCCTGAAACAAAAAGCGGATCAGGAAATGTCCGAAGTGTTAAAGGAACAATTCATTGGGTTTCAGCCGATCATGCTTTTGATGCCGAAGTAAGATTATATGACAGGTTGTTTAGCAAAGAAGATCCTGAAAAGGATAAAGATGTTAATTTCAAACAGAATATAAATCCAAAATCTCTGGAAGTTCTAAAAAATTGTAAGCTTGAACCATTTCTTAAAAATGCAAAAACAGGAGCCAAATTCCAGTTTGAGCGTTTAGGTTATTTTTGTATTGATACTGTTGACAGCAAAGAAAATAATCTTGTTTTTAACAGAACTGTGCCTTTGAGAGATACCTGGGGTAAGATAGAGAAGTCACAGAAGAAATAATCAAAGACCATCAAAGTTAAAAGAGTTTGAAACTGTTATAACACTGAGCTTATCCCTCACAAAACTTGTGAGACACACTTTTTTCATTGCTTCTAATTGAAACATCTCAGTATAAATAATTATTTGAAAAGAAACGATAAAACAAACTTTTAGGTCGGCATATTACTTGTCAAACTACCTAAAAATAAAAGAAAAAATGCTGATTAAAATGAACAACAACTCAAACTATTCCGATAAAGAAATGCTTTTAGAATACTACATAGATAATGGCTGCGTAAGACAGGCAAATGAAAATTATTATGGTGCAATTTTCTGTTTTACTAAAGCGTTAGAAATCTCTCCAAAATCTGCTGAAGCATATTTACGAAGAGGTATAGTAAGAGGTATACTACAAGATTTTACGGGTGCAGTAAATGATTTCTCAAAGGCAATTGTTTTAAATCCGAATTATACAGATGCATATTTTAACAGAGGTTTGCTCTGGTACAGATCAGGAATAAATATAAATGCTCTTGAGGATTTTTTAAGAGTTACAGATATAGATCCCGGTTACAGCGGAGTTTATATTTTTATTGGCGATGTTTACTGGAAAGATAAAAATTATGCTCACGCAGTAAAGTATTATACCCAGGCTATTGAAGTTGAACCGGGTAATATGAGCGCATATTATAAACGTGCTCATGCTAAAAGAGTTTTAATGGATTATGATGGTGCTCTTGATGATTTTAATAAGTTTATTATGCTTAATCCTAATGTTGGGCATATTACATTAACAAAATCAATAAGAAAATTATTCAGGAAAGAAATTAAGGAGGCACGTTTCAGTTTCAGCAGTCTTAATTAATTAAACACTTATTATTCTTTAATATTGAAAGTGTAACGAGGGTAAACAAATGTTCTCATTCAGAAGTATATATTTTCTTTGGCTGATTCTTCACGTAACAGCGCTTATTTTTTCCGGCTGGTTCGGGAAAATTACAATTTACAAAGGGGCATCCTGGAGTGAATTGATCGGATATTCAAGTAAGTTCTGGCCAATACAAACATTAAGTTTATCACATTATGATATTACTGAATTCATCATTTACTACGCAATCCTACCCTTCTTTGTTTACAGATTTTTAGATACTTATTATATGTGGGAAAAGCATTAATAATATTTTCACATTTAATAACTATTCGAATACCTAAAAATTTCTTCTTCACCCGTGATTTGATCCCGCAAATAACTCTGTATCTATAAAAATAATATTAACATAAAATCTTCTCTAAAGTACCGAAGGCCGGACTCGAACCGGCACCTGGTGTGAGCCAGACTGGATTTTGAGTCCAGCGCGTCTACCAATTCCGCCACTCCGGCAGTTAAATTTTGAGATGCAAAGTTAGTTAAGTTTAACATGATGAGCAAAATAGAAACATCCAGAATCCCTGCATTGAGTTTTGGGGATAAATATTTACTCCAAAATAATTGAGCAACAAAAGAAATTATTTTGTAGTTTTTCATAAAATTTCCAAGGGTTTTGATGAAACATTTCTTTGTATTTTGTACTCCCCTTCTTATCTCGTTTAACTTAATACAAGCACAAACCAACGACACATTAAGCTTTCCGGAAGAGACAGGTTTAATAAATAATCTTAAAAATGATGGCATCTCTTTTTACAATACATCAATTAGTCTTTTTCAAAGCCCTTTTCATTTTGATGATGAGGATCTTATTCTGACAGGAATTATTGCCGGAGCCACAGCTTTTTCATTTACATTCGATAATCCTGTTCGAAATAGCATTGGGAACCTTCGTAGTCCATCTTTGGATAAAGCTGCAAGATTTGGAGAAAAATTTGGGAATGGTTTATATGTAGCCGGATTAAGCGGCGTATTATATCTGGTTGGTCATATTTTCCAGGAAGAAGAATTGAGAAAAACAGGATTAATGCTTGCTGAAGCAATATTCCTTAATGGTGTTGTTACAGAGGGATTAAAAATAATTACAGGAAGAAGCAGACCATTTATAAATGAAGGTAATCAGGAAATTGATTTCTTTGCAATGGAATTTGAGGATGAAGAAAATTCGCTTCCTTCCGGACATACCTCAACTGCTTTTGCAGTTGCAACAGTACTTTCTGAAAGAATAGATAATCTTTATGCTTCTGTTGCTCTCTATTCGCTTGCCGGATTAACAGCTTTCCAGAGAGTCTATAACGATAAACATTGGATCTCCGACACGATTTTAGGCGCCGCACTCGGAACAGTTATCGGTTTAAAAGTAGTAAAGCTTAATTCTGAAAATGATAACCATGATTCTTCTATTGATATGAACATAACTCCTATAGTTAACAGAAATAGCTACGGAGTGGGAGTTGTTTTTCATTTCTAAGATGTAAACTAAAAAAATAGGGAGAGTTTAGATAATACCTCCTTACTTTACTTCAATTCATACACATCTAAAGCATATAACACTGACAGGCAAATAGTTAATTGGATTCTGTTCTAATAGACCCTAAAGGTTTAATTTTATGTTGGAGATCATTGAGAAAAAATCAGATAGTAATCTGTTTTTTTCTGAGTCTTTGCCTTCAACTCACCTATAAATAAGTGTAACATTTCTGTTTAATAAGACTTCCAAATCTTATATTGAGAAGTAAAATACTTTGCTTAGTTAAAAATAAATCAAATAAAGAAATGGCATATACATTGAACCAGATTGATTGAGGGTTTAATATTTTTTACAATTTCTGAGAGGGCAAAATGCAGCTGTTTTCATACCGCATCCAGGTTTTCTTTTTGCTTGCTACAATTGCAGTTGGTATATATATTTTAATTTCTATCTCAAATTCACCAGAAGTATACGGCTCAGTTATTACCAAGGATGGATTAATTATTAATCAAACTACTAATAAGCCTTTTTCGGGTAGAGTAGTTGATAGGCTTGCTAACCAAATTATTTCTTATGATGTTGTTGATGGAATAAAAAATGGAGAGTTTATTATTTCCTTGCTTGATGGAACCAAAGCAGTAAATGGTAATATTGTTAATAATAAAAATGATGGCAAGTGGAGTTATTATTATTCATCCGGAGAACTCGAGTCTGAAGGTAATTTTAAGAATGATGTTGTCGTTGATAAATGGACCTGGTACCATCCCAACGGGAAAAAAATGGAGGAAGGGGTTTTTATTAATGGCAAAAGAGATGGTATGTGGAAATTATATAATCAAGATGGTTCTCTGAAATCAACAGTATTTTTTAATGATGGAAACGTTGTTAACTCATTTAATGTGAAGTCCCCTGTAGCCTCATAATTTAACACAGGTTCAGCCGAAAAGAAAAATTTTGTTGAATCTGTGTTTTCTATTCTTTAAGTTCCTGCCAATACTTTCGGTCTCCTTGAAAATAATTTTTTTTAGTTAGAAAATAGAATTACCTGTATGGTAAATAATAAACCCTATCACAAACAAAACAGGAGTCCAATATGTCAAAACTTTATTCTTTTCTTTCCTTAATCATTTTCCTTTTTATTTCGAATTCTATAAATGCACAAGATCAAACTGCTGCAGCAAAACCTGTTAATGGGGATGAAAGATGCTGGGGAATGAACTTTATGTGGCAAAGGGATTTTACAGTTGGGAAGCAAGTGATTGATAGATTTAATTATAATCCTTCAACGCCTGAAGATGAGAAGGTTACAGGTTTTGGTCTAGACTGGTACCTTGGTCCTAAATCCAGTGTTGGTCTTCTGGGTAGTGTTGGTATTAGCAGTGATAAAACAGAAACGACATCCGGCAAAAGTGAATTAAGTGCAACAGAAATTGGTGTCAAAGCATCCTGGAATTATTATCCAATGGAAATGAATAAACCTGTTTACTGGTCTATTGGTCCCTGGATTAGTTATGTATCTTTTAGTGATGAAAGTACTTTCACTCCTACAACAGGTGATGAAACAAAAAATGAATTTTCTGCATCGAGAATTGGATTTGGAGTTAATGCCAGCGCATATTTAAAACCCTGGGATGATTTAAATTGGGAGTTTTATGCAGGTTATAATCTCGGTGCATTTATTACTCCTGAAAGTACCACAACGACTACTCCAGGTGGCGAAACCAAAGGCCCAAGCAGTTTTCATTTTCAGGATTGCGGTGGAATGGTTGGGACAAGATTTTTCTTTAATTCTTCCAAAATGAATTATTAATTAAATCAGTATTAAGGAATGGCTGTTCTTGTTAGAACAGCCTTTTTTCTTATCTGCTTAATATCATCTTCCTCGTTATCTTCTTATTGCCCTGTTCTAAAGAATAAAAATAAACTCCTGAAGTAACATTCCTTCCATTATTCTCTTTACTATCCCAATTAATCTGATAATTACCGCTTGAAAGAGTTTTATTTATAAGTGTTCTAATTTCCTGCCCGATGATATTATAAATCTTTAGCTTTACGTTTTCCGTTTGCGTAACACTAAATGGAATGATAGTGCTTGGATTAAACGGATTAGGATAGTTTTGACCCAGTGAAAACTCCTGAGGAACAATGTTTTCCCCTTCTACATCCATTGGTTCACCTGTATTCAATAATACAGGGATTGATCTCACAGGTTCATCGGGATCATTTGAATATATAACTATGTATCCCAAGTATAAATTATCCTTCTCTAAGTTTTCAGAGTTAAATGTTGCGGTTATAAGATCTGAATTTCCTGCCTGGATGCTTCCCGATTCCGGATTAAGTGTTAACCAGGGTAAATCTGTATTTGGATTTATTCCTATTTCACCATGACCAATATCAGGAATAAAGTCCACACTAGTTGGACCGGTATCAGGATCAAAATGTCCTCCAGCTCCTGCTATTGCCATATTACCATCATCATCACCTATCTGGCTTAACGGAATAGTGATTGTAAGAATTCTTCCATTTAGAGAAACACTACCAGCAGCAATAGGGTTTCCTGAGGGATCATTATTAGATCCAATCCATATATAATATCTCAGGGGTTGAGGTGGGAAAGAGAATAATCCAGGGACATCAATTAAAATATCATATTCGGATCCAATACCTTGTTCCGGTAAATTAAAACCAAAGCCCCCGGGAAATGCACCTGTATTCTGATCAAAATCAGTATCAAGAGAAAATAAAATAAAAGTGCTGTCCGTATCTATATCATTTGCAAATTCAAAATCAATTGTAACACTATTTGCAGATGTTTCTGCGTAAACTGTTATAATATCTCCACCAGTTCCAAAAACCAGGTCATCTGCAGGATCAACTATAATTGTATCTCCTATTAATATTTCATTAGAGATTTCCGAAAATGTTTCAGAGTAATTCTCAGAATTTAAAATCTTTAAATTCATTAAATTTTTCAGTTCATTTCTTTTCAAAGAATTACTTCTCACGGGAGGTCCAACAATATCATCTAAAGAATAATTTAATGTTCCGCTAAGTCCAATATTGCTTATCATAAATTCAACGTTCACAATTGAATCCACAGGTATATTTACTGAAAGGCTGTCAACTGATAGAGAGATATTTGCCTGGTTTTCTTCAAGTGTGAAATTCTGAGTAATGTTAGCTCCGGCTGGAAAAGTTACATTAACAGTATCAGTAATAAAACCAGCTTTTGAAAGTATAATTGTATGATACCCTTCATTTGTTCTGAAACTATAATTACCATCCTGATCGCTAAAGATAATTTTACCAGCTTCTACAAATTTCATTTGTACATCTGATATTGGGATTGAAGTTGTAAGGCTTGTAATCTCTCCTTCAACACCGCCCGCACTTATACTATCAAATTTAAATATATAGAGACCAGTTTGAATATCAGATACAACAAAATTTCCTGAAGGGAAGAATGGCCACACCCCCCAATCTCCATTAAATCCGCTGCCCTGCTGCGGGTATGTATCATAATATCCTACTTCAACGGGATCAGTCGGATCAGATATATCAACTATTCTAACCCCCTCCACATAATAAGAAACATAAACATAATTACCTTTTACTCTTGGTTCGTGAGCAATGTATGCAGGGTCGCTAATATATTCTCCAACCAAAGTAATATCTTCGTTATTGTTTGGATCAGAATCCCATAGAACGCTTATATCCCATATCTTTATTGATAGACCTTCCATCTCATCGCTGCTTACAAGATAATTTTTATCTTCTGTTGTCCAGGAATCATGTGAAAACCCATCTTGATAAATGTGAGAAAGAATTAATTGTGGATTTGCTCTATCTGAAATACTAACTATATCTATATGCCCGGGAAAATCAAAAATATTATGTGCAAAAAGAATTGTATCCTGAATAAATACATCGTGTACATATCTTGGGTCAAAAACACTTACAGGTGTTGGATTTTCCAAATCAGCAATACTTAATATTCTTATTCCGCCCTGGTTAGTTCCTCCAAGTGTTGCTGTTCCACCCTGAATGAAAATATAGCCCTGACCATCAACGGTAACAGTATGTGCCCGTGCATTTGTTTCATCAACACCGGGCCATAAATATCTTTTCACATACCTCACAGAATCAGGAAGATAAGAAAGATCAATTATCTGAAGTCCGCTAAGATTTGATGGAGATGTATGTTCACTTACAACATAAGCATATTTGTTATAGGTTTTGATTTCTCTCCATACAATTCCGCCTGATGTTGGACCGGGAATCATTCCAACTTCAACAGGGGAAGAAGGATTAGTGATATTTACTATTGAAGTTCCTGAATTATGCCCTATGATCGCATATTCATTACCAAGGGAATCAACATATCCCCAAATGTTTGAGTATGTGCCATAAGAATCTAAATGCCCAAGCAGTGTAACATTATTATTGATTCCAGGTACATACTGCCCGTTAGAATAAGAATTAAATAAGAGAATAATTGCAGTTAGTACAAATAATTTTCTCGGTATAGAATTTTTCATATTAATCCTTTGCAGTTAAGAAATGATGAAGTTCGAGGCAATTATATCAAACTAAATGCTGCAATCAAATACATAAAAAAGGAATGGTTAATATTTTAATATATAGGGTCTATATTTATGATGTAAGGTTTAAATGAATCTTTCTAAACTCTTTACAAAATCAGTTATATTTATTTTATGCCATTAAATATTCTTTTTATTAATTCTTTAATGATTTATGGCGGCGGTGAAGTTTGGATAATAACTGCCGCAAAGGAATTACTTAAAAGAGGACATAATCTTACTATTATTTGTAATCCTGGTTCTAAATTAAAAAAATATGCAGAAAAAAATAATATTAATGTTATACCTTTAAGATTTGGCGGTGATATTAACCCAGTAACAATATTAAAGCTTGCAAGGATAATCAACAAGAATAAAATTGATATTATACTTACAAATATGGATAAAGAACTACGTTTATGTGGAATTGCTTCTAAAATTTCCGGAAGAGGTAAAATTGCTGCAAGGCATGGAATTGACTTTCCATTAAAGAATAAATTTCATTACAGGATTACTTATAATAAATTAGCTGATATAATCATTGCAAATTCTGAAGCTACAAAAAATACATTGCTTAAAAATGCACCATGGTTAAATCCAGCTAGAATTAAAGTTATATACAATGGAATTAATATTGAGGAATATGATGAATCCAAAACTAAAGATCTAAGGAATGAACTTGGCATCCCTGAAAATATTCCTCTAATTGGTTTTGTTGGAAGATTAAGCATCCAGAAAGGAATTGAATATCTACTTAAAGCTTTCTTAGAAGTGAAGAGAAGATCGAACGCTCATTTATTAATTGCAGGAGTTGGAGAGCT
Source organism: uncultured Ignavibacteriaceae bacterium (assembly GCA_964515875.1). Lineage (GTDB taxonomy): Bacteria > Bacteroidota > Ignavibacteria > Ignavibacteriales > Ignavibacteriaceae > RBG-16-34-14. The sequence continues at coordinate 43,637 of CAZEWJ010000004.1, read as the reverse complement.
TGAAGAATACATTAAGAATTTTATTTCTCAGAATAATTTAGAAGACTCAGTTCATCTTTTAGGATTCAGGGATGATACTAACAATATAATGCGAACAACAGACCTTTTAATTCTTCCATCGCTTTGGGAAGGTTTTGGAATTGTATTGATTGAGGCAATGGCTGCGGGCAGAGCTTGTATTACAACTCAAATAAGCAGTATGCCGGAAATTGTTAAGAATAATATTTCGGGAATTATCGTTCCTCCAAAGGATTCTAATTCTTTAGCGGAAGCTTGTTTAAAAATTATTTCAGATAAAGATCTTGCAAATAAAATGGGGTTAGAAGGAAAACGACTTGTTAAAGAAAAATTTGGAATTGGAAAAATGATTGATAATTATGAAGAAGTATTTAGTGAACTTTTGAAGCAAGACTAATTATCATCTTCATCATCACGGAAAGAATCAGGAATAAATCCCATCTCTTCGGCAGTGGTTGAATTTGCTCTGATCAGGTCATGGAGTATCATCATTTCCTTGTTAAGAAGTTCGAGCATTTCTTCCCTATCGGTACTGCTAAGATATTTTAGTTCTTTAACAGTATTAATTTTTTTAAAAAATTCTTTTTTCTTTTGTTCTATTTCAAACAATTCAAGAACCATATCTTCATAAAAACTATTCTGATAAAGATAGACTGTTAAGCTTTTGTACATTTTTTCTCCTGACTTAATCAATTTCAGAAGAATGATAAACAAAGTAAGTGCCACCAGCCTCAAAAATATGAGGGTTATAAAAGAATTGATTTCAGGTTATTATAAGGAGAATAATACAGGAAAGTAGTAAAAAGTAATAAATGTAGCCGGCAATTTGGGAAATTTTACCTTTCTCTAAATTTACATCTTCCATAGTACCTCTTTTTAAATTTATATCTAATTTCACTCAGAGATAAAATGTTCTGTATTAAAAAAGCAGATAAAAGTTTGTATTTGTAATTATGAGCAGGGTATTCAGTAGTCATTATACAGTTAATTAATGCGATGTTTAAACCAAACTTTTAATTGTAGTTAAAAGCTTATCCAGTTCAGTTGTCTTATCAAAAAAGTAATCTGCTTTCTCATTCAATGCTTTTTCTTTGTACACAGTTAAGTAATTGCTAAACATTATTACAATCGGTTTGTGAGAACTTTCATTTTTCTTAGCATACTTTAAAACATCAAACCCGCTGCTGCTTTTTAATTCAACATCAAGAATGATAAGATCCGGTTTTGCTTTATTAATTAATTCAATAGCTTTCTCAGAATTTTCAGCTTCTCCTGAAATATTCAAGCCCTTCATTTCAGTAAGGAGCTTTTTTAGATTGCTCCTTATATAAGGAGAATCCTCAACAATTAGTATATCCACGATTCATTAATATTATTTGCTACAAAAATAATTTTTGCTTTTATAATTGTATGTAGATAACTGTAAGATGTTTTTGTAGTATTATTACTACTTAGGGGTGAAGGGTATAAAGGTATTGGGTATAAGGTATATAGGATATGTATATGAGATAATGTATACGGAATAAGTTACTTTAAACTTTATATCCTTATACCTCTATACCTTTATACCCTATACCTATTAATCAAGAAGTCTATTTGTAATTGCATAATGAATCAAATCAGCATTCGAATGAAGATTGAGCTTCTCAAGGACTCTTGCCCTATAAGTGCTGACTGTTGTAACAGCTAATGATAAAATATCAGATATCTCTGCAAGTGTTTTACCGGATGAGATCATTTGTAAAACCTGGAATTCTCTGTCTGATAATATTTCGTGGATAGGTTTCTCTGCAACACCTCCCTGAACTTCAAAAGCAAGTATTTCTGCAAGACTTTCGCTGACATACCTTCCTCCATGGTAGACCTTCCGGATGGCTTTTACAAGTTCTTCACCGGCAGAATCTTTAGTAACATATCCTGACGCACCGGCACGCAATACCCTCATTGCGAATCTGTCTTCTGGATGCATACTAAGAATAAGAATTTTAAGACCAGGCTTTAAGGCTTTTAATTCTTTTAGTAGATCGAGTCCGCTTTTATCAGGCAGGTTTAAGTCGAGAATCAGGATATCAAGATCATTATTCAGGACAAAATTCATAGCATCTTTTGCATTGGCGGCTTCACCTGCAATTAATATATCTTTTTCATCCTTAAGGATTTTTTTAAAGCCTTCCCTTATTAAGGAATGATCGTCTGTAATAAAGACTCTGACCATTTTGCTGCTCCCATAATTATTAAGACCTAATTAGTAATAACATTTTAAATTATTTCCAATGGAATATTAACAGAAAGTTTTGTCCCGGAAGGTTTAATACTTTCAACTTTAAAATCACCTCCAAGGATTATCGCTCTTTCTTTCATCCCAAGAACACCGAATGTTTTTGATTTATTTTTTTTCGGTTCAAAGCCAATTCCATTATCCTGTATTTCAAGCTCAAGATGATTATTAGCTCTTCCTATTTTAATCTCAACCTTTGTAGCTTTGGAATGCCGGATTACATTCGTTAAAGCTTCCTGGAATATTCTGTATACAGCAATAGAAATATTTTTATTTACTTCAGTATCCCCGAAATAATTCAAAAGGTTACAATCAATTCCACTTTTTTCTTTGAACTCATTTGCCTGCCATTCCAGAGCAGAAATTAATCCAAGCTGATCAAGCATTTCAGGCCTTAGTTCGGTAATAATTTTTCTTATTCTTTTTACACTATTATCTATAACAGATTTCATTTCTGTAATTTCATTATGAAGATCTGAAGCATTTAATTCTGCCTGATCACCAATTATCTTCTTATCAATAAATGTTAAATTCATTTTGAGAGAAGTTAATACCTGCCCCAGCTCATCATGTATTTCACGGGCTATGGCAGATCTTTCTTCTTCCCGTATATTCTGAAGGTGAGCTGCAAGCTCTCTTAATTGTTCCCTGGAATTTTTTAAATCTTCTTCTGCTTTTTTCTTATCGGTAACATCATTTGCAAGAACTAACCTGGAGAGTCTCTCATCAAATTCTATTTCGTGCGAAACAATTTCAACATCCATTATTGTCCCATCTTTTTTCTTGTGACGCCATATACCGGCAGGATTAAATAGCTCTCTTAAACTTGAAATATGATTTTTTAATGCGGGAATATCTTCCGCCGGTCTTATATCCAATATAGACATTGACAAAAATTCATCTCTTGAATATCCATAAACATTTACTGCGGCATCATTCACTGCTAAAAATTTAAATGTTTCTGTATCAAAAACCCACATTGGAAGTGGATTTTTTTTAAAGAGAAGTCTATATCTTGCTTCTGAGGATATAAGATATTCCTCAGCTTTTTTCTTTTCAGTAACATCACGGATAATTACAGTAAACAATTTTTGCCCGCCTACTTCTACCTGGGAGCTCGAAGCTTCAATTGGGAATTCCTCTCCATCTGTTCTTAAACCGCTCATGGGATTTATAGCACCAATGGTTCTCATATTTATCCCTGTCTTGCCAAAATTTTCTATTTGCTTTTGGTGAATATCTCTGAATCCCAATGGAATAAATCTATCTAAAGGTTTACCTAAAACTTCATCTGCAGAGCATCGGAACATATGCTCAGCAGCAGTATTAAACAAAAGGATTTTCTGTTTATCATCCACTGTTATTACCGCATCCATTGCAGAATTAATTATGCCTGAGAGTCTGCTTTGGCTTTCTCTTAATGCATTTTCCAACAGTTTACGATCAGTAATATCCTGAATTGAACCCGAGAATTTTATTACCATTCCTTTCTCGTCATAAGAAAGAGCACCCCGCTGATTAACGAAAATTATCTGCCCATTTGTTTTTATGATTCTATGTTCAATATCCATAGCTGTAATTCCCGCTAAAGAAGATTCTAAGGCCTTATGAAAAATTTCTCTGTCATCCGGATGAATAATATCTAAAAAGTTTTTTAGAGATGTCTGGATATCTGTTTCTGATAATCCGAACATTCCATAAATATCTTTCGACCAGATAAGCTTGTTATTCCTTATATCAAATTCCCAATACCCTAGCTTTGTAATCTTTTGTACAAACTCAAGCCTTGATTTGTTTTCTATCAGATTGAGTTCATTTAATTTTTTTTTGGTAATATCCCTGAAAATAAATTGTACAGCATTAACTCCTCCCAATAAAAAAGGAATTGAAACGGCATCAATATATTTCGTTTGAGAATCGAGGGTGACTATTCTTGTTTCAACATGGAGAGGTTTATCATTATGTCGGTTTTTGGTTTTTTCAAAAACAAATTCTTTATCAAAAGGATGAACAAAATCCAGAAAGTATTTACCAAAAATTTCTTCAAAGGATTCAGCTCCAAGTATTTTAATTCCGGCATCATTTATAAATCCTATTTTACCACCTACATGGTAACCCATTCCATCGGGAGATAATTGAAATAATCTTTTATATTTCTGTTCGCTCTCTTTAATTACACTTGTTATTTGTTTCAGGTGCTTTTTTTGTTTCCATTCATTTAATAAAAAGCTAATGTTGGATAATAATAGATTTTTTGTGAAAGGATATTCTATATAGTAATCGGCGCCTGATTTTTCTATTTCTTTAATATCAAATTCATTATCAACAGGCACTGTTAAGATAATTATACTCTCTATATCTTCTATAGATTTTAATTTTAAGCAAAGTTTAATATCTGAATCTATTATTGTTATTCCAGGAGAATTATCTTTAAAAATAATTTCCAGATCAGAAGAAGAAGATGTTTTAATTATTTTATAATCCCCGGCTGCTAAAACATTGTTGATATTTTCAACAACATCAGTGTTGACCGAGAAGATTATTACTCTCGTTTCACTTCCCATAAATATCTAATATTAACTAATATCTACTAAAACTAAAACAATAATAGGAAGATTTTCTTAAAAAAGGAATGCTTTTTTTATAACAGATTGCGATCAGGTAAAAAAGATCAACCTTATAAAAATCATCTTTCTGTAATTAAAGAATTTACTTTTGCACCGGGAAGAAATTTTGAGTTTGCTTATAAATATTGTTTTATTAGAAATTATTATATAATTTGAAGTAATTAAAACTATTCAAGCTTCAATTATTTTTTTTAAATCATTACTGCATCCTGGTTTATTCGGTAAAATAGACACATAAATAATTAGTATTACTTTTAGTAATACATCAAATAAAATATCTCTCACAAAAAAAAGGAGTCGCTATGTTTACTAAACTTTCTCTTTCTTCTATTGCTGCACTTTGTTTTTTGTTTATGTCTGTTTCATTTGCTCAGCCGGCAACAGGCAATGTTGTTTTGATTAGTAATGCCGAGCTTGATTTCCCGCTTGAGGGAAATAATGCTGAATTTGATTCATTGACAAAAGAATATAATATGAATGTGCTTGATAAAAATGATATGCTTTTAAGCTATAAAGTTGTGAGACATTGGTGGGGAAATAATAACCGTGATTTCGTAACAATCATGGAGGTTAAAAGCTGGGAAGATGTTATAAAAGCAAATGAAAAAAATAATGAACTTTTTGAAGCTCACTGGAATACACCTGAAAAGCAAAAAGCATTTGATGATGCTTACAATAAATATTTTACAGGCAAACATTCCGACGAGATATACAGGGCAGTTGAATAAGTTTTTTTAGTCAATAGCACAGGATAATTCCCTGTGCTATTAAATTTTAAGTTATTCTCTTTAACATTACTCTCTAGATCTTCTTTACTTTAACAATTTCATCTGCTAATAATTCCTGAGCCTCTTTGTGCTTTAGTTGTGATTTATATTACACCTTTCTCACTCATTAAATCCTAATTTTTCTTTTATTTTCAATGATTTTAAGCACATTCTTAAGTAAAGAGATTTAAGGCTCATCAACTTTTGGAGCTATCTTATTTTATCCTTTAAAGTATCTAAGCCTCAGTTAATGTTAAGTCAGGAGCAATTAAAAAGTCCAATATTTAGATTTATATTATTATTCACAATTGCTGTCATTTATTTTATATCGGGTAAAATAAGTTTAAACTTTGCTTTCCTGAATCAAAGTGCTTCACCTTATTGGCTTCCAACAGGAATTTCTCTTACAGCATTTATTATTTGGGGTTATAAAATCTGGCCAGTTGTTTTCATCGGGGCATTCTTTGTTAACATAACAACGGCAGGAACAATAGCAACTTCACTTTGTATTGCTGTTGGTAATACTCTTGAAGGAGTCACTGGTTTGTATCTTCTTCACAAATTTATAGGGGATAAAAATATCTTTGAGAAACCATTAAACATTTTTAAATATGTTTTACTTGTCGGGTTATTATCTACATTAATTAGTGCAGTAATTGGAGTTACTACGCTTTATCTTGGTAATCTGGTTGGCCCCGATTATTTCTTTCCTGTCTTAACAACATGGTGGCTTGGTGATATTGGGGGAGCACTAATAATAGCTCCTGTTTTATTGCTTTGGATAACCAATTACAAAATTACCTGGAAACTAAAAAGAATATTTGAAGCAGCTATAATTTTTTCTCTTCTTATTATAACGAGTGTACTAATATTTATGAATCCTGTAAATATTAAACTTCCTGTAATAGTGAATTTTTATCCTTTTGCTTTTATGACTATTCCAATACTTATATTGATAACATTCAGATTCAGTTTAAGAGAAACTTCATCAGCAATATTTATTTTTACGCTGATTGCCCTGATAGGTACAATTCATGGCTCGGAACGTTTGGCAAATAATGATCCTAACCTTTCACTTCCTAATCTTCAAATATTTACAGGTCTTATTTTCCTGGTAATTATGCCTTTTTCTGCTGCTATTGCTAAGCAGAGAAAACTGGAAGAAACGTTCCGTGAAAGTGAAGAACGTTATCGTATGCTTGCAGAAACAGCACCAGATGCAATCATTACAATCAATGAAGAAAGCAAAATATTATTTTCTAATCCCTCTGTAAAGAAAATTTTCGGATATTCCTCTGACGAATTACTTGGTAAAGATTTAACGGTTTTGATACCCGACCACCTTAAGGATGATCATAAGAAAGGGATTAACCGTTATATTAAAACACACAAACCAAATATTCCCTGGTCGGCATTTGAACTTCCCGGCTTACATAAAAACGGAAACGAAATACCTTTAGAAATATCCTTTAGTAAATTTCACAAAAACGGAAGCATGATCTTCACTGGAATTATAAGGGATATAACTGATAGAAAAAACGACCAAATACACTTGGAAAATTCTTTAATGGAAAAAGAAGTTTTATTAAGAGAAATTCATCACCGTGTAAAAAATAATTTGCAGATTATTTCCAGTCTTTTAAGTCTTCAATCAAGGCATTTAACAGAAAATAATTTCAGGGAATTTTTTGTAAAAAGCCAAAATAGAGTTAAAAGTATTGCGCTAGTCCATGAGATGCTTTATAAAAGTGAAAACATATCAAAAGTTAATTTTAAAAATTATATTGATGAACTATCAGGATATATTGCAGAGTCATACAATGCAGAAAATATTAAGATTAATGTGTATGCGGAAAATATTTATTTAGATACCGATATAACTATTAATTTAGGTTTAATTATAAATGAAATAATCGCTAATTCTGTAAAGCATGCATTTAATGGTAGTAAGGATGGAATAATTACAATAGAATTAAATAAACAGGATAATCTTTATTCATTTAAGTGTAAGAGATAACGGGAAAGGATTACCTGACTCATTTGATTTGAATGAAACCAGAACACTGGGGATGCATTTGATATCCAGCCTTGTAACACAAATTGAAGGCAACCTGGAAATAAAAAATAATATTGGAACCGAGTATTTAATTACCTTTAAAGTTTAATAATAATCTTTTGTGACATAATCAATTTTTCTCTAATAACGAAAGGATTGGAATGTCGGTTTCTAAAAAACATATTTTAATTGTTGAAAATGAACCTATCATAGCATTAGACCTTAAATTTATTTGCGAAGAGATTAGACACTTTTGCTCTCATATAGCCTATAGCAATAAAGCTGTCCAAGAAAAGACAGGAAAATTTTGGTAGTAAAATCCTTATTTGATAAATTATCTTCAGAATTAATTCATCATAAGTAATATTGCTTCGGTAAATAAAGGTTTCCATACTTTCCAGGAATGGTCTCCATCAATTATCCTTAACTCGGCCGGTACATTCAATTCTTTATGAATGTAATCATATAATAACGTAGTTTGTATTTCAATATTATATTTTTGTCCTTCAGTATGGTTCCAATCATCATCACCGGTTCCTATAAAGAAAAATACTTCATACTCTTTTTCAAGATATTTTTTTATTGAAGCTGGATAATTCAAAGCATTCCATAAATTAATATCAAAAGGATTTCCAAACGCTCCCGTAGAACGCGCACTTGATCCTTCGGGTGGTTCTTCATTATACAATGCAGGACTAAAAATAGCACATGCACTAAACAGATCAGAATAAACCAATCCATATCTTAATGCACCAAATCCACCCATAGAATAACCGGCAATCATTCTTCCTTCTCTTGAAGAAACAGTACTATATAAAGAATCTATTTCAGGAAGTAACTCATTAATAACTGCGGATTCAAAACGTTCTAATGTATTTACCCACCACCCTCTTTTACCCGATGGAGTGACTGTGATAACAGGAGGAATTATTTTATTATTAATTAATGAATCAAGAATTTGATACCCATTTTCCCAATCATTTTCATCATCACCATTTCCATGAAGTAAATAAATAACAGGAAATCTATTATTTAATGAATCATAATTATCCGGCAAGAATACAGTATAATTCCAAATCCTATTAAGTTCTTTTGAATTAATTTTTGCTTTAATAACAGTTCCTCCAAAAGAAATTATACTACTAACTAATAAGATTATAAATGATTTTATTATTGAAGACATATCTTATTATATATATACTAAATAATTAATCCTGCAAGTTTTTCAGCTACTTTATAAATATCCAATCCTTTTGTAAATGGAAGGCAAACCCCGGCTGGATACCTGGTTTTTTCCTTCCAACTTTCAGGAATTTTATCAGCTCCATTTAATGCACCTGATATAGCACCAATTATTGCGGCGATTGTATCTGCATCTCTACCAAAATTTCCTCCATAAATAACGCCTCTTTTAAAATCACCTTTAGTTAAAATCAAAACAGCAAAAGCTTCGGTAACAGCTTCCGGAACTGCAGCTTTATATGTTGACCATAACTGATCGTGTAAAATTGTCCATGATTCCTCCAGAGATTTTTTTTCATTAATAATTTCTAAAGCTTTTTCCATATTATATCTAAACCATGAATTTTCCGGTATAAATTTAAGTGCAGTCTCAATAATTTCATCAACTGTAGCATTAACCATAGCAACTGAAATAGCTGCAGCAACTGCCTGAGCTCCCCAGATTCCATCCTGCCAATGACTGATAGAAGATTCTATCTCTGCTAATCTTGCTGCTTTTTCCGGATCCCCGGCACATATAATTCCTATAGGTGTTACTCTCATTGCAGCACCATCGCTCATATTGTAAGCATTATATTTACCAGATTCAGGTGGAAATAAACCTCTTTTTATATTAGCCATTCCTTCTATTTCACTGGCTCCTCCTCTTTTCAATTCTTTATTGGGACCCACATGTTTTAGCCAGGAAGCAACAACTTTTTCAACCGTAAGTTCCCCATTGCAATCAAGTAGAGTCTGTGCTGTGAGTAAAGCAAAATCAGTGTCATCGGTACTTGGGGTCTCACCTTCATTATAGTCCATTGTAATTCCATATTTAAAATGATTCTCCGGAGTTCTTGCTGAATCTCCAAAAGAATCACCAATAGCATGACCAATAAGAGCTCCAATCGCTTTGTCAATTTTTAATTTTTCATTTTTAATAAGATCTGATTTGGTTATCATTTTTATTCCTCTGATTAAATTAAGCTAACAAAGCTATATGATGAGTGCGGGCTGCTAAATCGGTAATATTTGATTTATCAAATCCATTCATGCTGCTTCTAATTGTATTATTTAATGGTTTGATCCATTTGCCAGGCAATTTACTATAACCCACGATAGTCCCAATTATTGATCCTGTTGTAGCTCCATCGCTGTCCGTGTCCCAACCGCCCATAACAGCACAGCAAATAGATTTTTCATAATCACCAGAACCGAAAGTTAAAGAAGCAGAAATTAATGCAATATTATTTACTGAATGAACCCAGAAGTATTTTTCATATTCCTTTTGAAGATCATCAAGAACTGATTCCCAGGAAGAATATTTTTTCGCACAAGATATACCAAAATTAACTGCATCTGATATTCTGGAATCTTCAGGAATAAAATTAAGAGCATCTTTTAAAATATCTTCAGGAGAGTTATTAATAAAAGATAATGCTATTGCTGCTGCGATGAACATTGCACCATAAATTCCATCCCTGGTATGACTTAAGCAAGCATCATTAAAAGCTAATTTTGCAGCCTGCACCGGATTACCCGGTGAAATCCAACCCCAAACATCAGCACGAATCATCGCTCCAATCCATTCTCGGTATGGATTATGAAATACCGGAACTTGCCTGATATTTTTCATCTCTAAAAGATTTATATAGGCTACACGTTCCGCGGTAAAGGTAGATAATACAGGTAAATTATTTAACCATGCATTAGCAATATCTTCTGTTGTAAAGTTTTTCCCAATATTTTCTAAAACTTTGAGATTCAGCATAGTATAATTTAAATCATCATCTTCGGGCATACATTTAATATTTTCTCTAAGGCTTTGAATACCGCTGTGTTTATTCCAAGGATATTTTAACAAAAAAATTTCAGGAATTCCCTTTTCAGTAATATAATTTTCAAGTGGATAAGAATTATTGGAATTTAAAATTTCCTTAATAACAGAACGGGAATATTTTTCTACTGGTTTTCCAAGTAAACATCCGGCAGCTCTGCCATTCCAACCTCCTAATATTTTATCATACAAATGATCTGAAGAAATTTTAATCTCCGAAACTTTAAAGTTGTTTTCAAATCCTGATAAAAATGATTTTATATTATCACTATCATTTCCATTCTTCAATTCCTCCAGCTCATTTAAAAAATTATTAGCCTCCTCAGAAATATCTTTATTCACAGATTTTATTTTTTCCCATCTTCTTTTTAATTCATCGGTATCAACTGATTCATCCTTTAATTGAATCAATTCAAATTCAATAAGCTGTTCGGGGTTTATCCAGGATATATCCATAATATTATTTTAATGAGTGAACTGCAAATTGATTTAGTTCCTCAGATAACTGAAGAAAATTTTCCCCTTTTAAATTAGGAATACATATTCCTTTCAGAGATACAAATTTTTTTGTCCAGTTATTGGAAAAGTTATCGGTTTTAAGAGCACCACAAAGAGCTCCTACAAATGCCGGAACGGAATCAGCAGTTTTTGCCAGAGATGTCGCAGAAGTTACTCCTAATGTTAAATCTCCTTTTGAAAGGAAAAAAATTGCTAAAGTAAGTGCTAAATTTATGGGAGCTGCTGACCCATAATTATATGAATGATCAATAATATTATCCTGTAGAACAGGAAGAGCCTCTAAAAGTGATTCATATTTGTTAGCAATTTCCAGAGCTTCCTTAACTTTTAAAATTAACCAACTATTTTCAGGGATCTGCTGTAAAGCAGCATCAATAATTTTTTGAATATCATTCTCTATACAGGCTAAACTTACTGCAGCAGCAATAGCCTGTGATGCCCAAATACCATCAAGCGAATTTGTAATTGAAGCATCCAAGCCGGAATATTCGGCAGCATTATCTGTATTTCCTGCATATAAAGCTCCTATTGAAATTGCCCGTACCATCGCTCCATCATCAAAATAATGCGGATTATCATGCCCGCACTCAGGCGGTAATAAACCATTGCTTAAATTCTTTAGAGCCGCTTTTGTGGATACATTACCATATATAGATTCCTGGTTATTTGCTAATTCCTTCCATGCTTTTAAATGTAAATTAAAATCGAATTTCCCATTAGCTTTTAATAGTAAACCTATTGTAAAAGCTGCCCATTCAGTATCGTCGGTCGGTGATATTTTAAAAGGTTCAACCGGGTTATTTAAGGAAAAAGGTAAGTTCAATTTAATAATCTTATAAGTTTCGGATTCAGCATCAATTTCTCTTCTGATCCTTCTTGTCCAAAAAGGTAATTCCAAGCTTCTATGATACATGGCCTGCCAGCTCAATGAATCACCAAGAGCTAAACCCAATAAGGCATTTTTTGATCTTTGATAATTCAATTTTTCTTAATTTATTAATTTCACAAGTTCAGCAGAAATATCTGATATATTAATATCCTTTACCATTTTAATACAGATTCCTTTTGAATTATTAATGCTGCTACTCCATTTCTGTGGAATTTTTTTAAAACCTATTTTTGCACCTATAATAGATCCTGCAATTGCAGCAATCGTATCTGTATCTCTCCCAATATTCACTCCACCTAAAACAGATTCAGTAAAATCACCTTTGGAAGAAGCAATAATACCAAAACTTAATCCAACAGCTTCAGGTCCAAGATCAGACCAATGATAATAATTGCAAGCTATACTTTTATATAGTCTTTCTAAACTATCAGCTACATTATTTGAACTTGAACCAATTGATATAGCTTCAATAATTGATCGATAGCACCAGGAATTTTTGGGTATAACATTTAAAGCATTATTAATAATTTCATTTAAATCATCATTAACCATAGCGATTGAAATTGCAGCAGCAACAGCTTTACCGCAATATATTCCTTCACCGGAGTGAGTTACTGATCCATCTCTCCCGGCGAGTTCAGAAGCAATTTCAGGATTACCCGGGTTAATAATTCCAAATGGTGCTACACGCATAGCTAAACCATCACTCCAACTATGAGCATGCATTCCACTCTGTGGTGGATTTAAGCCTTTCCTAAGATTTTCAATTGCCATCATTTCACTGAAACCAGTACCCTTAAACGGACCTTCTTGAACTGCTAAATTTTCTTTCCATTCTTTAGCTATATCATCTGAACTTATTTTTTCCCCATACTTCAAAAGTAAAAGTGAATTAAAAAGAGCAAATTCCGTATCATCACTTCCGGTTGGATCATCTGATAAAAAATCTGTAACAAAATTAAATTTTTCTTTTATTTTGCCGGGGGACATTCCTTCAGTATGCACACCTAATGCATCACCTATTGCTAAACCGAATAAACATCCTTTTGCTTTATCTAAAATGTTATCCATTTTCTTTAAAACTGATACCTGCTAAGAACATAATTGCTTTCCTCTCTCATTCTTACGGTTAATTCTTCTAAACTCATCCTGTTTAAAAAATATTCCTGAAAGATTGGATTAGCAACTCTTCCCTTCCATTCAGAAAAACCCGGAACTCTAAGCCACGGCCCCATTTTTAAATTATCAATTATTGAAATACAGGTTTTCCAACCCAAGCTATCACTCTGAAATTCAGACATAAATCTACACGATTTTCTGGTGGGATTCATCCAATCACCAAGCGCAAGTTTGGCGAGATTATTTTTACTAAGAAAAAATTCAATAAACTCTACTGCCTCTTTTTTTCTTTTGGATCCTGACGGAACACTAAGCGTTTGTGTATTAGATCCCTGTTCCTGACTAACCTCTTTAATAGGTTCAAGAACTCCCCATTTGAAATTATTGGGAGCGTTTTCTATTAATTGCTGCCTTGCCCAAGTGCCAATTCCGATAATCATTGCATATTTGCCATTATAAAAAGCTGGAATAATGCTTGAACCACTTTGGCTAACTGCAAGCGGAGAAGCACATTTATATTTATAGATCATATCATGAATAGTTGAGAGTAGATATTTTTCCGGTTCGTCAATTTTAAATTTATACTCTTCATCATCTAAATAAAAATAACTTCCACCGCAGCCCAATGTAAGATTAATAATAATATTAGCAGAGCTTCTAAGCCCGAATGCCGCACCCCACTGATCAACATCGCCATTATTATCTTTATCTTTGGTTAAAGCTTTTGCAGCATTCCTAAGATCCTCCCATGACCAGGGATTGTCAGATGTTGGCGGGAAAATATTATTTTCAGAAAAAACATCCTTGTTATATAAAACTATAAGGGATTCAAAAAGAAATGGGACACCTATGATTTTTCCATTATCAAGTGTTACAGACTGCCAGGCTACAGGATAAATATCATCTTTAATGTTATCAGATAGATAAGGTTTAAGATCCGTTAAATTACCACGATTGCCAAAATCCATTATCATTGATGCTTCATAATGAAAAACATCAGGGACATCTCCAGTTTCAAAAGAAGTAATTAAAAAATCATAAATTGAATTCCAGTTAGCTTGTATATATTCAACCTGCTTTTGGGGATGAAGTTCATTCCATTTTTTTATAATAGATTTATTTATTTCAATTGATTCCTTTTGCCAGGCAAGGCTAACAAATTTTATTTTCCCATTCTCCTTTTTTTCAGAGCAGTTTGTAACTGTAATAACCAGAATAATTATTTTTAGGAAATAAAAAATTTTCTTCTTCATAACTATTCTTTTACAGCTCCTGATAACAAGCCTTCAGCAAACCATTTTTGTAAAAACCCAAATAATATTAAAGATGGAATTGTAGATAAAATGCTTGCCGCAGCTAAAGGCCCCATCCTGGCTTGTCCTTCCATTCCTGTGAATCTCGCAAGATCAACAGGCAAAGTTATAAGATCCTGACTTTTCATAAGAACTAATGCAAAGAAAAATTCATTCCAGGCAGATATAAATGAAAACAAAGCAGTAGCTCCGAGCGCTGGTAATAATAAAGGCATAATTACTTTAAATATTATTTGTGACTTTGTAGCACCATCTATTGCTGCGGCTTCTTCCAGTTCATAAGGTATTCCTTTTATATATCCCTGAAGCATCCAAAGTACAAAAGGAAGAGACCACACAATATAAACTAAGCTTAATCCTAAAATAGAATCAGTTAAACCAATTGAACGCAAAATAATATAAAGTGGTACCATTATTATAATCACTGGAAAAATTTGAGAGGTTAAAGTCCAGCCTAAGAAAGCTTTATTTATTAAAGTTTTATACCGGGCTAAAGCATAAGCGGCGGGCAGGGAAATTATTATAACAATTAAAGTAGATATAATGCCTACTCTTAAACTATTGTACATACTTTGAAATATTGATTGCTCATTAAAAACAGTTTTATAATGATCTATTGTTGGTGTTGAAGGAATAAGGTTAGGGATCTCTGAATATATTTCTGTAGTGGGTTTAAAGGATAATGATAATGCCCATATTAATGGAAATGACAAAAAAACGACATATAGTAAGAGAAGAAATGATTTCGTTGATTTAAAAAATAACTTTTTCAATTTAGTTTACTATTTAAGTGGTTCTTTCTTTAAATTGTTTTCTCAGATAAAAATAAAGTATAAAAGAAATAGCTATCATCATAACATTCCCAATTGCTGCAGCATATCCTACATTACCATATCTAAAAGCTTCCTCATAAGCTGCCAGCATTGGAAGACGAGTCATACCTCCGGGACCTCCCTGAGTTAAAACCCAAACGAGTCCAAACGCATTAAAGTTCCACATAAAAGATAAAGATACAGTTGCAGCAAGAATAGGTTTTAACATAGGAATTGTAATCTGTTTAAACTCCTGCCATGAATTCGCACCATCCAGCTTTGCTGATTCATATAAATCCTTTGGGATAGTTTTTAAACCAGCTAAAAGAAAAACTGCGGCTTTAGGTATTTCTCCCCACAACCCAACTACAATTATAGCTGGGATAGTGTAAGTAAAACTATTTAACCAATTAATATGATTATCAATTATTCCAATATTTATAAAAAAATAATTTAAAACACCTGCATCAGTATCATAAATAAACCTCCACATTATTCCCCTGATAACAGGAGGCATTGCCCATGGAATTAAAATTAAAATTCTTGTAAGAGAATTAAAGCGGAATTTTTCGTTTAATAATAAAGCTAATCCAAGCCCAAATATTATTTGTCCAACGGTAACTGAAAGAGTCCAAATAAAACCTACTACAAATGATCTCCAAAAGTACCTGTCTTGGACCATGTAGTAATAATTGTCTAAAAAATTAAAATTAATATCTGAACCAAGACGGTAATCGGTAAAGCCTAGATAAATTCCCCGTAGAATTGGAAAAACAGACAATATAATTACTGGAATTAAAACCGGGAGTAAAAGTTTTAGCTGTACTGTGCGGTCAACTGATCTATTAATTCTCATTAATGTAGAAAGGAATAGGAGATAAAAATATTTTTGTAGTATTCTTTGATATCACTGTTTTTGCTGTGTAAGAAGCCAATCGTAAATAGCAGGATTATTATACGTCCTCGTCCAGGCATCGTGGTAAAGATCTGAATAAATTGTGAAGATCGGATTACCACCACAATTTATTAATGTGTTAATAACACTTTGTGCTTTATATAAAGGGATAATAGGATCGAGTTGTCCATGGAATGCCCACATCGGAATATCTTTAATTATACATAGATCCCATCCTTCTTCGATTCGAAATGCGACTGGAATCAATGCCGCAAATCGATTTGGATATCGTATAGCTAAATCCAGAGTCCCAATCCCACCCATGCTGAAACCAGTTAAATAGATACGATTTGTATCAACAGGGTAACGAGCAATTGCACTGTCAATCAGCTTGTTTACTTTTTGTTGAATTCCATCATTATAATACCACTCGGTAGATAAAGGGCATTGCGGGGAAATTACAATGAAAGGGAATGTATTATTTCCATCTAAAATTTTCGGAAGTCCTTCTCCCTTCACACGCCATAAATCCTCACCGCGCTCTCCAATACCGTGAAGTGAAATGATTAATGGAAATTTCCCATTCTCTATGGCTGAAGAATCCCTCGGCATAAAGAGTAAATAATTTAATGTAGAAGGGTCATAAATTTCCTGCTGTATGATGGGATCGCTTCCAAAATCCGGCTGACCCAAAACATAGTCTGCAAATGCTCCATTTGGGAGTGTGGAGGCATGATTGAAAACAAGTATACGATTATTTGACTCATCGACGAGATACAATCTGCCTGCTGCATCACCATAAACCCCGCGTAAATTACTCACACCGTTTCGTGAATAATTTATTAAGTTGGTTGTAAAATCAGGTTGACCCAATACACCATCTGCTGATGCACCATTGATTTTTGAAGAAACAGAATCGAATCGAATAGCGCGCTTATTATCATCTTCACATACCCATAGATTATCTTCCCAATCAACATATACACCCATTGGTCTATTCATTTTTGCTGAAGAAAGACCGCTCGACCCTGTTGTAAAATCTGGCTGACCTAGCACTCCATCTGCATTTGATCCGTTAGAAATTGATGAAGCATTATCGAATCGCAAGACACGGTGATTTAATCTATCCGTAACCCAGAGTCGTCCTTTCCCATCTATAAATACACCGACAGGTCCCTTCATTTTATTTACAAATGTTCCGCCGGTATTTGTTGTAAAGTCAGATTGGCCTAAGACAACATCAGCAGATGAACCATCTGCTCTGAATGAAGCATTATCAAATCTTAAAACTCTATTATTCAAATAATCACTCACCCAGAGGTTCCCGGAGCTATCGACAAATACTCTTAAGGGATCATTAAATTTTGATGCAGATAATCCACTTGAAGAACTGGTGAAATCCAGTTGTCCAAAAACAGCTTCTGCAGAAGATCCATCCGTCATTTTTTCTGTTGAACTCCATCTTAATATTCGGTTGTTATAGCGATCCACGACGAACAGTTTACCGGTTGTGGGATCGACAGCAACTCCTGATGGCGCATATAAGTTACTTGATGTTGTACCTGAAAGATTCGAAGTGAAATTTAATTGTCCCAACACTCCACTAGCCGGCATATTGTTTATCAACGGGGACTGAGCGAAAAGTGAATATGATAAAAGTAAACAAAATAGTGCAAGAGTAAATTGTAACTTCATGTGATAAATATTCCCTATCATAATAACATTACTTAAGTAATAACATCTTGTTTGTCTGAACATAATCCCCGGCTTTTAGCTGATAGAAATAAACTCCGGAAGATGAATGATGTTTGATGAATGACGTATTAAATTCAACCTCGTAGCTTCCCGCTGGTTTGTATTCATCAACTAATGTTGCTAATTCATTACCCAAAACATCATAAACTTTTAATGTTTGCCAACTACCGACTGGAGACTGCCAACTGATCTTTGTACTTGGGTTAAATGGGTTTGGATAATTTTGACCAAGAAAATAGTTTGATAAAACTGAAGGTGTTTGGGATTCATCAATTGTAGTAAGTGTTGATACATCAAATCGTAAAACCCTATTATTATCAAAATCAGTTACCCAGATATGTCCGCTATGGGAATCTACAAATATTGACTGAGGATATGCAAAATTATTGGCTGTGGGAGGAAATGTTATTTTTTGCAAACTATTTGTTTGGGAATATATTGTTGCATAATATGTTCCTAATAAAAGCAGACATATAAACTGAAATCTGAAATAATTCATAAAACATCCTAAAAAAGAATCTTAATAACTTGAGCCTACATTAAAAAATTCTGCTGCCCTGTTTTAACAAATCACAAAACCCCACTTCACTATAAATTTAATGGTGAAGTAATCATTAAAACTTTTCAACAATTAATAGCGAAGTTTACCTTATGTTTTAATATGTCATCAAAAAACAGGGTTGTTTCTGATTCAAGCTCAGAAACAACCAATTAAAAGATCGATTTAACATTTCCTATTTCATCAGAATCATCTTTTTTGTTTCAGTATATTGAATTGTCTGGAGAGAATAAAAATAAATACCACTCGATAAGTTTGCAGCATTAAATTCTACTTCATGGAATCCCTGATCCTGCGTTTCATTAGCAAGAACTGCAATCTCTTCTCCAAGTGCATTCATAATAACAACTTTTACATCTATTCTATCTTTAAGATAGTATCCTATTTTTGTTGATGGATTAAATGGATTAGGATAATTATTAATTAGTAAATAATTATCAACACTAACAACATTAACCTCAACTTCACCAGAATATTCAAATGAACCGTTAAAATCTATTTGCTTTAATCTGTATGAATACTTCCCGTTTGATAAATTTTCATCGGTGAAAGAATATTCTTGTTGTATAGCTGTTGTTCCCGCACCCTTAACAAAACCAACTGTAACAAATTCTGAATTTGCAATGCTTCTTTGAATCTCAAAGCCGTTATTATTCAATTCACTTCCGGTTCTCCAATTCAAAGTAACTTGTTGCTCTTGAACGCTGGCCGTGAACGAAGTAAGTTCGACCGGCAGAGGAGCAACATCATATCGTAATACACGATGGCTGTATGTATCCGGTATCCAGATATGGTTATTGGCATTATCAATAAATACAGTTGATGGGTAATTGAGACCAGTAGCTGAAGTAACTCCTCCGGTTGTTATAAAATCCGGCTGACCTAAAACATAATCTGCATTCGCTCCGTTAGGTATTGCAGCAGCATTTGCGAATACTATAACACGACTGTTGCCTTCATCTCCAACGTACAATCTGCCTAAGCCATCCAAAAACACACCACGTGGTCCATCAAATTTTGATTGAGATAATCCGGAAGATCCGGTAATAAAATCTGTTTGTCCTAAAACTCCATTAGCAGCAGAACCGTTTGGTAAGCCGGCAGCATTATTAAACCGCAAAACACGACTATTAAATCTGTCAGCTACCCACAAAATTCCAGTTACATCAACATAAACACCCCAAGGGGCATCCATCGTTGATGCAGTTAAACCAGATGTCCCGGTTACAAAATCCGTTTGGCCTAGTACTCCATCAGCATTACTTCCATTTGGTTTTGTTGAAGCATTATCAAACCGCATTATTCGATTATTATCTTTATCTGCAACCCACAAACGATCACTCCCATCTACAAAAATACTTGTTGGTGCACTTAACAATCCAGCAGTAGTTCCGGAAGTGCTCGATACAAAATTTGGCTGCCCTAACACTCCATCGGCATTTGATCCAGTTAGTTTAGAAGAAGCATTATCAAATATCAATACACGATGGTTGTCTCTATCAGCCACCCATAAAGTACCATTTGCGTCTACATAAACACTATTAGGATTGTTCATCGTTGCTGCTGATATCCCGCCAGTATTAGCAGTTCTTGTCACAAAATCTGGTTGGCCTAATACAACTTCGGCTGCCGAACCATCAATCAATTTATTAATTGAACTCCAGCGTAATACTCTCCTATTGTCCCGATCAGCAACAAATAGTTTTCCTGTTGTGGGATCTATTGCGACACAAAACGGCTCTGACAAAGTTGTTGTTGAGGGAGGTGCGTAGTTGGTATTTGTTACAAAATCTGTTGTACCTAACACACCGTTTGCCGGCATAAAATTCGAGAGAGGAACTTGAGGATATATTGACAAACTTAGTGTTGTCAATAAAAACATTACTGCAAAGAGTATCTTGACATTTTTCATAAAACCTTCCAAAAAAATAAATAATAAAAAAATGAATTAAATTAAGGAAACTAAACAGAAACTTTTTAGCTGTTTTCACCACCTTTCTGATTTAAAACTCATGTTGTAAAAAAGATTATTTAATTTATTACTGTTACAACTTTTGTTCAAGAAACCTGTTAGGTACTTTTTAAGAATTATTTTATCAAAATCATTTTCTTTCCAATCGTAACACCGTTTGCTTGTAAACGATACAGATACACTCCAGTCGAAAGTAATGAACCATCAAACGAAACATTGGTTAATCCTGCTGATAACTGATTATTCAAAAGCACAGCCACCCGCTGTCCTAGCGAATTAAAGACTTCGAGTGAAACAAATGCTTTTTCTTTTAATTCGAATGCAATATTGGTTGTCGGATTGAAAGGATTCGGATAATTCTGATGGAGTGTAATATTTTCAGGAATATTTGAAAACTCATCTTCAACCGAAGTTACAAGATCATTTGAGTAAATTGTCAGTCCATCTATCTTCTCTGCTACATAAACATATCTTCCATTTGCTGTTACTCCTCTTGATTGAGGAACATCATCATAATAACCATCTTCAACAGGGGAAGAAGGATTAGTAATGTTAATCGCTCTTATACCCGTACCTTCAGATGCGACATAACAATAATTACCTTCAACATCTGCAATGTATCCATAACCACCGGTTTCAATTTTCGATAAAAGGACAGGTGAATTGAGATCAGCAATGTTGAATATCTTTAAGCTGTCACCATCGGGTACAAATGCATAAGTACCTTCAATAGAAAATCCTTCATTACCAGTTGTAAATGAACCTGTTGACCCTTTTTTGACTGGAGCAGTCGGAACACTAATATCATAAAAAGTAATTTGACCATAATCTGTTATGCCCGCTATGTTTCCATTAACTGCAACATTCTCGCCATACACTTCGCTTCCGGTATATGCAACTACAACCGGGTCCGATGGATTTATTATATCAATAATACCCATACCACTATCACTTGCTGCAACATATACTATAGAACCATTTATGGCAATACCACGGGCACGTGGTGTTAGTATGGTTTTTATTTTGACTGGACTTGCAGGGTTGGTTACATCAACAACATAGACGCCTGAGTCTCGCGCTGCGACATATGCATAGTTTCCACTCACTACTACTGCCCTTGAATCTCCTCCAAGATCTGCAGTGCCAAGCAATGAAACATTTGAAGGATTAGTTACATCAATTATTCTAAGACCTGCTGTACCATAAGCAACATATACTTTACCATCTGTATAGAATGGTATGAATGCAGAGCCGGTTGCTGCAGGAATTGCAGGCAGAAAAGATGTTGTAACAGGTAAGTTAGGATCAGACACATTAATAGCGCTAACTCCCGGAGCCGGATTTCTATTAGCAACAAATATATGCCCGGTTGGTGTTCCGTTTATTGTGATTGCACCGTAATATAAAGAAGCAGCACGACCAGTGGTTTGGATCTTAGTAGTATATACAGGTGATGCTGGATTTATTACATTATAAATTGCAACACCCGAATCGCCTATTGCTACATAACCATAATTCCCGTCAAATATAATACGGGCAGTACGGTATCCAGATGGAACTTCCAGGACATTTACAGGATTTGCAGGATTTGTAACATTGACAACTGCTATTCCAGCATCGTAATTACAGACATATGCATAACCAGAACGAACATTGATATACTGATGATAACCTCCGTAGCCGTCGATTCTTCCAACATAAATTGGAGAAGCCGGGTTTGTAATATCAAGGATGTGGCTTCTTGAACCGGCTGCGATGTATGCATATTGTCCTGATATAACGACACTTTCACAATATTCCAAACTATCAATTGAAGCTACAAGAACGGGACTTGACGGTGTTGAAATATTGTAAATTTTAAAACCAGCACCACCTGCAGCAACGTATGCATAAGTGCCGCTCGTTGCAATACCTTCACACGTTGTTCCAGGTGCAACTTCAACTGAAACTACTAAAGAAGGTGTGGTAGGATTTTGTACATTGATAAGCCACATTTTAGTTCCACCGCTTACTACCAGATGTTGATTTCCATTAATAGAAGTGCGAACAAGATCTTCAACAATATCAGTTAGTATTACACTCCCTATTTTTACAGGAGACTGAGGATCTGAAAAAGTTGCGATCTGTACTTTGTTTCCTATTCCATAAAACACAAGCGAGCCAGCAGCAAAAACCCCTTTTGATTCCCCTTCCCCTCTTCCAAAATTTCCCAGAAGAGTCATATTCTGAGATAGTTGTGCAATCAACCCCTGACTGAATACTATCAAGCTCAAAAGAATCAGGATAAATAGTTTATTAGTTTTCATACTTAGCTCCATTCTTATTTAATGTAAATTTTAAATTATTTATTTAATACCTTTATTAAAAATCTTTACCTTTCAAAATGAAAATCCAAGCGAAAATGAATGTACTTGGGTCAACTCTCCAAAATCAACATAAGCGTAATTGATTGTGCCGAGTGTAGTTCCAAAAGGATAGGTAATACCGGCACCAAATGTAAATTTCTGAACATCATAGTTAAACTTATAACCTGTACGTATAAAAAATATTCCATCAAAACCATAACTTACTCCAACATGAAATTTTTCTTTTCCATCATTCGGATGATCACCTTCAACCACAGCAGTTAAAAGATGAGGGCTTCCCACCTCATCAAAGAAGTCCATAGCCATACCTGCACGAAAATCCAATGGCATTCTCACATAATCTGATTGTGTTTGGAATTCATCACTCCAACCGCCGAAACGCGAATCTGGCCCAAAATTTCTTGCAGTTATAGCAATGCGTAAGCTTCTAAATCCGGTATAATACATAGTCCCGATATCCATGGATAAATTACTCATTGAAAGCTCCGCTATTTGCTGCTGCATCCACCGGATACTTCCACCAACTGAGAGATTATCAGTTATTTTTTTTGAATAAGATAAACCGGCTGCGATATCATTAGCAGAAAAGCTACTGCCGGTAAGCATTGGTATTGTTCCACTACTTCCGGATGGTGAATTAATAGTCTCGGGAATATCTCCATAATCAAGCATTGCCAGACTGACTCCAACCACACCTAATTGTCCGAGATTAATACCTGCAGCAAATGATTGATAATTAATATCAGCAACCCATTCTAATACATTCACCTGTAGATCTATATTCTCTATATCTGAAAGTGCTGCCGGATTACCGAATATCGAATTAGCATCACCGCTGGAAATTGCAGTATAAGCTCCGCCTAACGCTCCCTGTCTTGAATCCCCGTTGATCTTTAAAAATTGCCATCCTGATTGACCAGCTCGTTCGATATCATTCGGAGAAATTCCTGATTGGGCTGATAGTTGGTTAATCATCAATAAGCTGAATAGGTGTATAAACCAATATGTTTTACCTGATAAATTCATTAATAATTTTTTCATCATTTTATAATTGCCAGTTTGCCGATAAACGATTCACCTTCATGTCCGGGAACAAGCGATTCTACACGGTATAAGTATATGCCCGGTGCAACTCCAAGAGTCCATTTACTTAATTGATAATCAGAACGTTTGATACTGCCCCAAGCCTCAGAACCACTGCCATCATCGTGATCTATTTCCTGAACTATATCACCTGTTAAAGTATATATCTTTATTTTGCACTTAGCCGGTATTCCAATGAATTCCATACGGTACTGTTCACCTTCCCCTGTTAAACTGCTGTGCTGGCGAAATGGGTTTGGTACTACATATACATTTTTTGGAAACTCTATATTCGGGGCACGAAGCGGATAGACTGGAAATCGTGTGTTATTTACTTTACCACTCTCGTTATTATCTTCATCATAACTTGTAACGCAATAATAATTGCCCACACCAAAAGGCAGGCCCCTATCTACATACTGTACATAACCATCAACTAAAACAACTGAATCTTTATTAATATCTGCAACTAGTGCCCACGGACCTATCGTGAAGTAATTGGAACGATAAACCCTATATCCTGCAAAATCATTTATACCTGATTGCGGATCTAAGTATGAGGAAGAAATTGGCGGCCATTCAACAAAAATCTGTCCTGGTTCGGTAGTAACCCTAAGACTATTTTCTCCATCAGTTGGCGTTGGAGGCGGATGAACAAAAGGAAGATAATTATTTGCGTGTAAAATTTTTGCCGCTCTTACGTGAGCAAGCATTGAATCACGAGAAGCAATAGCCATCAGATCAATATTCTCAACTCCTCCTTCAACAATTTTAGCACGATCCATTTCTCCAATTACTTCTGCATAAACAATCTTCACAGAAGCGAATGGAGTAATAGTAAATGGGCCAACACTCACTAAAAATTCTGGACGTCGTTCAAATTTATTTCCACCTTCAGTGCCAACAGCACGAGATGAATCCCAGGATAATGACGGTTGCTGATGAGTCATTACTTCTTTTACTCTTGCATGTGAAGAGGATCCCTGGATAAACATTTGATCAACAAAGTCAGCACCTTCGGTTAAACCTTGCCCAGTATGCTCTAAAATATTCTGGTATATATTCCCACCAGCAGAATCTAAAACTACAACTGTAAAATATCCGGGCGCATCAATCTCATGTTCACGACTACCTTGCTGGTAAATATCCCGAGCATCTCCAATATCTCCCCGTTCCGGTCCAACACCGAAATTGTAAACGATCGGAGCTTCATCCTGGAACCTGAATGATCTGTGATCATAAAAATAAAAAAGCCTTTCTGTTGGATCCCAGCCATATTTTTCATCACCTCTGCTGCCAGAACGTTGGGTCATCCTTAATCCATATCTCATTCCGAAGAACATTGAATCTACCGATGTTAATTCATTGTTTGTGATAGTTACTTCATGGATAATAAAATCACTTAAACCGGGATAACTCCACACCATACTTCTTCGTGCAATATCCACATTGAGGCCATTAACATGATGTGCCCCTGTAACTATCTCTTCTCCCGTAATTCCGATGTTCCCGAGATTATAATTCTTTGTTAAGGTAGCCTCTTCAATAGGAAAAATATCCTGTCCCGAAGGGAAAAAACGAGAATTAATTGTATATGAAGATGCAATATTTTGGCGAACACCATAAATTGCATATCCTCCTGCTTCAGCATAATTCAAGGCATCACTGACATTAGTCGCTTTAGAGTAGCCTGGATAATCGAGTGTGTGAAATCCGTTTTGTGTTTCTGTTGGATCTCCGTATTGGAGTGAATTCCAAATAGTTGCCCACAGTTTTCCCCGCTTTAAGGTTTGTTTTCCCCAGGTAACCTGGGCGTGAACCAGGTTTGACAACAAAAGTATAAATAAAACTGTAGAAATATATTTTTTCATATTCACTTTTAAAGCTTAATTAAAATTTAACAGCAACCTGAAAATAAAATCTTCGCGGCGGAACTTCATACGAATACCATTCCCAAATGTTTGGCTCCGAAAAATCAAATGTTTTTGGCAGCCTCTGGCTATCAGGTAGATTGGGATTCTGTAAATACCGGACTAAATCATCATCATACAGCAGCCGCAAGAATTTTAAATTTAATAAATTCTTGATATCAACCCTGAATTCCATTTGAGTTCCAAACAGATCAAAACCCTTTGATACATTTAGATCAATTTGGTAATAGTTGAACCATCTCATATTATTTGGTTTTGTAGAAATATCTCCGGGTGGATGATATGTAAATGGATCTCCGCTTCTCCACCAAAAATTCACATAGACATTGAAATCGCTCAATGGTTTAATCCCGCCAATTTCAGGTCCTTCACCCTTTTTGATCAACAAATTTACCCATCCTTTGATGCGTTGATAGTCCCCCCAGGCGCCACTTTCCTGTCGCAGTCCCTTAGGAACGTTAACACTTTGCGATCCCGGTTCGTATAATCTGCTGAATCCAACTTCACCCCTGAACGACCAGTATATCTCATGACTTACTCCAAAATTTAAAATTCCATTAAACCTGGAATCAAGTTTTGTCTCGATACCACGAACATCTGAATAGCCAGAGTTACTAACCATTAATGCTTTGGTAGTGGAATACGTAGCTGCATAAACTCCGGTTATAACATTAGCTTCACCATTAGCATCTTTATAATAGCCGGTTACATCAAGTTTAAGCATATTAGCAATATTGTAATCCATACCTAATTCATACTGGATGGTTCGTTCATAACCTAATTTTGAATTACCATAATATCCCTGCCATTCATCCATATAGGTAGTTTGTTTAGCATACGGATCTAAAACACTATCCCAGGAAGTAGTGTAATTCACAAATGGAAAACCGAACATTTTTGTCCATGAAGGACGTTGAAAGAAATGTCCATATACAAAATGCAAAACTGCGTTGTCACTAATGGGATGTGATATACCAATCCTGGGAGCTATTGCAACCTGCAATTTTGTTCTTTCCTTTTCAGGTGTTCCCGGAATTCCAAGCGGTGCCCCCGGGTCATGTCCGGGTGTTCCGATTTGAAAGGCAAGAGGATCAAAAATATTTTTAGGCGCATTTCTATTTTGATTGAAGAAATCTCCACGGATCCCGACATTCACAATCAATCCGGGAAACTCAATTTTATCTTGTACGTATGCATTTCCTTCGTAAGGATTACCATCAAAAACATTCATTAAGTTAACTCTGTTGCTTTTTGATTCTGCAGCATAATTCTCGTAATAAAAATCATAAAGCTTAAAAGTAAATCCGGTTTTGATGTTATGTATTTGTGTAACCTGATTAGTATAATCACCTTTTATCTGATATGACTCCGAATTATTCTTCGTCCAGGTATGATAATATGCTTGCAACGTATAACGAGGATGCATTGAAACGACATCTGACAACCAAAGAGTATCCGAGATCCGGTTCTCTCTATCTGAACGATCTAAATTGTCTTTTAAATAACTGAACGTTAATTCATAGAACGATTGATTATTCAATATATGTGTTGCTTTACCATATAATTGATTCCACCGTCTTAATTCAGGCCATTGCCTAAAGGGTGCCCCAAATACATTATATTTTGCCCGGGCATATTGCTCATCGATTCTCATTGGCGCCAACCATCCTGCCTCTTGTCCCATCTCTGATGTGTTGAGATTAGATGAAGTATAATCTGCGCTTTCATATCCACCAATAAATCCACCAATACGAATCTTAAATTCCTGGGAGAATTTATAATTAATGTATCCCTGGATATTAAATTCCGGATTATATGGTATTGCCTGAGGAAATATTCCGACTCCTTCTTTAAATCGCCCCGAGGCCAGGAAACTTACATCTTCTGTTACACTGCCGTACAAAGTTCCTTCGTATTCATATTCAGGGCGGTCTGCATATTTCCCCAGTGCATTATTTGGAGTTGTTTGTTCTCGCCAAGCTTGGAGAAGTGAATCAGGGCTCATTTGATAAAAACGGCTGTTGACATCCTGTGACTGTTGAGTCCAATAATCAATTCCGGTACTTATGTAATCATTATTTTCATTACTATATATGTTTCTGCCAAAATGATAAACACCTGCAGGACGCATTCGAGCTAGTACTGTACCATGGATTCCTTTTGGAGCCTCCTTCGAAACAATGTTAACCACGGCTGAACGCCCCTCTCCATATTCGGCATTGTATCCACCAGTTAAAACTGAGATTTGTTCAATTGTTGATGTATTGAAACCTGTATAATTATCCGAAACCATACCACTATTAACTGAAAGATTGTCTATCATTAATATAGCCTGCACATTGGAACTTCCACGAACATAACCTTTGGTTGTCCCACGCTGCCACGCAAGATTTGAATTATCATTGAAAATTCCAGGAAGGGTTACGAGAGCCTCCTGAATCGAACGTACGCCAGAATTCTCCAATACTTCACTTGTAACAATTTGCTCGCTAGCTGTAAGATCCTTATCAACTACGGGACGCTCTGAAACAATAACGACACCTTCTACTTCAATCAATGTGGTTTCTAAGGTAAAATTTTCTGTGGTCGTTCTATCAATAATAATAGAAACATTGCTCTTGGTGACCTTTGCATATCCAATCATTGAGACAGTTATAGTATATGTTCCAGGAGGAATATTTAGAATGAAATAATCACCATTCAAATCGGTTGAGGCTCCTGTATTTAATTCTTGAACGTAAACATTTGCACCAATGAGAGGTTCACCGTTAGTTTTATCCGTCACTCTGCCCGAAAGTTTTCCTGTGTTTCCGGCAAAACAAATCATAGAAAAAATAACTGTAACAAGAATACTCGATGCGATCTTTGTTATTATTGTTATTAAAATGTTCACGCTAAGATCCCTTTCAATAAATCTCTGGCACCAACAGCAAGGTCTTTAATAATAACATTTGCACCTATGAGAGGTTCTTTTGTTTCTTTATCTATAATTTTTCCGGTTATCTTACCAGAAGCAAGAGAAATGTTTGTAAGAAGTAAAACAGATAATAATAGTAATAATGGTCTTTTTATCTTCATAAAAAATTATGTAGCAATTTTATAAATATTAATTTCCTCTAATCTCGGCATTGAGCTTTGTGCACCCATTTTCATAATACAGTGTGAAGCAACTAAGTTTGCAAGCTGAATTGACTTATCTATTTCTTCACCATTTGAAAGAGCGAATGCAAGAGCGCCGTTAAAGGCATCTCCTGCGCCTGTTGTATCAACCACGCTTACTCTATTTGAAGGAAAGATTTCTTTCCTGTCTTTGTTTACAAAAAGCGCCCCTTTTTCACCAATTGTTACAATAACATTCTTAACTCCTTTTTTCAAAAGTATCCTGGCAGCCTTTTCAAATGAAATTTCATTTTTAACTGTAATGCC
Organism: uncultured Ignavibacteriaceae bacterium; assembly: GCA_964515875.1. Lineage (GTDB taxonomy): Bacteria > Bacteroidota > Ignavibacteria > Ignavibacteriales > Ignavibacteriaceae > RBG-16-34-14. The sequence goes on along the minus strand of CAZEWJ010000004.1, from coordinate 14,194 downwards.
TGAAAGGATTTCTAATTCTGTTTCATTAGGAGTGAGATAATCAATTAAGGGAAATAATTTTTCCGGTAGTTCCTGTGCAGGTGCCGGATTAAGAATAAAAGTTGTTTCATTTTCTTTAGCAAGAACTGCAGCTTTTATAACTGTATCTATTGGAATTTCAAGCTGAGCGATAACGACTTTAACTTCAGAAAAAAGATGTTTCTTTTTATCAATGTCCAACGGAGACAATTTCATATTACTGCCGGGAATAACGATTATTTTATTCTCTCCTGTTTTGTCAACCGTAATTAAAGCAGTACCTGTGTTTTCTTCATCATCAATCAGAAGATGCTGTAACTCTACACCTGCTTGTTCCAAATTTTTAGAAATTCTTTTGCCGAAATCATCTCTCCCTATTCTACCGATAAATAAAGTTTTGCTTCCGAGCATTGCACAGCATACTGCCTGATTAGCACCCTTACCTCCCGGAAACATATCGAATTTTTTTCCGAATATTGTTTCACCGGGATGAGCAAATCTTTCTGTGCTAACCACTAAATCCATATTAGCGCTTCCTATCACTAATATCCCCTCACGATTCATATCTTATTCCAATTAACATTTTTTTATTTGTAATTAATTCTTTAATGCTCAGGGCTAAAAAAGTTTTTTTACAGAATTTCTTATTATCAATTCCGGTTTTAGAACTATTCTTTTTCTTTCCGTTTTATTTTTAAATTTTATATCATCAATTAAGAGTTTAACTGCAGTTTCCCCCATCGTTTCTCTTGGCTGCTTTACAACTGTAAGCGGAGAAATAAGAAATGGAGCAAAATCTATTTCATCGAACGCCACAATAGATACATCTTCAGGAATATTAAGCTTCATTTCAAAAATGGCTTCAAATGTTCCTAAAGTAATTAAATCACTGGTAGCAAAAATAGCAGAGGGAGGAGTTTCCAGATTTAAAAGGTATTTTGTTTCTTTGTACCCATTTTCTTTTCTAAAATCTTTACCTACGATATAATCTTCATTAACAGGAATATTATATTTTTTTAATGCATCTTTATATCCTCTTACACGCTCATTTGTTGTATAAGTATTTGGCAATCCTTTAATAATAGCAATCCGCGTATGACCATTTTCAATTAAGTGCTCAACAGCTTTAAATGCACCCATAAAATTATCTATCACAATAGTGTCTGCATCTAATTCTTCAATTGATCTATCCAGAATAACAACTGATCTGTTATTTTGTATCAGCTCCTGTATATGATCATACCTGGTTCCCACCGGAAGAATAATATATCCGTCAATTCCTTTTCTTCTTAATAATTCAATTTGTTCAACTTCAGTTTCGATATTTTCATTTGTATTACAAACAATAAGGCTATAACCTGATTGAGATGCATGGATTTGAATTATATGAATGATGTAGGCAAAAAAAGGATTGGAGATATCGGGAACTACTATTCCAATTGTGTGGGATCTGTTTAACCGTAATCCCCTGGCTAATTCATTAGGTCTGTAATTTAAATCTTGTGCTGTTCTTAAGACAAGCTTTTTTGTCTCAGTGCTTATTCTGTATTTCTCTGTGAGGTCATTAAGAACCCTGGAAACGGTAGAGGTGGAAACTCCGGCTTTGTCGGCAATATCAAGTAATTTAACAGTCAACTTACTTCCTAATTAAGAAAATAAATTAATGCACAAACGTTTGCTCTTAACATAATCTTTAAATTTATCTTTGTCAATAACTAATCACATCAAAAAAAAAGTAACAAAAATATCTTAGGGTAAAGGTAGTTGAGCTTCTTAAATGATGAGGAAATTTTCAGAGGCGATCTCTTAAAAACATAATTTGTTATGGCTTTTGCAAGAAAAAAATTTCTTTATTGCCTCTCAAAAATTGCTTAAGTTACACTTTCAAAGGAAATCGTACTTGGGCGAAATTGAAATACTTCCAGGTGTTTATTTAATTACCATACATAATTTTTTCCATCTTTAATTGAATATTTCCTGACAATGGCAAAAACTAAATCCGAACAAGAAGAACCACTCGAAAAAAAACTTTGGAAAACTGCTGATAAACTCCGTAAGAATATGGATGCGGCTGAGTATAAGCACGTTGTATCAGGTTTAATCTTCTTAAAATATATTTCCGATGCGTTTGAAGAGCTTTATCAAAAACTTGTTGAGCAGAAAAGTGAAGGTGCTGATCCCGAAGATAAGAATGAATACACTGCAGAAAAAGTTTTTTATGTTCCACCATCAGCAAGATGGAAGTGGATACGAGGTAGAGCAACGTTAACAACTATTGGAAAAGATGTTGATGATGCAATGGATGCTATTGAAAAGGATAATCCTTCTCTTCGCGGAGTATTGCCTAAAGTTTATGCTCAGGAAAAACTTGATAAAGCAACAGTTGGCGGTTTAATTAATTTAATCGGAACCGCAGTACTTGGAACTAAAGAAGCACAAAGTAAAGATGTTCTTGGCAAAGTTTATGAATATTTTCTTGGTGAGTTTGCGCTTGCAGAGGGAAAGAAGGGTGGACAGTTCTATACTCCTTCAAGTGTTGTTAGATTGTTGGTAGAAATGCTTGAGCCTTATGAAGGCAGAGTGTTTGATCCTTGCTGTGGAAGTGGTGGTATGTTTGTGCAAAGTGAGAAGTTTATTAAATCTCATTCCTATCATTATAAATCAAAAAATGGCAAGGGATTAAATCTTAATCCATTAGACCGCATTTCTATTTACGGACAGGAAAGCAACCAGACTACCTGGCGTTTGTGTAAAATGAATCTTGCAATACGTGGTATTGACAGCAGCAATGTTAAGTGGAATAACGAAGGAAGTTTCCTAAACAATGCTCATAAAGATCTTAAAGCAGACTATGTTTTAGCTAATCCTCCATTTAATGACAGCGATTGGAGCGGTGAGCTTTTACAGAATGACGGACGCTGGAAGGTGCTGGGTGAAAAGTTAGTCCCACCAACAGGAAATGCTAATTATGCATGGATAATGCATTTCATTTATCACTTAGCTCCAACAGGGCAAGCTGGTTTTGTTCTTTCCAAAGGCTCACTTACTTCTCAGACAAATAATGAAGGTGAAATAAGAAAAGCACTTATTGAAAAAGGTTTGGTTGATTGCATCGTAAACCTTCCAACAAAATTATTCTTAAATACACAGATACCGGCTTGTCTTTGGTTCTTATCAAGAAATAAATCCAATGGCAAATTCCGCAATCGTGCAAATGAAATTCTTTTTATCGATTCACGCAATCTTGGCTTCTTAGTTAACAGACGTAATCGTGATCTAAGCAAAGACGATATAAACAAAATTGCCAACACTTATCACAACTGGAGAAGTAAAGAAAATGTCACCCTGAGCGGAGTCGAAGGGTATAAAGACATTCCCGGCTTCTGCAAATCCGCAACCTTAGATGAAGTACGAAGACTAAATTATGTCCTCACTCCCGGAAGATATGTTGGTTTACCAGATGATGAAGATGATTTTAATTTTGTCGAGAGGTACACAGCACTTAAAGCAGAATTGGAAAAGCAGCTTGCAGAAGAAGAACAATTAAATAAAATAATCCTTGAAAATCTTTCTACGATAAAATTATAAAGAGTTTGATTAAGAATGGTTTACATCATCCAATTTTTGAAGTCACAAATTGTGACTTCAAAAAAGAATCTTTAAGGTCACAAATTGCAACCTTAAACATAAATTTATTTGGAATAAAAGATGGAAGAATCTAAAAACAGTTTGATCGCTTATGACTCCGCATCCATTCAGAGGAGAATTTACACTATTCGTGATGTTCAGATAATGTTTGATAGCGATTTGGCTGAGTTTTATGGAGTTGAAACAAAACAATTAAATAGAGCAGTAAAGCGCAATATTGTCAGATTTCCTGAAGAATTTATGTTCCAGTTAAATGAGGACGAATGGGAATCTTTAAGGTTCCAAATCGGCACCTTAAACGATGAATCTTTAAGGTCACAGAATGGCACCTTAAAGCAAGGACGCGGAAAACATAGAAAATATCTCCCCTACGCATTCACCGAACAGGGTGTTGCAATGCTCTCCGGTGTACTGAAAAGTGATACTGCTGTTAAAATGAGTATTCAGATAATCAATGCCTTTGTTGCAATGAGGAAATTTATAATAAACAACGCACAGCTTTTCCAAAGAATTGATAATGTTGAAAAAAAACAGCTTAGATATGAAATGAAAACAGATGAAAAGTTTGATAAAGTTTTTGATGCATTGCAGAGTAAAGATTTGGAACCCAAACAGGGAATCTTTTTTGACGGACAAATTTTCGATGCTCATAAATTTGTATCGGATCTTATTCGAAAAGCAGAAAAATCTATTCTTTTAATTGATAACTACATTGATGACACCGTCCTTGATTTATTTACCAAAAGAAAAAAAACCGTTGCGATAACAATTCTTACAAAGAAGATAACTAAAGAGATGGTGCTGGATTTGGAAAAATTTAACGCCCAGTATCCGGCAATTGAGATAAAAGAATTTAAGGATTCCCACGACAGATTTATGATAATTGATAACGAAGATGTTTATCACTTTGGTGCTTCGTTAAAAGACCTTGGTAAAAAGTGGTTTGCATTTTCAAAATTTGATAAGGCTGCATTACAACTATTGCAGAAGTTGAACGAAAAAAACTTATGAGTGAGTGGAAAGAATATAAACTTGGTGATATTGCCGATATTAATATGGGACAATCACCCGATTCTAAATATTATAATGATATTGGAATTGGTTTACCATTTCTTCAAGGAAATAGAACGTTCGGTCTAAAATTTCCTACATTTGATACATTTTGTTCTGAACCTAAAAAAATTGCCAATGAGGGAGAAATATTGTTTAGTGTTAGAGCTCCAGTCGGAGATATAAATATAGCTAATACAAAAATTTGTATTGGGAGAGGACTCTCTTCATTAAAAGCCAAAAATGGAAATAATAATTTTCTATTCTATCTTTTACATTTCATAAAGAGTACTATTATAAATACTGAAAGTGGAACTGTGTTTGGTTCAGTTAATAAAAATGATCTGGAAACAATTGATGTTATAGTTCCAAATGATTCAGAACAGCGCGCCATTGCCTCAATCCTAAGCAGTTTAGACGATAAGATAGATTTACTCCACCGCCAAAACAAAACCCTAGAGCAATTAGCAGAAACACTTTTTAGGCAGTGGTTTGTGGAAGAAGCGGATGAGAGTTGGGAAGTTGGAAAGTTGGGAGATGTAATTGAACTTGTTTATGGAAAAGGATTGAAAGAAGAAATAAGAACTGGAGATGGATTTCCTGTAGTTGGTTCAAACGGTATTGTCGGTTATCATTCAGAGTTTTTAGTTGAAGGACCTGGAATTGTTATCGGTAGAAAAGGAACTCTTGGAAAAGTAATCTATCTGTTTGAGAATTTCTTTCCGATAGACACAACCTATTTCGTGAAATCAAAAGTCAATTCAGTTGGGTTGTTCTATGAGTATTTTCTCTTAATGACATTGAGCTTTGAAGAGATGAATTCTGATTCCGCAGTTCCTGGACTTAATAGAGATATTGCTCTTTCTACTGAAATTAAAATTGCACCAGATAAAAAACTGAAACAATATAACGAACATTGTGCTTCTCTCTTTCAGAAATTGAATCAGAATACAAATCAAATCCGTACACTCACACAACTGCGGGATACTCTGCTTCCCAAGTTGATGAGTGGGGAGTTAAGAGTGAAAATTTAAGAAAGATGGAAAGATTAAAATTAATTTTAGAAAAATATAGTCGTTGGCAATCATATGGAGAATATGTTGAACGTATTCTTCTGACAAAAGAAGAAGATTTTTCTGTTTGTGTCGAAAATGCAAAATCATTAATAGAAGGAATTGCAAAAGAAATTTGTAATCTTAAGAAACAGCCACTAGCAAGTAACGAGTCGATGGGAAGATTGTTAAGCTTGTCCTTTGGGTGTTTGGGTTTTCATCCTAGTAATACAATACGCCAAATTGCTCAATCTGTTTCTAATATTGGTCAGCAAATGGGAATCTATAGAAATGAAATTGGAAGCATTTCCCATGGTAGAACTATAAAAGAACTTGAGGATAGAAAATTGCAGGTTGATTCATATACAAGTGATTTCCTTTTGTCATCGGTTGAAAATTTATGTAGCTTCTTAATCGAAGCATTTGAAACGGAATATCCCCTTCCACAGATTGAACCAGATATCAATTATGATGATGAAATCGATTTTAATAATTATTGGGATGAGATGTTTGCTGAATACAAAATGAATGACTACTCATTTACTCCCAGTGAAGTACTATATAGTTGTGATCCAAAAGCATATAAAGTAGAATTAAACAATTTTAAGTTAATACCTCCAGATGAAACCGATAACTGAAGACAAAATAGAATACTTTGCTATTGAAAAACTCCAATCCCTTGGTTGGGAATATCTTCACGGTTTAACCATTGCTCACGGTGCAGAGAAAGCAGAGAGAGAATCTTTTGAGCAGATAATTTTAGTAAACCGTTTACGCAAAGCTGTTTCAGTTATCAATCCTCACATTCCAAAAGAAGCGCAAGAACAGGCAATACAAAAAATACTTCGCATCTATTCACCGGATCTTCTTCACAACAATGAAACATTTCATCAATACTTAGTTGAGAAAGTAAAAATACCTTATCAGCAAGACGGATACGAACGTAGTTACGAAGTTGCGTTAATTGATTTTGATAATATTGATAACAATCAGTTTTTGGTTGTAAACCAATACACTATTGTTGAGAAAAACCAAAACAAAAGACCGGATATTTTACTTTTTATAAATGGCATTCCTCTGGTCGTAATAGAATTAAAAAATGCTGCCGATGAAAATGCAACAATTGAAACTGCATATAATCAAATTCAAACATATAAAGCTATTATACCAAGTCTCTTCACGTACAATACTATTTGTATAATCTCTGATGGATTGGAATGCAAAGCCGGAAGCGTTTCCGCTGAGTTCACACGTTTTATGGCCTGGAAAACTTCGGAAGGAACTAAAGAATCTTCACGCTTCATTCCCCAAATTGAAGTTTTGATAAAGGGAATGTTGAACCCAGCAACACTCCTCGATATTATCCGCAACTTTATTGTTTTCCAAAAAACAAAAAGAGAAGATCCCAAAACCGGAATTACACAAGTAAAAACCGAAAAAATACTTTCTGCATATCATCAGTATTACGCAGTAAAGAAAGCTGTTCAATCAAGCATAAAAGCTTCAGGTAACCTTGGTGATAAAAGAGGCGGGGTTGTATGGCATACACAGGGTTCCGGTAAAAGCTTAAGTATGGTTTTTTATTCTGCCCTGTTAATTACGGCTCCGGAAATGGAAAACCCAACTATAGTTGTAATAACAGACCGTAATGATCTGGATGATCAGTTGTTTGATACATTTGCAGCATCAAAACAATTATTAAGACAGGAACCGGTTCAGGCTGAAGACAGAGAACATTTAAAGAAGCTGTTAAAAGTTGCAAGCGGCGGGATAGTATTTACAACTATTCAAAAGTTTCTGCCGGAATTAGGTAAAGAAGAATACGATCAGCTCTCAGACAGAAGAAACATAATTGTAATTGCAGATGAAGCACATAGAACACAATATGGTTTTGAAGCTGTGATGAAAGATGTAAAAGACAAGGAAACAAAAGAAGTAATTGGTCAGCGTATTGCTTTTGGATTTGCAAAATATATGCGCGATGCTTTGCCAAATGCAACTTACATTGGTTTTACAGGAACCCCCATTGAAGGAACAGACATTAACACCCCGCAGGTTTTCGGAAACTATATTGATATTTATGATATAGCAAAGTCTGTCGCAGATGGTGCAACTGTTAAGATTTATTATGAAAGCCGTTTGGCAAAAGTAAATCTGGATGAAGAGGGAAAACGTTTAATTGAAGAATTCGATAAAGAGCTTGAAGAGAATGAGGAAATAACTGCTAAACAGAAAGCAAAAGCTAAATGGTCTAAATTAGAAGCGATCGTTGGAAACAAGCACAGGATAAAAAACATAGCAAGAGATATTGTTAATCATTTTGAACAACGCCAAAAAGTTTTCGATGGTAAAGCAATGATAGTTGTAATGAGCCGGAGAATTGCTGTTGACCTCTTTAATGAAATTATTGCATTAAAACCAGGATGGCATAATAAAGATCTTTCTAAGGGAACAATCCAGGTTGTAATGACAGCATCGAGCGATGATGGTCCTGTAATGGCAAAGCATCATACAACCAAACAGCAAAGAAGAAATTTATCTGACAGGATGAAAGATCCAAACGATCCATTAAAATTAGTGATAGTGATAGATATGTGGCTTACAGGATTTGATGTCCCCTGCCTGCACACAATGTATATTGATAAACCGATGCGGGGTCATAACCTGATGCAGGCAATCGCAAGAGTAAACCGTGTCTTCAAAGATAAACCCGGCGGATTGGTTGTAGATTATCTAGGGATTGCAACAGATTTGAAAAAAGCTTTGTCATTTTATTCAGACTCAGGCGGTAAAGGTGATCCAACAGAAAGTATAGAACAAGCTGTTGAAGTAATGCTTGAAAAACTTGAGATAGTTCAACAGATGTTTAATGAAGAGAGTAAAACACAAAAAGATATTTTAGTTGAAGAACCGGAAGCATATTATAAAGGACAATACAAGTTTAATTATAACCGTTTCTTCACTGGAGCACCACAGGAAAAACTTTCAATCATTCTGCAGGCTGAAGAACATATTTTGGGATTACAGGATGGAAAGAATCGTTTCATACGTGAAGTCACTTTATTAAGTCAATCATTTGCATTATCAATGCCTCACGTAAAAGCAATGGAGATAAAAGAAGAAGTTGCTTTCTTCCAGGCAGTAAAAGCACGGTTAGTAAAATTTGAAGGAGAAGGAAAAGGTAAATCTGCTGCCGACATAGATTCAGCAATTAAAATGATAATTGATCAGGCTATAACTTCGGATAAGGTCATAGATATATTTGAAGCTGCGGGAATTGAAAAACCGGAACTCTCAATTTTATCTGATGAGTTCTTGTTAGAAGTTCAGGGAATGACTCATAAGAATCTTGCTATAGAATTATTAAAGAAAATATTGAATGATGAAATTAAATCACGATTGAGAACAAATCTTGTAAAGAGTAAAAAGTTTTTAGAGATGCTGGAAACAGCAATAAAGAAATATCAAAATAATTTATTAACAACTGCTCAGATAATAGAAGAGCTTATTAAGATTGCAAAGGAAGTAAAGGAATCAGATAAAGAAGGAGAAAGACTCGGATTATCGCAATCTGAATTAGCTTTTTATGATGCTCTTGAAACAAACGACAGTGCTGTGAAAGTTTTAGGTGATGAAACATTGAAAACCATCGCAAGAGAGATTGCAGATAAAGTAAAAAAGAATGCAACAATAGATTGGACAATCCGTGAAAGTGCCAGAGCAAAACTAATGGTTTTAGTAAGACGTACGCTTACTAAGTATGGTTATCCACCGGATAAGCAGCAAAAGGCAATTGATACAGTATTAAAGCAAGCGGAATTATTAGCTGATGATTTAGTTAAAGAGAATGTTATTAAAGATTAAGCAATAAATCCCAATAAATTTAACTGGTATTAAAATGGCGTTCGATCCAAACAAATCCTATAACGAATTACCTCTGCTGCCGCCCAAAAAAGAAATAGAGACTAAAAATATTTTAAAGCAAACTATTAGTGCTGCACGTTCTAATGTGCCGGGAGTAACTAAAAAAGATCGTCCGCTTTCAAAACTGCACTTTGAAGAATTTGAAAAATGCTTTGGTGAGAATCCGAATGGTACAAGTAAAAGAAAAGATTTAGGTGAAGAGGGCAGGTTCAGGAAGTTTACTCTGAAGTATATACAGGAAAGAAATTATAAATTAGATATTTCATGGTTGAGAGATGAAACTCTTGAAGATGCAGATGACTTACCGGAACCACAGGTTTTAGCAAGTGAAGCAATAACTGAGCTTGAAGCTGATGGTTTAAAGGATGTTCTGGATGAACTGGAATTAAACGGAAAATAATAACAAGTAATCTTTTGTCTTAGAATTTCTTAACGACTCGGCACCTTAAAAGAATTGCGTTAAAAAATTTCATGTAGTGAAGCGTTAAAAGAGAAAATCTGTTTGAACGAAGTGAGTTATTTTATCTTAGCGGAACGGAATTGAAATTTTAGCAATTCTTTTTCAGTGCGTGTTCTTTTGTTTCTTTTCTTGCGCCAAGAAAAGAAAGAATAAAATTATTTCATTACATAAAGTGGATCAATTCTTAGGCATATTTTGTATATTTGCCTAATAAACGATCCAGACAATTATGAAAGAAATCATAAAAATATTTGAAAAACATAAAGGTTATGCGAGAATGAAAGAACTCCGCAGCCTGAAAATTCATCCGAGACAAATATCTAAAGCGGTTTCCGAAGGAATAGTAGAAAAAATAAAGCCAGGTCTTTATAAGCTTGTAGATTATCCCTGGGATGAGCATGGTAGTTTTGCAGATGTATGTAATTCCAACAAAAAAGCTGTTATCTGTCTTACATCTGCTGCTGATTATTTTGAACTTACAACTTTTAATCCTTCATACATTACCGTTGCTGTTCCTCATAATACGCCCAATTTTAAACTTGAATATCCGCCTATACAGGTTTATTACTTTCCGGATAAATACTATGAAAGCGGGATTGAAATAATTGATACAAAAAGCGGAACTATTAAAATTTATAACAAAGAAAAAACCATCGGCGACCTTTTCCGTTATATAAATAAGATCGGGGAAGATATCGCTGTTGAAACTCTGAAAGCATATCTGAAAAACCGTAAAGAAAGAAATATTTCCAAGCTTCTTGAATACTCTGAGATTTGTGGTGTGAAGAAAAAAATTGAACCGATGGTTAAAGCCATTCTTTCCTGAAAGAAAAATCATAACCCGCAACTATGGCAAAGGATATAAAAAATCTTGCTGCATCTGTTAAAGAAAAATTGAGAAACCATTCCACTCAATCCGGAAAAGAGTTTCAAAGTGTAGTTCGCCAGTTTATTCAGGAACGTTTTCTTTATCGTCTTTCCAAATCAAAATTTGCAGATAATTTGATTCTCAAAGGTGCCCTTTTGTTCGTTGCACACGACATAAGCCGTTCACGTCCCACTAAGGATATTGATTTTCTCGGTTCATCTATCTCAAATGAAAAGGAAGAGATTGCAAATGTGGTAAAAGAAATTCTCAAGGTAGAATCTGAAGACGGGTTGAGGTTTGATACATCCGAAATTGATACTGAAAATATTGATGATGATGGAGATTACAAGGGTGTAAGAGTTAAGTTCAATGCATATCTCGAAAACTCAAGGGAAAGAGTTCAGCTTGATGTTGGGTTTGGAGATAAGATCACCGGCGGTCCAATCGAAATTGATTTTCCTGTTCTGCTCGATTTTCCTGCACCACATATAAAAGTTTACTCAATTGAAAGTGCAATTGCTGAAAAGTTTGAGGCAATTGTTTCTCTCCAACTCCAGACAAGCCGGATGAAAGATTTTTACGACATACTTTTCTTTGCTGAGAAATATGAGTTCAAAAGAGATTTTCTAAAGGAAGCTGTATTTACCACATTCAATCAACGCTCAACAAATTTAGATTTACGGAAAAAGATTTTTGAAGATAAATTTAAAAACGATGTGCAATTGCAAAAGTACTGGACGGCATTTCTTGACCGCAGCAAGCTTCCTGCTGAAAAGAGCTTCTCAAAAGTTGTAACCAAAATTAATTCATTCATAGAACCAGTTTTAGATTCTGACCTGAAGGGAAAAAATAATTGGAATAACAAAGACTGGGAATGGAAATGAGTGATCTTCCGAAAGGGTGGGCTGAAGTTGCACTTGAAAAGTGTGTTGATGTTTTAGATAATGAAAGAGTTCCGATAAATTCTGATGAGAGAAATAAAAGGATTGGTAAGATTCCATATTATGGTGCAACTGGTCAAGTTGGTTGGATAGATGATTTTCTTTTTGATGAAGAACTTTTATTGATAGGAGAAGATGGGGCACCTTTTTTTGAGAAGAGCAAGAGTATTTCGTATATAATATCAGGTGAAAGTTGGGTAAACAATCATGCTCATGTTTTAAGAGCGTTAACTGAAATCACTACAAATCCTTTTCTAAAATACTATCTGAATCAATTTGATTTTACTGATTATGTAAACGGTACGACACGACTTAAACTTACTCAAGGTTCAATGAAAGAGATTCCAGTTTTTCTTCCACCTCTCAACGAACAAAAACGAATGTAGAAAAACTTGATAAGCTATTAACCAAAGTGGAAGAATCAATAGCCCGGCTTGAGAAGATTCCTTTATTACTAAAGAGATTTCGGATCTGTTCTAAATGCAGCAGTAACAGGAGATTTGACGAAGGATTGGAGGGAGAAGAATAATGTTGATGACGCTACTTGGAATGAAAGGAATGTTGAAAGCTCAGAGCAGAACTCGTTCCCCAAGACCTAAACGATAAGCCGGCAGAAAAATTATTGGAGAGGATTAGAAAAGAAAGAGAGAAACAACTTTCTACCAATTAATTTAACTTAGCATTAATATGAATTTCGACCCCAACAAACCATATAACGATTTACCCAGGCTTCCACCCAAAAAAGAAATAGAAACTAAAAATATTTTAAAGCAAACTATTAGTACTGCTCGTGCACTTTCAGAGCTTAAAGGTGCAACAGGTCGTATTCCCAATCCTGATATTTTAATAAACTCAATAGTCCTGCAGGAAGCTAAATCAAGCTCGGCAATTGAAAATATAGTAACAACCAATGACCAGCTTTATAAAGCTTTAGCAGCTAAATCAAATGATAGTGATCCTTCAGCAAAAGAAGTTGTAAGATATCATGAAGCATTATGGGAAAGTTATAATGAACTCAAAAAAAGAAATGTGCTTACTACAAATTTATTTATTAATATTTTCCAGAAAATTAAAGATACCAATGCTATGGTAAGGAAAATACCGGGAACAAAACTTGTTAATTCCAGGAATGAAGTTATTTATACACCACCTGAAGGCGAAAATTTAATCAGGGAGCTTCTTTCAAATTTAGAAAAATATATTCACGATGATCAGAGAAATATAGACCCGCTGATTAAATCAGCTATTATTCATTACCAGTTTGAATCTATTCATCCTTTTACAGATGGTAATGGCAGGACTGGCAGAATAATTTTAATTCTTTACTTTGTTTTAACAGGACATCTCGACCTACCTATTCTCTTTCTTAGCAGGTATATTATAGAAAATAAAAAGGATTATTATACTTTATTGCGAGGTGTTACAGAGAAACAAGACTGGGAACCCTGGATATTATATATGTTAAAGGCGATAGAACAAACTTCAGCAAATACTATAAGCCTAATTAACAGAATAGATAATTCCTTTAAGCAAACCATAGAAACAATCAGGAAAAATCAGCTAAGTCGTGTACCAAAAGAAGTAATCGAACTTATTTACGAACAACCTTATTGTAAAACAGAATTTATCACTGAACGTAAAATTGCAGCTAGAAAAGCCGCTGAACGCTACTTTAAAGAACTTGAAAGATTGAATATTATCAAACCAGAAAAAGTAGGCAAAGAGGTTTTATATATAAATATTGAACTTTTTAACATTCTAACCGGGAAATAACGTGGTCTAATTTGAACCACGTCTGTAAAACGTGGTTCATTTTTTATATTTTTGAACCACGTATAAACTATGTGGTCTATTATGAACCACGTTTTTTGCAAAAAAACATTAAAATATTATAATGTGTACCCCAAAGCATTGATTTTTACCCATAACATTTAAAACATATACCCATCGGGTACATATAAAATTTGAAAAAAGGACCTCAAATAAATTGAGTTAAAAATTTTTGTGGAACGAAATGAAAAATGGAGAATCCTGTTTGAGTCCGACCTTGTCGGGCGAGTTAATTCTCCATCATTGAGTGAAATAAAAATTTAGCAATTTATTTGCAGTCTTGAACTTTTGTTTCTTTTCTTTCAAGAGAAAAGAAAGGTTTATGAAAAAACATATTGAAATCCTATAAAAGTGGGCCCAGATGGACTTGAACCACCGACCCGCTGATTATGAGTCAGCTGCT